>CAYYAQ010000094.1:0-20533 GCA_964469555.1 uncultured candidatus Brocadiaceae bacterium | reverse complement strand
GAAGGACGTGTGTTCATCGACTTTGCCGTCCTTGTTCATTTCGCGGACGCCGAACCCCTTGGCGAAGACGATCTTGTCGTTTTTGACGACTGCGATGGCGACTCCCGGCACCTGCCAGGCTTTCATCGCCTTGCGCGTGTACTCCCCGATGCCCGCGAGTTGTTCCTGCGCGAGCGAGACGGTGGCAAGCCAAGGGTTGGCGGCACAGAGGCCGGCGAGAACAGCGGTGCGGATCTTGTGCATGACCGAGAGCGTATCGACGGGGCGCAGCGTGCGCACGCCGCCGGTCACCCGCCCGTCAAGATCGCGCGCAGCTCGGCTACGTCTTCGTCGTCGAGTTTGTCGCTCACGGGTTCGAGCTTCTCCAGCAACCCGATTTCGCCCAGTTTCTCGACCGTGCAACCGGCGTGAACAAAGAACGCCGTCGACATGCTCACCGGGTCCGCCTCCGGTTCGATGGTCCCGCGCGCAGGACCCGGGCCAGATCGGAGTTCTCGCCGCCGAGCTGGGCGATGCGCTGCACCTTGTCGTGTTCGGGAAGTTCGTCCGGGTCGGCAGCCAGAGCCAGGACGAACTTCTCCGGTCGTTTGTCCGCGCCGCACGCGACGTGGAACCAGTGCATCGTCATCGCATCCTCCTCGTCTGCGAAGGGGTTCGGCACCTCTTCGCCGAAGCGGAGTTGGTCCTTGGCGATCTTCTCGCCAGATCCGCGACACTTGGACCGTCCCGTCTTCGCGGCTCCGGTCAAGTCGGCCATCGTGTTCTGACTTTCTTACAGGTCGTGCAACTTCAGCAACTTGTCGAGCCGACGGAGGTTCATGTCGCGCGCCTGGTCCACGGCGTTGCTCTTGGGTAGTTCGGGATCGATGAAGCGCTCTGGCAGCGGGTCGTTCGAAGCGTGTCGCCAGGCCTTCAGCCAATCGGGGTCCACGCGTTCCGGCAACTGCCGACCGTTCATTACCATCCAGACGATCGACCACGCGCGGGGGAGCACGCGGTAGGGCTGGTAGCCGCCGCCACCCGTCGCGACCCACCGCCCGTCGCACACTTCCATCGCGAGATCACGGCTGAGACCGGCGGCCTTCTGCATCGGCGCGGTCGTCAACATCAACTGCGCCAGCGGGTCTTCGTGGTGCGGATCACAGCCGTGCTGCGTGACGATGAGGTCCGGTTTGAATCGCCGCGTCACGGCGGGCAGCACCGTCGAGACGCAGTGCCACCAGGAATCGTCGCCGGTGTACGGCGCGAACGGCATGTTGACGACCGTGCCCTTCCCGTCTCCGACTCCGACGTCCTTCTCGTGCCCGGTTCCCGGGAACAGCGTCTCGGGTGATTGATGGAACGACACCGTCAGCACGGACGGGTCGTCGGCGAATGCGAACTCCACGCCGTCGCCGTGGTGCACATCGAAGTCGACGTACATCACCTTCTCGACGCCTGTATTCCTCGCCGTGCGAATGCCGGCGACGAGATCGTTGTAGATGCAGAAGCCGCTCGCTGTGCGGTGGGCGGCATGGTGCAGTCCACCGGTGGGATTGAACGCGTGCTGCAACTCTCCCTTCACCACGCGCAGCACGCAGTCCGCCGTCGCGCCGGTGACCGCGCTCGCCGCCTGGTGCTGTCCTGGCGCGAGCGGGTTGTCCGCGGAGCCGAGACCGAACTCGAGTCCTCTGGCCCTTGCGGAAGGGTCCGGATTGTCTGCGGACGTCGCCTCCACCATGTCCACGTACTCCCGATCATGGGCCAACTCGACGATGTCTCGGCTCGCGGCGACGGGCGTCAGGAACTCCTCGGATCGCGCCAATTCCATCCGCCGAATGAGGTCGAACAGCGGCTCCTGCCGGTCCCGGGCGAAGGGGTGGCCCTCACCCAGGTCGTAGGGGGGCATCGCGGTGGCGTCGACGAGTCCGTGCCTGGTTGCTGGTATCATACTCAATATGTTATGAACTAACTGGTTACGGCAGCGTTGCGAGTCACGGGGATGCTTAGAAATCCCTACTTTTTTCCCGTCTCGGGGCGGGGTTGGGGACAATCAGCATTGTCACGTGGTGGACCGTCCAGGGACAGTCGACCCGAGACAACCTGAGAGATGAACTACCCATCCTCGACACTCCTTGGCGACCGCGGCACTGGGCCGGAAGATCAACTTCTGGTCCAGGGTGTGCTCCGGGGTGATCGAACCAGCGTGGATGCAGTGATGCGACGCCTCGGCTGCGTGGTGCGCTTCGTCTACCGACTCAATCGGAGCATGGGCTACAACATGCCGACGGAGGGGCTCGAGGACGTCGCGCAGCAGGTCTACCTCGCAGTCTGGCCGCGGCTTCCCGACTACGCCGGGACATCGGCTCTCGAGACCTGGGTCTACGGATTCTGCCGCAATTGCCTTCGAGCCGAGTTCCGCCGTCGCGCATCCCGGCTCCGCGTCGTGCAGATCGACGACAACCTACAGGACCATACGGTCGACGCTCCCCCGCCAGAGGAGCGAGCCGTGCAGATGGAAAGCCTGGACCTCGTACACGAGGAACTCGAGCAGCTCACCGACGGCGATCGCGAGATCGTCGAGCTCCGACATCTCCAGGATCGCAGTTTCGAACAGATCGCGCGGCAGAAGAACCTGTCGCCGAGCACTATCAAGGACCGCTGTTACAGGGCGGTCGACAAGATCAGGATGCGGATGAAGAGGCGCTATGGCTGTGCATGACAATCGAGAATTTGGGCAGCTTTTCGCTGCCTTCACCAATGCCGACGTTACGGACGCCGAGCGTGTCCGGCTGAGCGAGCTGGCAGGCCAGGACATCGGGCGCCGCGGCGCGATCGCCGAGGTGGAAGCGATCCACGAGTTGCTCGCGGTCGAGGCTTCGATGCGGTGCGAGATCATGCGCCCCGTCGAGGGCGCTGAAGAGGCGGACGAGAGCTTCGGTCGCATCGCGAAGGCCGCGGCTCGTGCTGGCGAGAAGATGCGGGCCAACATGCTGCATCCGACCACGATCCGGACCTTCGTGCAACCGAAGCCTTCCGCGGACGCCGGGCGGTTGCGTGCCTGGCTCTACGGCGCGGCGGTCGCGGCCGTGCTGATGATCGCTGTGGCGATCGGCATGCTGTTGAACAACAACGGCGCCCCGGGGTTGAGTGGCGGAAAGCCCGGGGATGAAGTCCTCGGCGAATACATATCCGTGACGACGCAAATCACGGATAATTCCCGCGAGCTCTCTTGGTTCGAAGTGAAGGGCGCCGCGTCGTACGAGGTCTCGATCCTCGATGCGTCGAAAGCGGTCGTGCTTGGCAAGACGGAGAGCCGCCGGAGATTCACCAATTGGCACCTTTCGACCTCGGACATGACGTTGCTGCGCGAACACCAGGGCGCCCTGTTCGTGACCGTTGTCGCGCGCAACCGTGCCGGCGAGACGGTCGGAGCTACCAGGGAACCGGAGCGGCTCGAGGTCAAGTAGGCTCGCCTGCCCGGTTCGGCCTGCTCGCGGTGGTGGCATCTCTGCTGCCCGTTTCGCTGGCGGCACAGACTCCTGACCAGGAGTTTAGAGCGATGTTCGCGCAGGCTGTCGAAGAGCTCGGCAAGGTCGAAGGCGATCTGACGAAGCGGCGGAACAGCGCGAACGCGACGCTCGCCTTGCTCACCTTGGCCGAGTCGTTGGTCGGCCGGCTAGAGGTCGATGCGAAGCGAAAGGCGCAGTACCACTTCTTTATCGGCGTGCGCCGCGCCGAGGTCTATCTGCACCTCGACACCGACATCGCGAGACCGAAATCGGCGGAAGTAGGCAGGGAGATTCGACGGAGTGCGTTCAAGCAGAACGTCTACTTCACGTACTACCGCGCCGTGCTGCTCATCACCCTGTCGCGGACGATGCCCGAGCACGAGTTCCTCGCGATGCTCGACGACGACTTGAAGGACGGCGAGTACTTGCGCGGTACCGCGTCGGAGACCGACCTCAAGAAGATGAGGAAGGGCTATTCAAACTACACGGGCTACCTGTCCCTTCTCCGCGCCTGGATCGATCTCACGCGCCGCCCGACGCGAGCCGTGAACCAGTTGCGGGAACTCGGTCTCGAACTGAAGCAGTTCGAGGACAAGAAAGATCTGCGCGACGAGGTCTTCAGCCGATTGGCGTGGCACTTTGTGGAGCTGCGCGACTTCGATCGGGCGAAGCTCTACCTCGATGAAGTCACGAGTGAGGACTCGCGGTATCCCCGCGCGGTGATCGACTACAGGCAGGGCAACTTCGACTTCTGCGCGGAGGAGGCCGCGAAGCTGTACCGCAAGGACAAGCTCCCGGAGTGTGCGCTGCTCCTCGCTGACGCAAAGGAGCGCCTGGCGCAGAAGGCGTGGTTGGACACGGACCCTGCGAAGGCGGAGCGCCTGCTGTCGTCGGCGTTGCGCTACTACGGCGAAGCTATCCTCGGCGCGAAGAGGCGGAACGACCCTCAAGTTCTCGCCGCGGCTCTCAATGGCCAGGGTGACTGCTATCTCGCCCTGGGTAAGCTGGACGTGGCGCAGAGGGTGTTTGACGAAGTGCTCGAGATGCTCCGCGGGAAGACATCGTGGACCGAGCGGGCGGAACGCGCCGAGACACTGAAGGACCTCGGTCGCCTCGCCGAACGCCGCGAGGTTCCGGTCGAGGCGCTCGACTACTACTCGCGGGCGTTGACGGAGGTCGAAGAGATCCGGAAGGGGATCCCGCTCGATGCCCTCGGGATCGCCTGGCTCGAACCCGGCCAGCTGGAAGCCGTCGACGGCGTGCTCCGACTCGCGTTGTTCGGAGCGATCGGATCGCCACATGCTCTCGCGACGATCGACCGGATGAAGGCGCGTGGTCTTCTCGACTGGCTGCGCAGTCCTCCCTCGTCGAAGGAGCTAGTCAAGTACCACGAGGCGCTCACGGACCTGGCGAAGGCGCGGAGCGCCGCGGACGTTCGCTATCACCGTCTCAAACTCGACCGGTGGCGATCCCGCGACGCGCGGCAACGCGTGGAAGCCCTGTCCGAGGCAGCCATGATGGACCTGGTCGGCTCGTTCGCGGGGACCACCTTCTTGTCGTTCTGGACCGGCAAGAGCCTCGATCGTCCCAGGGTGTACCTCGTCGTCGCGCAGGGAAGCACCGTGGACGTCCTCGATCTGGGCGACGTCCGCACGGGTGAACAGCGGTATCTCGACGCCGTCGCCGCGGTCCGCAAGCCGGGCGGGGACCCGTGGCCAGCCCTGGATGCTGCGACCGGGTTCTTCCTTCCCGAGAGCGTCCGCAGTCGAATCGCCGCCGGTAGCGCCATCGTCGTCTGCCCCGACAGCGAGATGGGGGATCTGCCGATCGAGGCGATGCGCGTCGATGGCAAGCCGCTCGGTGTTCGCAACGTCGTCTACCGCACGCCCTCGATCGCCGTGCTCTCGGAACTCACGCGGCGTAAGCCGCGTCTCGGGCGGACGCTGATCTTCGATTCCGCGGAGCCATCGACTGACGATCGAGCTACGCACAAGTTGGCAGACCTCGTCTTCTCCGAAGAAGAGGGCGATCTCGTCTCGAGCGCGCACCCAGATCACGTGCGAAAGCAGCGTGCTCAGGCCACGTACGCTCAGCTACGCGAGACGTTGAAGCAACTCGATTTTTGCACTCTTCACGTGAGTTGCCACGCGGTCAGCAACCCGCGGATTCCGTCGGCATCGCTGTTGATGCTCAGCGGGGACGCGTTGGACATGGGGACACTCGCGACGCTGAGGATGGACAACATGTTGGTCGTCTTCAGTTCCTGTCGGACCTCAGGCACCGAGCGCGCCGGCGGTGAAGGCGTCAAGGGGCTGCTGTGGGGGCCTCTGGCGGCGAAAGCCCGTGCCGTCGTCGCGTCGCACTGGGAGATGAACCAGCAGGCGACGAAGGACCTGATGGGTCAGTTCCACCACCATCTCGCCGCCGGCTGCGACGAGGGCGAAGCGATGCGGCGGGCGCGGGAGACCCTGTCCAATGCAGCGAACTACGCGCATCCGTCCTACTGGGCCGGGTTCGGAGTCTTCGCGCCGCCGCCGGCGACCGGGGCAAACGTCGCGACGGCGGAGCCAGAGCAGAACTTCCTGTTCTACGGGGTGCTCGGCCTTGGCGTGCTGCTGCTCGCCTTCGCGCTCTGGGGATTGACCAGGCGCAAGCGCAAGATCGACGTGCCGTTGTAGGTCAGGCCATCGACCGCCGCCGCGGCCTCGATGGACTCGAGCTCCTCCTTCCCTGCCGCGTCGATGTCTCCGAGGAACTGCTCGGCCTCCGACCGCAGCCAATCCGACGGTCGGTCCTGCAGGACTAGCACCTGTTCGAGCACGGAGTCGACCTCGACACCGTCGGGTAGCGCGGCGAGGAAGTCGTCCGCGGACAGCGGCACGCGGTGGATGTGCCCGACCCTCCGGTTCTGTTCCTCGAGCCACGCGTCGAACCGCCGCGCCACGCGCTGGCTCGCGATACTCAGATCGAGCCACGGCTCCGCCACCAGCACGCCGCTTCGACAGACGCGGAACGCCTCCGCGAGAGCCGGGCGTTCGTCGGCGAGGTGGTGGCTGATGTGCCGCATCGTCACCCAGTCGAAGCTCCCGTCGTCGAATGGGAGGGACTCGGCGGCGGCGGCGGAGCACTCGAGTCCTCCGGCAGTGAGTTCGGTGACGGTGTCCGATGATGGCTCCGCGCCGTGAACTGCGATCCCCGCGTCAACGCACTGCCGCAGCAGCCTCCCGCGACCGCAACCGACGTCCAACACCGAGTCGGGCTCGAGTCGCTTCAACAGCGCAAAGAATCGACCGGCGAGGAATCGCGGGATATCGAACTGAGGCACGTCCGTTATTCGAACGGCAGCAATTCCAGGTCACCCTTCGGGCTCGGCGGCTTGGCCACGAGCACCCACTTTCCACCGAGCGTCGATCCACGCGGCGTCGGTGGCTCGTCGCCGTTGACCGACTCGAAGCGTTTGCTCTTGTCCACGGCGTGCACGGTCATGAACATGTTCGGGCCACCGCGGATCGTCTCCCACTCGCCCTTGGGATAGACGTCGAAGAACGTGTTGATGTTTGCGGCGCGCTTCTTCCTGTAGGTCTCCACGAGCAACTTGAAGGAGTCCGGATCCTCGTCGTAGAACACGGTGAACGATGCGTTCTTCTTGTTGGTGTCGATGGCGGGCATCAAGCGGCCCCAGTAGAGCCAGCTCTCGTCGTCGCGGACGTTCGGATCCTTCGGGTCCTTCACGTACATCCCGATCTCGACGAAGAGGATGTTCGCGTCGATCACTGCCTGGGGGATGTCGACGGTGACGTTGAGCCGGCGGGACTTCGGGCCTTCGGTCTTGGGCGCGGGGCCCTTGTCGAAATCCGTGAGTCCGATGGGCGCGAACGAGACATACGGATTGCGCAGGGTCATCCAGTCGACTCCGTCGGGAGACTGTATGACGAGATCGTTGTCCCGGTCGTTGTCGACATCGGCCACGATCAGGCTCCGCCCGATCACTCCTGCGCCGACCATCCACGAAGGTGCTGGCTCGACCCAGGGCTTGACGATGCCGAACGCTCCCGGGTTGTGAGGGTGGATTACGTAGGACTTGCCGTCCGCGGGGAATCCGTAGACCACCATCGTGCCACGCCCGTCCACGTTGACGATGCGGCAGGTCGCGAGGTTGCCGATGGTCTTGGGGTTCAGGAAGTACCGCGGGCGCCACGGGTTGGTCGGCGAGCTTCCCGGTGAGACCGCTTCCATCACGACGATGCCCTGGTCGAAGCAGATCGCGATGTCGTGGAGGCCGTTGCCGTCCAGGTCGCCGACCGCGATGTCCTTGATTGGGAGATTGGACGTCGGCCAGAACCCTGCGACGTCGAAACCACCCTTGCCGGTGTCGCGGCAGACGAGGACTCCGATGCCCGGCGAGCTGGCGACGATGTCGCTGCGACCGTCGCCGTTGATGTCCAGGATGCGGAGATTCTCGAGCTTCGCGGGGATGATGGCGGTGATCTTCTGCTCGACCCACAAGTAGCTGAACTTCTGGGTGCCCATCACGAGCTTGTGGATGGCGGTGCTGTTGTTCGACAGTGTCTGCAGCGCGACGATGTCGTCGTGGCCATCTTTGGCGTGGTCAGCGGCGGCGATCTCGGTGACGCCCTTGCCGATTTTCCAACCGGAGAGGGACCCGCCGAGGGAGCCATCGCGGGGATCGCCGCCCTTCTTCTTCGGGTTCCAGTGGAGCAGCATCGGGTCCTCGCTCGCCGGATCGATGACCAGGAGCTGCGATACCGAGGACGTGGACGTGTGGTAGGTCGCGGCTGAGACGAAGTTGCTCGTTGCCACCGAATCGCGGCGGTAGAACCGACCGAGGCTTGCCGTGTTGCTGAGCTGCACGGCGATCTCGCCTGGCTTGTCGCCGTGACCGAGGAACCACAGGTCGACGTTCTTGTCCCCGTCGAAGTCAGCCGCGCCGCAGGCGATCGGACCGACGCGCAGTTCCTTGGTGTTCTTGTCGACGAACGGAACGAATCGGGCCATCTCGCGATCCTCAGGGTAGCGCGGTGCCACCGATCGAATGGGACTCCCCGTACGTCCACCACCCTGGGCGGCGATTCCGCCTGTCAGCACGACGGCGATGACGCATGCGGTGTGGGTCGCTTGCATAGGCTTGCGAGGGGACTCAGCGGGCCACCGACAATACCCGATGGGCCGCTAGTGTGGGAGTGTCCGCAACCAGGAGTGGCGACGGACATCTCCGACAAATTCACGGTATCCCTTTGCCTGCCCGGGCGTCACTCGGGCTTCTCCACCGCTTACGAGGATCCCCTACGGTGGAGGAGAAAAAACCAGAAGTCGGGCCCCCTGCCTGATGGTCCGACTCCTGGCTAGTCGAGCGGACCATCCACTCGACAGGGCACCCGCGAGAGGGTTGCCCCCCACGGGTGTTACTTCGTGGTTTGGGCGGACCTGGGCGACGGACCTATCCTGGAACTTCCCTCTCACACCCGCTGGACCCGGGACGGACTTTCTCGGGGGTGACGGGATGGAAGTGGTCTCCAGCCAGAGGCTTCGGGACTCCGAGGGGCTCAGGGGACGACTCGGGACGGAGCCGATGGCGCGGTCATTTCTTCCCACGATCGCACCCCCACGACGTCGGCCACAGTCATTGCGTCGAGACGAAAAGGACCGCTACTTTCGGGGCTCGCCCGTCTTGCCCTTGGCCTCTTCACCGAACAACCTACCGAGATCCTCCAGCCAGCTGCGCAGGCGCCCCGTGTCGAGATTGCCGGCGGGCGGCCCTGGTCGGGGCTCGGGTAGATCCTCGGAGCTTTCCTCGCCCCTCAGCAGCCGCGCCATGCTGGCCTCGGCCCTGGCTACCTCGAGTTTGCCGAGGCCACGGTAGACCCGTGCCGCCTCCTCGTGAACGAGAGGGTTGCCGTAGAAGTCGATGCACGCCTGCGCCGCGGCGCCGCGGGCGGCGTCTTTCTTCCCGCGCAGGAACAACACCTGGGCGCGGGCGATCGCTGCTGGGCCGTTGGGTTCGGCGATGCGACCGAGCATCTCTTCAACCCGCGCCAGAAGATCCTCCCGGTCCCTCGGATCTGAAGTCACCGCGGCGAACCGCAGCATGTAGTCGGCGACGATGCACAGGGTGTCCGGACTCTTGTCGATCCGAAGGAGCGTCCTGAGGTCCTCCATCAACCGCCGCCTCGCGGAGGGCTTGTTGGTGTTTTGCAGCGTGTCGATGCGGTAGCGGAGGATGTCCTCCCGGGGTTCCGTGAGCAAGTCCGCGGCGCGATCCAGGTCGTAGAGCGCGTTGTTCCAGTCTTCGAGCCGGTGGTGCACGCGGGCGCGGATCAACCATGCTCGGAAGTTCGATTCGTCCTCGACCAGGACGGAGGTGGCGAGACGCTTCGCTTCCTTGAGGTGAGCCAGCCTCTCCGTCGGCTGCAGCGCGCGGAAGCCGGCCATCTGTTGCGAGGCCTTGCTGAACTGCAGCTCGGCGCGATCGACCGTCTCGAGGATTCGCTGTTTCTCCCGATCGACGAACAGCCCGAAAGCGCTCGCCGAGAGCACGACGATGATCAGGATCAACGCGGTGTACAGTGGATGTTGCCGCGCCGTCCGGAGGAGCCGGCGCGTGGGGGAAGGTAGACGGGCGAAGACCCGCTCGCCGGCGAGGAATCGTCGCAGGTCATCCGCCATCTCGCGGGCCGAGCCGTAGCGGTGGGCGGGGCTCTTGGCGAGGGCGTGGAGCGTGATCGCCTCGAGAGGACCGGGCAGGTCGTCGCGCAGCCTCGCCGGACGCGGTGGTTCCTTCTCGAGGACGGCCTTGAGCACGCCCTGTGCCGTCGGCGCTGTGAACGGTGGGTGTCCGGTCAGAAGCTCGAACAGGGTCGCGCCCAGTCCGTAGACGTCGGCGCGGCTGTCGACATCTCCTCGGTGCCCCAGCATCTGCTCGGGTGCCATGTACATCGGCGTGCCGACGATCGCGCCGCTCTCTGTGAACGACCCGGTGCCGGTCTCGCGCGCGAGACCGAAGTCGGTGATCACGACGCGACCGTCCTCGGCGAGGATGATGTTGCCCGGCTTCACGTCGCGGTGCACGACGCCGTGGTCGTGGGCGAACTGCAGTGCGTCCGCGATCTTCGCGCAGAGGTTGGCGGCGTCCTTCGCTGGCAGCGGACCGATGCGGATGCGGTCCGCGAGCGTCGTGCCGTCGACGAACTCCATCACGAAGTAGTGCAGGCGGCCCTGCCGACCGTGCTCGAACACCCGCACGATCGACGGATGTTCGATCTTCGACATCAACTCGCCTTCCTTCGCGAAGCGCGCGAGTGCCCGGTCGGTCAATGTCAGGCTAGGCGGCAGGACCTTCAGGGCGACGCGGTTGCCGTCTGAGCGGCGCTCGGCTTCGTAGACGATGCCCATCGAGCCCTTGCCGACTTCACGGAGGATTCGAAACTCGGGAAGTTCCCGCGCCAGGGTCTCGGGCGCGAAGGTGTAGAAGTCCGTGCGGAATCCGAAGTCCTGTTCGGTCACGTCGCCACGGCATCTTGCACGCGTTTCAATTCCTCGAGAAGGTCGCCGAGGGAATCGAGTCGCAGCATGTTGGGACCGTCCGACGGGGCATTGTCGGGGTCTTCATGGACTTCCATGAACAGCCCGTCGACGCCACACGCCACGGCCGCGCGCGCGAGGTAGGGGACCTTCGTGCGGTCGCCGCCCGTCGAGGCGCCCTTCCCGCCCGGTCGTTGTACCGCGTGCGTCGCGTCGAACACGAGCGGCAGACCGCTCGCGCGCATCGTCGGGAAGCCCGCGAAGTCGACGATCAGCGTGCGGTAGCCGAAGCTCGTCCCGCGGTCGGTCAGCAGGATCTTGTCCGTCTCGCTGCGCAGCTTGTCGACGACGTTGACCATGTCTTCGGGAGCGAGGAACTGGCCCTTCTTGACGTTGACGGTCTTGCCGGTGCCCGCGGCCGCGAGCAGGAGGTCCGTCTGGCGGCACAGGAATGCCGGGATCTGCAGCACGTCGACGACCTCTCCGGCGGCTCGGGCCTGAGCTTCGGTGTGCACGTCGGTCAGTACCGGGACGTCGAGCTCCCTACGGACGTCGGCGAGGATCTGCAGGCCCTCCTCCAATCCGGGACCTCGGTACGCCGAGAGGGACGTGCGGTTGGCCTTGTCGTACGAACTCTTGAACACCAGCGGCACCGAGGCGGCGGAACAGATGTCGCGGAGCGCTGCGGCGTGCCGAAGGCTGTGCTCGCGGTTCTCGATGACGCACGGACCGGCGATGAGGGCGAACGGAGAGCCGCCGCCGAATGTGACCGCGCCTACGGACACCGACTGAGTGGAAGGGGTCATGTGAGACACATCATACCTATGTAAGCTGTGCGGACCTTGAACGATCGAGTCCTGTTGACGGGTGCGACCGGTTTCCTCGGGCACTACCTCGCGGAGGAACTTCGGATGCGTGGTGCTACCGTGCTCACAGCCGGTCGCCAGGGCTGTGATATTACGATCGACCTTGCGGAGCCGGATGGGATGGCCTCTGTGGTCGCGGGCGCGCGTCCGGACGTCGTCGTCAACTGCGCCGCGATGTCGTCGCTGAGCGCGTGCCAGGCGAAGCCGATCCTGGCGTTGAAGGTCAACGGGAAGAGCCCCGGCGCCCTGGCCCGAGCGTCTGGCGCGAGGTTTGTGCAACTCTCGACGGATCTGGTGTTCGACGGGGACGTGGCGCCCTACTACGCGGGGAGTTTACCTCGACCGCTCAGTGTGTACGGCATGAGCAAGGCGGCGGGAGAATCGCTCGCCGGCGACGCCTGGCTGGTCCTGAGGCTGCCGCTGTTGGTCGGCCGCAGTTTCGACGGGCGCCGCGGGGCGACGGACATGCTGCGCCAGGGCGTTGGTGCGAAGGAGAGACTCGTCCTGTTCTCCGACGAATTCCGCACCCCGATGCACGTCGCCGACGCCGCGCGGGGGATCGTCGACCTCACCTTCGATCGCGACGTTCGCGGGATCCGCCATGTTGCTGGCAAGGAGAGGATCTCGCGTTGGGAATTGTGCAAGCGGTTCTGCGCCGCGACCGGCGTCTCTTCGGGGGAGTTCCAGCCCGGCGTGTCCGAAGATCCTCGCCGACCCAAGGACGTGTCGCTCGTGGCGGACTGGACTCCGGATCGGGAGTTGGACACGGCGCTGGCAGAGTGCTGAGCTGAAGCTCGGCTGCCGACGGCGGCGACGATCCTCCTGGCGAGTGCGGTGATGCGCGCCGTCAGGGCGGGATCATCCGGGGTAGGCGCTCAGCCCTTGATCACGTCCCAGATCTCGGCGCCGAGGAAGTCCCAGGGCAGCCGGCCTTCGTCGCACTCTCCCTTCTCGGGGGAGAACATCACGTCGACCATGTAGATGATGCGACCCATCTGTGGCGCGAGATTCTTCGTGCCGTGCGCGACGCCGGGTGGGATTCGAACCAATCGATTCCGACCGTCACCGAGCACGAACCGCATCGTCACGCCTTCGGTGCTCGACCCGCTTCGGCAGTCGTGCAGCACGAGCAGCAGCTTGTCGTGGGGTGGCACGTACCAGACGTCCGTCTGGCGGTGGTGCAGGTGGTACGCCTTGACGGCGTCCGGCTCGACCTCGCTGTAGTTGAACTGCTTGACCTCGAAGCCCTCGAGTTGACCGTGGAAGCCCTCGGTCAACCGACCGAGCTCGGTGATCGCGCCCCCGTCGTCGTTGAAGCGAGCGACGTCGACTATTTCCACGCCTTCGATCCGGCCAGCGGGGGTGTAGTCCTGGTACGAGAAGCTGTCTTTCGCGCGGCTGTTGATTTCCACGCGAGTACTTGTACTTCGCGGACCGCGCTACTTCCAGGGAGTTGCTACTTCCAGGGGTTCGTCAGGATCAACTTGAACCCGAACGGGATGGACCGGCCACCGCGCTTCTTGACGGATTCGCGCTGGTCCAGCATCACGCCGAACTGGAAGTTGATCTCATTGCTGCCCGGTGTCGTGGTCGGGTCGGTGACCGTCGTCGGGGTCGACTTCGAACTGGCCCGCACGAGCTTGGTGTTCGTGGGAATGGCGGAGACCCACCTGCCCTTGTTCCGGCGGAACAGGATCTGGTTGGTCTCGGTGCTGACCTTGAAGAGCGTGTTCTCGCCTTCCTTCGTGCCGGTGTGCCGGACGTAGATGTACTTGATCAGCTCCTCGACCTTCTTCTCTTCGATCTCCTTGAGGGTGTAGCCGTAGCGAGCGACAACCGCGCGCCACTTGTCCTTGCTCGACTTCTTGGGAGACTTCTTCTTGGCGACCTTCTTGGAGTTCCTCTTCTTCTTGTCCGCGGCCTTCTTTGCGGCGGTGGCCTTCTTCTTTGCGGCGGACTTGCCCGTGCCCTTCTTGGCGTCGCGCTCGGCCTTCGCCTTGGCCTTCGCCTCGGCTGCGAGCACGCGATGGCCGGTCTTCAGCGCCTCGTGGAGTGTCTTCGGGATCCCGGCCGCGCGGAAGTAGACGCCGTAGAGGCCCTTCTTCAACTTCGGCGTCGTGACCTCTTCGGTCGTGATCAGGAGGCTGAACAACGTAGGACGGTCCTGCATCGCGGTGACCAACTGCGGGTGTCCCAGCTTCGGCTTCAGCGACAGGAAGTTGACGGGAATCATCGAGACCGCGTGGTAGTCGGCGATGATCTCGCCGCCGTTCTCGAGGTCGTAGCGTTCGATGCCGATCTGCCCGGCGAGGACGGCGTCCTTGTTGCCTGGCATGAACGACGGGTAGTCGAGCTTCAGCCTGGCCAGCGACATGTCGTAGGCCGGTCGCTTCGACTTGGCGACGCGGAAGCCGAGGCTCTCCAACGTCTGGTCGGTGCTCAGCGGTGCGCGGCAATTGATGCGCGCCTGGATGAAGTCCTTGTTCGAGAACGAGTAGAAGCTCCCGCCCTTGGCGATGCCGGCCTCGGCCTTGAAGTGCGGCGACTCCTTGAGACGTCCTCCGTACTTCTTGTTCTTCTTGAGGCTGGAGTATTCCTTGTCGAACAGCTGGCGGGTGGTCTGCGGCTCGTAGCCGAGCGGAATGACCCACTCCCAGACCTGGCCGACCATACCGCCGTGACCGAACGGACCGGCCGCCTTCGGGCCGAGGGAGCCCGTGGGCTTGAGCTTGATGTCCCGCAGGTTCTCCATGCGGAGGTCCTTCAGGACCTGCTGGTTCCACTTGCCGAAGACGAATTCCTTTCGCTGTCCACCGTTCGCGGCGAGTGTCCACTCGACCTCGGTAGGGAGGCGCATGCCGACCCACGCGGCGTAATGCAGCGCGTCGTTCCAGGACACGAACACGACGGGGTGCTTCTCGAGACCCTCCGGGATCGCGTAGGGGATCTTCGCGGTCTTCCAGTTGAACTCCCAGTAGTAGAGCGGCGCGTTGCCGCGTTCGTCCGACGGGAGGTCGGGGTAGGCCTTGCGCACCGTCGGCTTGGTCTTCTCGAAGTGATCAGCCTGACCGAACTTCCACCAGTGGAACGGGAACCGCGCGCCCGTCGACTTCACGAAACGCAGGTATTGCTCGTTCGTGATCGCGTGCTTCGAAAGGAAGAACGCATCGACGCGCAGGTCTTTCTCGCCGAGTTCAGAACTGACGTTCCTGAGCAAGCGGAGCGCGTACTTCTCGCTGTGCGGGAAGAAGAGCTTCGCGAGCTCGATGGCCCGCTTGTGCGAGATGCCCATGGGAACCAGGTTCGGTTTCCCGGGCACGCCCGCGAGGAGCATCATCGCCGGCCAACTCGCCTTCGCTTCGGCGGGCTTGGGGTTTACGACGTTATTCGCCTGGGCCTGACAACTGAGGACAGTGGCCAGGAGCGTGGCGGCGGAAACGGAGAGGATCCACAGAGGCAGATTGAGTGAACGCATACTCAAGCAGGTGGGGTATTGCCTAGAGCAAGGGACGGGGTGCTCGGCGCGCAGGGACGTATGCGTGCGGATGAGTATCCCGGGGGGCTCGCCGCAACCTAATGCAACGACCCCATCGTGCCAAGTACCGGATTGGCTCGAAGCGCTCCTCCCGTGGGCGGTTGCGCGACCTGAAAACGTCGTGCGGCGGGCTAGAAGAGGTGTCCAGGTTGAGCCTGGAAGAACCTCTTGCCCTGGCTCTCGATTCCGTCGGCGACGAGGTGTGCCAGATCGGGATCGAAGTGGGTCCCCGCCTCTTTGCGGAACAACGCCACGATCTGGTCGTCCGTCCACGCGGGCTTGTAGGATCGAGCTTCAGCGAGGGCGTCGTAAACCTCTGCCAGCACCAGGATTCGACCAGGTAGGCTGACTTCGTCCCGGCGCAGTCCGTCAGGGTAACCCCGCCCATCCCACCTCTCGTGGTGCTGGTATACCCAGGTTCGAATTTCCTCGCTGTCCTCGAGGGGGGCCAGGATCTGCCGGCCGTGCTCGGGATGGGTCTCGATGATCTTCCGCTCCTCGGCTGTCAGCGGGCCCGCCTTTGTCAGGATCTCCTCGGGGATGCCGATCTTGCCGACATCGTGCAGGAGGCTGGCGAGGCGCAGGAGTCCCCGGTCCTCGTCGCTGACGCCACAGCGTTGGGCGAGGGTGTCGGTGTAGAGGACGACCCGCTCGGCGTGGCCGCTCGTGGTCGGATCCTTGGCTTCGATCGCGCGCGGCAACACGCTCGCGAGCACCTTGTTCTGTCCCTCGAGATGGCGTTGGCGGCGCTCGGACTCCGCTTCACGGATCGTGCGGCGGCACGTCTGAACCAGCGCGGCGCCGTCGATCGGCTTCACGACGATCTCGCAGACCTGGGAGCGCAGAGCCTCCTGGGCGCCGCCGAACGATGGCCGACCGGTGAGCAGGATCACGGGCACGGCGGGTTTGCACGCGCGCGCGGTGGCGGCGATCTCGTAGCCGAGGTGGTTCTCGTCGAGGTAGAGATCCGAGAGCACGAGGTTGAACGTCTCTTGCTCCATGCACCGGCGGGCCTCGTCCACCGTCGGGAGGCACGTGACGTCGTAGCCCGCCTCGCCGAGGATCTTCGCTACCGACTGTAGGATCTCGGGTTCGTCGTCGACCAGTAGGACTCGATGCCTTTGCCGCCGCGGCAACTCCGAACGGATCATGCTACCACCCTGTGTTTCGCCCGACGCCCGACCTGGCGCCCATCCTCCGGTCTGAACATTTCATGCAAAACGTTCATGGCCCGAAGCCTTGATGGCTCATTAGGATGGACGCACTGCTTAGCTCTTTCCACAGTTCCTGTGGATTCTTTCGAGGCCGCGCCCACGGCGCGCGGCACAAGACGGTGACCCAAGAAGACCCTGCCCCCAACCCTGGAGACGCGGCCCCGACGCCCCGCGAGTCCATCATTCGCCGCGTGGCCCAGTCTGAGGCGGGTCTCCGGCTGGACGTGTTTCTGACGCGGCAGCCGGAGATCGGGGCCCGCACCCTCGCGAAGGCAGTGGTGAAAGCGGGGCAGGTCGACGTGGAGGGCCGATCCGTAAAACCCGGACAGGAATTGTCCGAGGGGCAGCTGGTGAAGTTCGACCCGACGCCGCCCGAGGCGGTGCAGCGCCGGCCATCCGAGCCGCCGCCGCCCGACCCGTCGATCCTCTTCGAGGACGAATGTCTCCTGGTCATCGACAAGCCCTCCGGGTTGGTGTGTCACCCGGCACAGGTCTCGACGCGGGATCTCCGGTCGAGCGTCGCCGAGTGGGCACGGGTCTACATCCCCGGACTGCCGGTTCTCGCGGGCGAGGATCGGCCCGGCATCGTCCACCGTCTGGACAAGGAGACGTCCGGGGTGATGGTGCTCGCCAAGACCGAGGATGCGTTCCATTTCCTGAAGGGGGAGTTCCGCGCGCGGCGGGTGGAGAAGGAGTACCGCGCGCTCGCGTACGGAGAGTCCCGATTCGAATCGGACTTCATCGACCGCAACATCGCGTCCCACCCCACGAAGGGCGACCGGGTGGTGGTCGTCAAGGAGGGTGGTAGGGAGGCGAGCACGTTCTACGAAGTCGTCGAACGATTCACGGGCTTCACGCTCTTTACGTGCAAGCCGAAGACCGGAAGGACCCATCAGATCCGCGTGCACATGACGAGCGTGGGCCATGGCCTGGTCGGCGATCGGTTCTATCGGTCCCGGAACCACACCAACTCGCAGTTGCCCGAAGGCGCGCCCAATCCCGGTCGACACTGTCTGCACGCGGGCAAGCTATCGTTCCCCCACCCGCTCACCCGCGAGCCGGTGACCTTCGAGGCTGACATCGCGCCCGACATGGCCGCTTTTCTCGCGTGGTTGCGCGAACATCGACCCGGGTAATCACCTGGGGAATGGCGCGTCGGGTGCTATCCTCCGCCGCCATGGTGCAGAGTCTCTGGTCCGACGCGGAAGCCCGGGAATTCGTGGCAAAATACGCCTCGGATCACGGCGATGACATGGCCTTGCGCGTCTACACATCGCGCCTGATCGGCCAAGACCAGGACCTCGTGTTGCACGGTGGAGGTAACACGTCGTGCAAGACGACGACGCGTGATCTCGTCGGTGAGGAACTCGACGTGATCGCCGTCAAGGGCAGTGGCCACGATCTCGTGGACATCGAGCCTTCGGGCCTGCCGTTTCTCGAGATCGAGCCGCTGCGTCGCTTGATGCGGCTCGAAGTGCTCTCCGACGACGAGATGGTGAACGAGGTCAGGCGGCAGTTGCTCGACACCGGTGCGCCGACCCCCTCGGTCGAAGCGTTGCTCCATGCCGCGTTGCCGCACAAGTACGTCGACCACACGCACGCCGACGCGATCCTGATCCTGACCAACCAGTCGGATGGCGAGGCGATGGTGCGGGAAGCTCTCGGAGATCGGGTGGCGATCCTGCCTTGGATCATGCCGGGGTTCCCACTCGCGAAAGCGGTGGCGAAGGCCTACGCCGACAACCCGGACGTGGAGGGCGTCGTGCTGTTGCAGCACGGGATATTCACGTTTGGAGATGACGCCCGCGCGAGCTACGAGCGGATGATCGATCTGGTCGTGACCGCGGAGAAATTCGCAGACCAGCGAGCGAACGGGTCGATGACGACAGTGACCCGGGGCGATGAGGATCGCGAGGCCACCGGACTCGAGAAGTTGGTCCAGAACGTGCGCGGTGCGCTGGCGATCGAACATGCGGAGCGCCGGTTCACCAGGATGGTCTGCTCCATTCGGACAGACGACGACTTGATCGCGTTCTCTGAGCACGGGTCGTGCGCCGATCTCCTCGGCCTCGGGCCGCTCACGCCGAACCACCTCATCCGCACGAAGGCACGCTACGTGTTTCTCACCAGGGAACAGGCGGGTGACCATGCGGTCGTCCGGCAGATCGTCGCCGACTACGCGGATCGCTACCGGGCGTACTTCGACTCGAACAAGGGCCTCCTCCCTGTCACGCCGACGATGCTGGACCCGCATCCGCGCGTCGTCGTCGTCGAAGGCGTCGGGATCCTCGCCTTCGGTCGGAACAAGGTCGCCGCTGAGATCGCCGGTGATGTGGCCGAGCACACGCTGCGAGCCAAGGCGCGCGCGAGCGCAGTCGGAAGCTTCACGGCGTTGTCCGACGCGGAGCTCTTCGAGATGGAGTACTGGCCGCTCGAGCGTCGGAAGGTCGACGAGTGGCAACCGCGGCCGCTCGAGGGCCAGATCGCCCTCGTCACCGGTGGTTCGGGCGGGATCGGCTACGG
Source organism: uncultured candidatus Brocadiaceae bacterium (assembly GCA_964469555.1). Taxonomy (GTDB): domain Bacteria; phylum Planctomycetota; class UBA1135; order UBA1135; family UBA2386; genus CAYYAQ01. The sequence goes on along the minus strand of CAYYAQ010000094.1, from coordinate 1,365 downwards.
CGTGTGCGAATCCCTGGCGAAGGCGGGGGCCGCTGTGGCTGTCGCGGACATCGACGGCGCCGCGGCCCACAAGACAGTGGATCGGTTGCGCGCGGATATCCCGGGAGCCGCTCTCCTCGCCGTGACGATGGACGTGACCGACGCAGCCTCCGTGGCGGCGGGGTTCAGTGCGATCACTGTCGAGTTCGGTGGCGTCGACATCGTCGTGCCGAACGCCGGGATCGCGCACGTCAGCACTCTTCGCGACATGACGGTCTCGGACTTCGAACGCGTGCTGAGCGTCAACCTCACCGGGACGATGATCGTTCTGCACGAAGCAGCCAAGGTCTTCCAGGCGCAGGGTTCCGGCGGATCAGTGATCGTGCAGGCCAGCAAGAACGTCTTCGCGCCCGGAGGATCGTTCGGCGCGTACTCGGCGAGCAAGGCCGGGCAGCATCAGCTCGGCAAGATCGCCGCGCTCGAGCTGGCCGAACACGGCGTGCGCGTCAACATGATCAACGCCGACGCCGTGTTCGGCGACTCGGTCCCGAGTGGTCTCTGGGCCGAGGTCGGTCCGGATCGCATGAGGTCCCGTGGTCTCGACGAGCAGGGACTGAAGGATTACTACCGCGACCGCAGCTTGCTCAAGGTGACCGTTACTCCGACCCACGTGGGCGACGCGGTCGTCTTCCTCGCATCCGATCTCTCGTCGGCGACCACGGGTGTCACGTTCACCGTGGACGGCGGCGTCGCGGCGGCCTTCCCCAGATGATGCGGACCAGATGACGCAAGCCGCGATCGAGATCCGAGGTCTGCGCAAGGTCTTCTCGAAGGGACGCGATCGCGTCGTCGCCGTCGATGGCCTCGACCTCGAAGTACGGCGTGGCGAGGTCTTTGGTCTGCTCGGCCCGAACGGCGCCGGCAAGACGACGGCGGTCGAGATCTGCGAAGGGTTGCAGCAACCGACGGAGGGCGAGGTCATCGTCCTCGGTCTGCGTTGGCGTGGCGCGGAGAAGTCCGAGATCCGCCAGCGAATCGGCGTGTCCCTGCAGGACACCCAGTTCTTCGAGAAGCAGACGGTTGTCGAGATCGTCACGCTGTTCCGAAGCTTCTACGAGACCGGTCGCACAGTCGAAGAGGTCGTCTCGATGTTCTCGCTACAGGAGAAGATCAACTCGCGCACGAAGGATCTGTCCGGTGGCCAGCGCCAGCGACTCGCCGTGGCTTGTGCGATGGTCAGCGAACCCGAACTCCTCTTCCTCGACGAACCGACCACCGGTCTCGATCCGCAATCGCGTCGCCAGCTGTGGGAGTCCATCCAGGACTACCAGGCTGGCGGCGGAACAGTATTGATGACGACGCACTACATGGAGGAGGCGGAGCACC
>CAYYAQ010000093.1:0-20736 GCA_964469555.1 uncultured candidatus Brocadiaceae bacterium | reverse complement strand
GCGCCTTTCCTAACCACTCACACATCAGCACCTGTTTGAACCCCTTGGGATCTTCTTGCGCCTGTGAGTGCAACAGGAAATCCATGGGGGGCATTCCATTGATGTGTTTGCAGAAATAGAAGTGTGGTCCCAGGACCGTCGTCCATCCGTCCGGAGTCCAGTGCGCCATGGCACCATGCCCCGGGGAGGGTGCACGACGCGACGGTATGCCGAATGCATATCCCGATATTTGCCCGACAAAAGCACGGGGGCCACAAATACCGCCTTTGAGAAAGAACTTCTGAATATTACTCAGCTCGGCAGGCATGCCGCTTCTGTCGACGTTGCTTGTATAGGGAATATCGCTTCTAACGATACGGCAGTAGCGCCATCTGTATTCCAGGCGCGTGTGATCGGGACGGTAGTTGCGCAGCACCTTTCTTATCCAGTCGATATCTTCAAGCGTGTAAGAGTCTGGAAATACAAAGCGATAATTCCATCCTGTACCGCCCAATTCAGAAAAGGCGGGATACAGTATACCGTCGTCGTATGCCTTCAGGTAATTCAGGTAGTACTTGACCAAGGAGTCTGCTGCGGGAACGCCGGGATAGACATAGGTATCGCCCGTAGACTGAAGGGATACAGCCAGGGCCCAAACCTGGAAGAATCCCTCGTGAGAACGTTCAGTGGCTTTTTGGATGGCTGTGTAGTTTCGCATCGCCTGGCCGTAACGTCCGTCGCTGGCCCCTCCCATCGTCATGGCCTGCACGACGAGCTTGTTGTCATTGAGGAGGTTATCGATCAGCGCTTTTTCCTCTGCGCCCTTTTGCGCAAACTCGGCCAGGCGCTTCGGGGTGGCATGAGTCAGTAGTGCGAATTTGGCCATGATGGCCAGCTCTTTCTCGGCGACGAGAAATGTTTCAATGTCCTTCATGACAGCTCTAGCCGCCGTAAGGACCTCTTTCTGTTTTGCAGCAAAGACAGGGTTGCCCGGGCCGTATTTTACGGCGACCTCCTTGCCCATGACGATCTTGGTAACAGGTGGGGCATTTCTAAGCGCGCCGAACTGCTTGGTGAATTCGGCCTTCTTCTTTTCGTCCACCTTGAGTTTCAGGCGCCTGATCTCATCCTTCAGATCAGCCAGCATCTTGCTGTAATATGCCTCGAGTTTATTCCCTTCGGGGGGCAGGCTGACCAGCGCTGGGCGCCCTACGGCAAAGACGGATGTCGATATGGCCAGAATCGTCATGATCCATGCACTCTTGATGATGTCGTGTTCCTTCATCTCTGTATCTGTATCCTGTGCTGCTTTAACCAGTCTTGTAATCTCTTGTGGGTCGACTTGTATGGGCTCTGAACATCTGCTCTGGCTGGCTCTGCGGCGCGCTTACGCATTTGGGCCGTCTCGTCCCTGTGGCCAAGCTTGTCGAGAATCTCGGCCTTGGTGTCCCACAGTTCCACCAGGGTATCATCCGGGTGTTTGATCGTCACCGTGGCGGCTTCCTCTCGCCAACGCTCTGGGTTCTTGTCTCTTCGGCCCTGGAAGTAGCGCAGGTTCTGGGCGTCGATCGCCTTCTCGATCGACTCGAGCGCGGCATTCCAGTCCTTCAGGCCCATGTAGGCCAGGGCCTGCCCGTGGTATCTCGGCGGTCGCCAGCCGTAGCGATCGGGGGCCCAGGGAAGATAGGGGCCGCCGAAGACGCGTGCCGCCTCCTTGAAATTGCCCTTCTTCAGAGCCCCCAGCTCCTCGACGGGATACTTGATGGCCTCGGCCTGGCGGCATTTGATCCAGCCTGCAGAGGCGGCGAGCATACGAATTAGTCCGTAGGCTACGGAGAACGTAGGCCCGGCAGTTTTTGGGGAGAATCGCGTGTGGTTCAATTGCCCCCCCCCAACCAGGACATACACTGCTCAATGTGTCTGCGTTTCGCGTCGCTGCCTCGGTCCCGCTGTTGCTCGTCCTGAGCGGAGTTGCGGGAGCCGTCACTGGGCAGCACGCGCACATCGAACGCATCGCCGACCTCCTCGTGGACACTGACGGCGACTTTCTCGCCGATCGAATCGGCGAGGCCGCGAGTGCGCGCGGGGTCGTGACCGCCTCACCGTACCCGGCACGTCGGGGCCGCGAGCTACGGATCTATCTGCAAGACGTATCGGCGGGCATCCGATGCATCGCCACCGAGCGGGCGCTGTTGACCGGCATCGAACCCGGCGATCGGGTGGTCGTCGACGGCACGATCGGGCACTACCGGGGCATGGAACAACTCCATCTCCGGTCGATCGAGCGCACCGACGAAGGCCGGATCCCGGAGCCCCTAGCGACCGACGTCGGATCCCTCCGAACGGAGCGCCTGCTCGGCCGGCTCGTCACGGTCACGGCCAAGCTCTCCCCCCCCGTGCTGTCCGCCGCAGCGATGCTCGAGGACGAAACGGGGACGGTCGAGTTGTATCTGCCAGGCCGCTTCCTCGACGACCCGGACATGATCCGGAAACTGACGAGGGGAGGCACATACCAGGTGGTCGGCTACTCGGAGCAGAACGACTCCACGGAGCCGTACGATGCCGGCTACCGCCTGCGCCTCCGAAGCCCCCAGGATCTCGTCCCGATTCCCCCGTTCCCGTACAGCACGATCGCCAGCGTCGCAGCCATCCTGATGCTTGGGGTGTTGACCTTCGTCGGCTTCCGGCGCGTCCGCCGTGCAGATCAAGTCACGGGACAGGTGGCGCTGACGCCGATCGACCAGGTGCAAGGCCAGAAGATGGAGGCGCTGGGCACTCTCGCGGGTGGGATCGCACACGAGTTCAACAACTACCTGGCGGCGATCCAGGGGTACACCGAGCTCGCACAATGCAACGTGGAAGAGGGCAGCGAGACGCGCCAGCACCTCGACGAAGTGCTGGCGACAAACGCGCGGGCCAAGGAACTCGTCGACAAGATCCTCAAGTTCGGCCGCAAGACCGATCCGCGCTTCGAAAACGTCGACATCGCGGAGGTGGTAGGGGACAGCCTCGAACTGATGCGCTCCGCGTTGCCGGCGAACGTCGAATTGAAGTCGGAGATCGCCCCCTACGCGGGCATCGTGCGGGCGGCGGCCAATCAGCTGCATCAGGTGCTGCTGAACCTCGCTGTCAACTCCGCCGATGCCATGCGCGAAGGTGGCGGCACCCTGCACATCGTGGTCAACCGTGTGGAACTCAATGCCAGCCAGGCCGCGAAGCTGGACCTTCCGGGTCCGAGCCAGTGCGCGCGGCTCGCCGTGAAGGATAGCGGCCCCGGTATGGACGAAGAGACCCTGCAGCGGATGTACGACCCGTTCTTCACGACGAAGGACATCGGCGCCGGCACGGGCCTCGGCCTCTCGATCGTGCACAGCATCCTCGCCGCTCACAACGCCGGCGTCCTGGTGAGCAGCCAGATCAACTCGGGGACGACCTTCGAGATCTTCCTGCCGATCGCCGCTCACGAGAAGATCATCTCCGTCGAGCCGGCTGCCGCACCCGCCGCGCCCCACGGAACGGAGCGTATCCTGCTCGTGGACGACACCAGGCCCCTCGCGGAGCTCGGTCGCCGGCACCTGCAGGCACTCGGCTACGACGTCCGAATCGCCACAACAGGCGCGCGCGCGCTCGAAGAGTTCGAATCCGCTAATCCGCCGATCGACGCGGTCGTCACCGACTATCGGATGCCCGGACTGTCGGGCATCGAGCTGACCGAGAAGCTCAAACAGATCCGGCCCGGGCTCGCCGTGCTCATGATGACTGGCTACGGCCAGCTCCTGGCTCCCGAGAAGGCCGCAGCCGTCGGCGTGAGCGAGATCCTGAACAAGCCCTACGCCCGCGCAGAGCTGGCCCGCGCGCTGCGCCGGACGCTGGATGGCAACTGACAGCCATCGCTGAAGTGGTCCGAGCCACCCAGACCCCGCGAAGACGGCGAGCTCGCCAATGGCAGGACGACGGAGGAGGTCCCGCGCTCTTGGCGCGCTGCTTGGCGGCGTTTTCGGCACGGCAGAGGCGATCCCCAGACAAGGCCGCGAAGGTGCTTCTCTTACGGTGGCTCCTGCCAGCTCAGGGCTGCCTGCCGGAGGGAACGCCACCGCCATTACCAACGCGCCGAAGGGGACCATCGGGACGCTCTAGTCCCGAACGCGAGCCGACAGCGCGGGCGTGCGCGCAGTGGGCTCCCGGCAGGCGCAAGAAAAGTGAATCGGCGTACGGGGTTTTGTGGCAAGCCCGCGCTGGATGTTGGTGACAGCAAGCAACCGCGAACCCCGATCCTGCCCGAGGCCCCGGGCTGGGAGTCGTTCACTTCGGGGTGACGCCCGTCTCGCGCGCGGTCATCGCCCGCGTCGACGCGGGACTGGGACTGGCCGACCGTGTTTCCGAGACGCCGACGGATGAGGCGGATCTGGAGGCGCCGAGCCAGGGCTGAACCCGGTCTGCATCGTTGCATCGACGTCGGGATGGTGGTCAATTGTCCGAGACCGCTGAACCCCGCTCGTCCGTGCCCAGAGGTACCCATGCTCGTCATTGAACTCACCGGCGACACCGCTCCCGCCAGTGTTCCCGGTGGAGCGGTGTACGAGCTGGCCATCTCCCTGGGAATTTCGTCCCACCGAGCCCGCAGACTCCGCGTGATGGTGGACGAATTGGTGATCCTCGCCCAGAAGCGTGAGCATGGAGATAGACCTGCCGAGGTCAGCGTTCGGGCCTGGACCGACCAGGGGCACCTGCGCGTCGAAGTGACAGACCAGGGCATCCCCGTGTTCACGGACGACGCGGTCGTGCCCCACGAGCTGGTGCGACTGGGGTTCGCGGAGTTCATTGATCTGCACGCCCATGGTCGCGATGGAAACGTCGCGCGGTGTTCACTGGCCGTCTCCGATCACGACGCGCGCGACTCCATGGACGGCGACGATGTGCTCTCGCACGACGCGCCCGAAATCCACGAGCCAGGGGAGTTCGTCGTGCGGGCGATGAGCGCGGATGAATGTGGCGACCTCGCCCGACTGGTGTACCGCTGCTACGGCTACGACTACCCCTCCGAGGACATCTATTTTCCACAGCGGATGGCGGCGCTCATCGAGGAAGGGCTCATGCACTCGGCGGTCGTAGTCAATGACCAGGGAGTGCTCGTCGGACACGCATCACTGACCATGACGAGCACCGAGGCGCGCGTTGCCGAGGCCGGAAAGCTCGTCGTCGATCCGCGATATCGGTCGCACGGGCTCGCCAGGAAGATGGCCAGTCTCCGGCTGGAGCGGGCGGCTGAATTGGAGCTCGTGGGGCTCTGGACCGAGTGCGTCAGCAACCACCCGTACAGCCAACGAAATCAGCGGAAACTCGGTGCGGTCGAGACCGGTATTTTTCTCGGGATCCTGCCGGAGACCGTGATGATGACCGGGCTGGAGAACGAGACGTCGGTGCGGGGGTCGCTCGTCGCCATGTTCTTCGCGCTGCCCAACGCCCCCGCACGCACCCTCTACGTGCCACCGCGATACAGTGGCTACGCTCAGGAGATCGTGGAGAGTCTGACCCTCGAGCGGGTAATCTCGACCGACGGGCGTGTGGCCAGCGAACCCGGGCGATTGTCGGTGTCTGTCAGCACCGCGTTCAACATCGCAGTGATCTGTGTGGAAGAGGTCGGTTGCGATTTCCTCGAACAGCTCGAGACGCGCCTGGACGAACTGCAGGACATGCGCGTCTCCGCAGTGTACCTCGACCTGCCGACCTCCGATCCGGGCACCGCGCACGTCGGGGAGCACCTGGCCGGTTTCGGATTCTTCTTCTCGGCGCTCCTGCCCGAGAGCGGTCGCGACGGTGATGTGCTGCGTCTCCAGTTCCTCGATCATGAACACGTGGCCCCCGAGCACCTGAATCTCGCCTCGCCATGGGGTGCGCGACTGCTCGGGATGTGCCTCGAGGATCGGGACCGCGTCGCATCGCACCTTCACCAACTTCGGCTGTCGGACTGAATTTGCCGGCGGTCGAGTTGACGGTGGAGTGACGGACGTAGCGGGGTAGATCGCCGCCAGTCGACATGCCCCGCGCCGCGGCGCGGGCGAGGAAGGTCGCCAGGTGCTCCTGCAACAGCTGGTAGAGCACGGTGGCGGTGGGCTCGCGTCGCCGATAGGCGAGGGCGCGATTCGTGGCCAGGGCTTCCACACCCTGCTGTCGCTCGCGATGTCCGGACGGTTACCCGGTTCTGGCGGTTGGGTGGGCGATCTCTGGCGGGGGCCCTACTTCTTCGGCTTGCGGGAAGAAGGACGGGGAGGATGCGTTCCCGCGCGGCATCGTACGTCATGCTAGCTTCCGCATTCGAAAGCGGGTTCCCGGAAGTAGGCGTCAGCCGCGGGCGATGGCGAACGCGTCATCCCGACATCAAGCACACGGTGGACGGCGGGCGATCTACGTACTACTGCCCTTCCTGCCAGGCGTGACCAGGGAGATAAGTACGCCAACGCATCCGCGCGGGCGGCGATGCCTTGTGTCCGTCGTCTTCGTGGTGGCAAAATGACGCGCCATGCACAGAGTCCTTCTCCTCGCCTCCGCCCTGCTGACATCTTCCTGCGCCGGGCTCGGACTGTGGCTCGACGACGAGGCGAAGACCGACAGCTACGCAGCGTTCCGCGGCAGGTTCGAACTCTCGAGTGACTCGCAGGTCGAGATCCGCACTCTGGGGTCGAGCTGGTTCGTCGCATGGCTGGACGGCGAGCACTTCACGGAGGGACCGCATCGCTTCGAACGCGGTCACCCGGAGTACGAGGCCAAATCGATACGGCTGACCGCGGGGTCACACGTTCTCGCCGCGCAAGTGCATCACGTCGGGGCCGACACGCGGATCCTCCAGGACATGCCGCCGTTCTTCCTCTGCGAGCTTCGCGTGGATGGACGACTCGTCGATGTCGAATGGAAGTGTCACCGGCTGAAGGGCTACGAGTCCGAAGTCAACCGCATCAACCCGCAACTCGGCTGGATCGAGTGGTGCGAGACCGCCGACAACCCCGAGGGTTGGCGCGAGCCCGACTTCGACGACGCGAACTGGGGCGAACCCGCGTCATCGAAAGCGCGGCTGCCCGAACCCACGCTGGCGCGGCTCGGGCACGTGCGACAGATCCGGCACTCGCTTGCGCCGATCGACAGCGGCAAGCTGGCGGAGAACTTCGGGTATCAGAAGGACGACGTTGCGGCGCGCTACTTCCTGCGTGATCTCGAAGCGAAGTCACTGCCCCAGGACGGCGTGTGGCGCCGCTACGACCTCGGCCGTGTACGCCTCGGCCGGCCGAGTTTCGTTCTCGATCTTCCCGAAGACACCGTGGTCGAGTTCGCGTACTCCGAGTCCTTGCAGCATGGTCGCGTCTCTCCCTACATCACGCTGTCGGCGGGAACCTCCTGCAACCTCGACCACTTCGTCGCGCGTGGCGGCGAGCAGTTGTTCGAGCCCCTGACACCGAAGGGCGGCCGATTCCTGGAGGTGCACGTGATCGCGGCCGCCGAGGACGTGAAGTTCGTGACGGAGGTGTATCTCGAACGCGCCTACTACGGCGATCTCGAAGGTGCCTTCTCCTGCGGCGAGGAGCTTCTCGACCGGATCTGGATGACAGGAATCGAGACGTATCGCGGCTGTGCCGAGGATGCGATCACGGACAACCCGACGCGAGAACGGGGTCAGTGGACAGGCGACGTGATGTCGGTCGGCATGGCGGTGGGCGCTGCCGGTTTCTCCGATCTCAGGCTCTGCCGGCGTGGCATCGTGCAGAGCGCCCTGTGCGCCCGAGCAGACGGCATGGTCGCGGGCATGTGCCCTGGCGGCACCGTGCACCTCACGACCTATGCATTGCAGTGGGTGAATTCGTGCCTGCAGTACTTCGAGCTCACCGGTGATCGGTCGTTGCTCACGGACATGTTTCCGTACGCGGTTCGCAATCTCCAGGCGTTCGAACCACACGTGCACGACACAGGTGTTCGCGACGTTCCCGGGTGGATGTTCATCGACTGGGGTTACGTGGAGTCCGAAGAAGATGACGCGGTGGACATCGCCTTCAACCTGTACGCCGTTGCCGCTCTCCGCGGGATGATCCGGTGGTGTGACGTGGTCGATCGAAGGAGTGCTCGAGCGAAGTATGTCAATCTCGAGAAACGCGTGTCCACATCGGTTGCTCGAATGATCGAGACGACGCTGGCGGACAGGAGTTGGAAGGCGTTGGGCTACCACGCGACAGTGCTCGCGCTCAGACTCGGCTTCGTCGAGAAAAGCGAGGAAGCAGGTTGCGTCGAGGCCATCAAGAAACACATCCTGAACTGCTTCCCAAACAACCCGAAGGCACCCAGACTCTCCTCGCCGTCCGCGAACACGCAAGATCTCATCACACCCTACTTCGCGCACTACGCGTTCGCCGAGCTCATCGAACGTGGTGAGATGGACTTCGTGCTCGACCAGTTCCGCAAGTGCTGGGGGTGGATGTTGGAGGGCGGCCGCACCACCTGGATCGAGGTCTTCGACACCCGCTGGTCTCACTGCCACCAGTGGTGTGCCTGCCCGACCTGGCAGTTGTCCCGCTATGCGCTGGGATTGCACAGCCGATTCGATCGCGGCCCGAACCACTTCGAGCTGAACCTGCGCCCCGGCTCGTTGCCGCGTGCCAAGGGGAAGGTGCCGCTCCCAGGCGGCGACGTCGTCGAGATCGAGTGGCAGCGACGAGATGGCCAGATTCACTACCGCCTGCGGCCATCGGTCCCGATCCGGGTGTACACCTCTCCGAAACCGGGGGAGCCGAAGCGATGGACGGAAGTTCGAGGCGAGATCGAGCTGGTTCTCCCCAGGAACCGCTGAACCTCTTTACTAAGATCGTCGGTGATGACTGCCTACGACACGATCCCCGACCGCTGGGAGGACGCCGCGGCGAAGGACCTCGGCGAAGTCGGATTGCTCGTCTACCGCTCCAATCTCCTCGGCGCCGACCTACGCATCACGAACTTCGCCGGCGGCAACACGTCGGCCAAAGTCTCGGAATCCGATCCGCTCACGGGCGAACCCGCTGAAGTTCTGTGGGTGAAGGGCTCGGGCGGCGACCTCGGGTCCGCCGGACGGGGCGGATTCGCGAGTCTCTACCTCGATCGACTTCTGGCGCTCGAGAAGCTCTACCGCGGTATCGAGCACGAGGACGAGATGGTCTCGTATCTCCCGCACTGCACGTTCGGCGTCAATCCGCGTGCGGCCAGCATCGACACACCCCTGCACGCCTACCTGCCCCATCGCCACGTCGACCACATGCACCCGGACAGCCTGATCGCGATCGCGGCCGCGCGGGACGGTGAAGCGTTGACCCGCGAGATCTTCGCCGGGGAGTTGGCCTGGATCCCGTGGCAACGACCCGGATTCGACCTCGGCTTGAGACTGCGCGAGACCTGCGACGAGAATCCCGGGATTCGCGGTGCCGTGCTGGGTGGACACGGGTTGTTCACGTGGGGTGAGACGTCGAAGGAGTGCTACGAGAACACGCTCGACGTCATCCGCCGTGCAGCGGCCTGGCTCTCCGAGAGGAGCGACGAACCGGCGTTCGGCGGCCCCGCCCGCGAGAGTCTGTCCGGCGACGAGCGCCGGCAATTCGCTCTCGGCATCCTTCCGGAGATACGCGGAAGGTTGTGCACCGGGGGGAATGACAAGATCTCGCACTTCGTCGATTCGGAGGAGATCCTCGAATTCGCGAACTCGACACGGTTCGAAAAACTCGCCGCGCTCGGCACCTCGTGTCCGGACCACTTCCTGCGCACGAAGATCCGACCGCTCGTCGTGACCTGCGATCCCCACACCGAGTCACCCGGGGACGTCGCCGGCCGGCTCGACGGAATGCTCGAGTCGTACCGCGACGACTATGCCGCGTACTACGGGCGTTGTCGCGTCCCGGACTCGCCGGCGATGCGTGACCCGAATCCGGTGGTCGTGCTCGTTCCGTCGGTCGGCATGTTCACGTTCGCGAAGGACAAGGCTACGGCGCGGATCGCGGGCGAGTTCTACATCAACGCGGTCAACGTGATGCGCGGTGCGACCAATGTGAGCGAGTACGTCGGTCTCAGCGAACTCGAGGCCTTCCGCATCGAATACTGGGAACTCGAAGAGGCAAAGCTCCGGCGGATGCCGCCGCCTGAAAGTCTCGCCGGGAAGATCGCGCTGATTACGGGCGGTGCGGGCGGGATCGGCAGCGCCACCGCGCGGCGATTGTTGATCGACGGCGCCTGTGTCGTGTTATCGGATCTGCGCGCCGAGGCGTTGGACGAAACTCGCAAGAGGCTTGCCGCGGATTTTGGCGACGATGTCGTGCGCACCACTGTGTGCGACGTGACCGACGAGGACTCGGTCGCGCAGAGCCTGGCGCACGCCGTCGCGGAGTACGGCGGCGTGGACATCCTTGTCGCCAACGCTGGCATCGCGTCCGCGGCGCCCGTCGAAGAGACGTCGCTGGAAACATGGAACCGCAACCTGTCCGTGCTCACGACGGGCTACTTCCTCGCCGCGCGCGAAGCGTTCAGGCTCTTCAAGCGGCAGGCGGTCGGCGGCTCGATCGTCTTCGTCGGTTCGAAGAACGCTCTCGCCGCGTCACCCGGCGCTTCGGCCTACTGCACTGCCAAGGCCGCGGAGATCCACCTCGCCCGCTGTCTTGCGCTCGAGGGAGCCCCCGATGGTATTCGCGTCAACGTCGTCAACCCGGACGCTGTGTTGACGGACTCCCAGATCTGGAGTGGCGACTGGCGCAAGGAGCGTGCCGAGGCATACGGCATCGCGGAGAGCGAGCTCGCGGAACACTACAAGAATCGAAGCCTGCTCGGGCGCAGCGTGCTTCCCGAAGACGTGGCCGAAGCGGTGTGCTTCCTCGCCGGTCCACGATCCCAAAAGTCCACGGGCAACATCCTCAACGTCGACGCCGGCAACAGGGAGGCCTTCCCACGCTGAAGATCGTCGCGGCCGCTCTTGCCAGCGGGGCTATGATCATTTGGTCCTGATCAACGGAGAATTGCGATGAACGAGACCTACCAGATTCCCGAGGAGTTGATCGCGGAGCAGAACGCCGATCGGGCGAACGATCTGTTCGCGGACTACGAGCACCTGAAGACAGTGCTCAACCGACGCAACATCTCGATCGAGTCGATCACGGAGGAGGCGGAAGGCTTCGGCGTCGCCATGCCCTCGTGGGGCGTGGGGACCGGCGGCACGCGGTTCGCGCGTTTTCCCGGAATCGGCGAGCCGCGCGACGTCTTCGAGAAGATCGACGATTGCGCGACTGTGCAGCAACTAGTGCGTTGCACGCCGACGATCTCCCTGCACATACCGTGGGACCGTCCCGACGATCCCGCGGAGTTGCGCGAGCGCGCGGAGGATCGTGGCCTCGGTTTCGACGCGATGAACTCGAACACCTTCCAGGATCAACCCGGGCAGAAGCACTCCTACCGATTTGGAAGCCTGACGCACACGGAGGAAGCGGTGCGGAAACAGGCGATCGAACACAACCTCGAGTGCATCGCGATCGGCCGCGAGCTGGGTTCGAAGGCGTTGACCGTGTGGATCGCGGACGGCGGCAACTTCCCGGGCCAGCTCGATTTTCGCAGCGCGATGGAGCGCTACATCGACAGCTTGCGGCAGATCTACGCCGGGCTGCCGGCGGACTGGCAGATGTTCCTCGAGCACAAGCTGTTCGAGCCGGCTTTCTACTCGACGGTCAACAACGACTGGGGCACGAGCTACCTCGCTGCGACGGAGCTCGGGCCGAAGGCCTCGTGCCTGGTGGATCTTGGGCACCACGCGCCCAACACGAACATCGAAACGATCGTCGCGCGTCTCGTGCAGTTCGGCAAGCTGGGCGGGTTTCACTTCAACGACAGCAAGTACGGGGACGATGACCTGGACAGCGGTTCGATCAATCCGTTCCAGCTCTTCCTGGTGTTCCACGAACTGATCGGAGCCCGCATCGACGACCCGTCCTTCGCCCCGGCCTACATGCTGGACCAGTCGCACAACGTCACCGATCCGATCGAGTCGCTGATGGGCAGCGCCGAAACTGTCCAGCGCTGCTTCGTCCAGGCGCTCCTCGTGAATCGCTCCGCGCTCGAAGACTACCAGTCGTCGAACGACGTACTCATGGCCATGCGATTGTTGAAGGGCGCATTCCAGACCGACGTATCTCCGATCCTCGCGATGGCACGCCAACGGTCCGGCGGAGCCATCGATTCGATCGGTGTCTACCGCGCCAGCGGATACCGAAGGCGCAAGGGCGAGGAACGACCCGCATCGGGGTCGGCCGGATCCGGAATCGTCTGACAGTGGCTGATTACCTGGCAGTCGACCTCGGCGCCGGCAGCGGACGAGTGATCCTCGGACGCTTCACGTCCTCTGGTCTGCGACTCGACGAACTGCACCGATTCGAGATGCCGCACCGGCACATCGAAGGTCACGAGCGGTGGGACTTCGCGCAGATGCTCGCCGAGATCGAGACCGGACTCCGCGCGGCACACGGGGAGTGCGATTCGATCCTCAGCGTCGGCGTCGACGGGTGGGGAGTGGACTTCGGCCTGCTCGACGAGAACGGTGACCTGCTGGGTGATCCGGTGTGCTACCGCGATTCGCGTACGGACGGGGTCATGGACGAACTCCGCCGCCGCATGCCCGCGTCCGAGATCTACCAGAGGACCGGCATCCAGTTCATGCCATTCAACACCGGTGTGCAACTGCTCGCGCAGGTCACGGGTGCCGAATGGCCCGAAGATGCGCATCGCCTGCTGATGGTGCCGGACCTCGTGCACCGGCACCTGTCGGGCCAGGCGCGGAGCGAGTTCACAAACGCGACGACGACACAGCTGCTGAACGCCGGGTCTCGGGAGTGGGACGAGAAGCTCCTGGCTGTGATCGGCGTGCCGCACGAAGTCATGCCGCCGTTGATCCAGGCCGGCGAGCGAATCGGTGCGCTCACGGCGGAACTGTGCGAAGCGACCGGCTTCGAAAAGCTAGATGTCGTCGCACCGGCCACGCACGACACCGGCAGCGCGGTCGCGGGGACACCGCTCGAAGACGGCTGGGCATACATCTCGTCGGGAACATGGTCGTTGCTCGGCGTCGAGACCGCGTCGCCCGTCGTGTCCGAACTCGCACTCGAGCACAACTTCACCAATGAGGGGGGCGCGTTCGGCGTGAATCGCCTGCTCAGGAACGTGATGGGACTCTGGTTGCTCGAATCCTGCCGGCTGCGGTGGCAGGACGTGAGCCACGACGACCTTCTCCACGGTCTCGAGTCGCATGTGCCGGGCGACGTGTTCCTGGATCCGGACGACCTGCGCTTCCTGCACCCAGTCGACATGGTCGAGGAGATTCGCGCGTTTCTCGAAGAGACGGGGCAATGCATCCCCACCGAACCCTCGGCCGTCGCTCGCGTGATCCTCGAATCCCTGGCGTTGCGCTACGCCCAGGTCGTCGATCAGATCGAAGAGGTGACCGGCGTTGCCGTGCAGGGTGTCCACATCGTCGGCGGTGGGAGCCAGAACACGTTCCTCGACCAGGCGACGGCCAATGCCACCGGTCGCCCGGTTCGCGCGGGGCCAGTCGAAGCGACGGCGATCGGCAACCTCCTGGTCCAGGCGATCGCGGACGGCGTGTTTCCGAACCTCGCCAGTGCGAGGCGATTCGTCGGACGAACGACGGCGCCGGAGGAATTCATCCCCCGCGAAGCAGACGCCTGGACCAAAGCGCGTGAGCGATTCGCCCGTCTCGGGTAGAACGTCGGGTGCATGCCACCCTATATCCTCGGTGTCGTCCTGCACGCGATCGGCGGTTTCGCAGCCGGTAGCTTCTACGCGCCTCTGAAGAAGGTGCAGCGCTGGTCGTGGGAGAGTTCGTGGATGGTGATGGGCGTCGCCGCGTGGATCTTCGCGCCGTGGGTCGTCGCTCTGCTCACCACGCCCCAGTTGATGGAGGTCCTCACCGAGAGCGACGCGAAGACGATCCTCTGGACGTACTTCTTCGGCGTGTTGTGGGGAATCGGCGGCCTGACCTACGGCCTCTCGGTCCGTTACCTGGGGATGGCGCTCGGGTGCTCGGTGGCGCTGGCGTTCTGCATGGTGTTCGGCGCGCTCATTCCGGTCATTCACGAAGGGAAGTTCGAAGCGATGGTCGAGAGTTCGTCCGGGAAGTACGTGCTTGTCGGTGTGCTCGTCTGTCTCTTTGGAATCGCGGTCTGTGGTTGGGCCGGGTATCGCAAGGAAGCGGAAGTTCCGGCCGCGGGAGAAGGCGTACGCGAGTTCAAGTTGACGACTGGATTCGCAGTCGCGACGTTCGCCGGCATCTTGAGTTCGTGCATGAGCTTCGCGTTCACCGCGGGCGCGCCGATCGCGGACTTGTCGGCGAAACTCGGCACCGATCCCCTCTACAAGAACAATGCGGTGCTCATCGTCGTGCTGATCGGCGGCTTCACAACGAACGCGATTTGGTGCCTGATCTTGAACACACGGAACAAGAGCTTCGGTGACTACAGATCGAAGGCGAGTGCCCTCAACTACGGACTCTCGATGCTCGCCGGCGTCGTGTGGTACCTGCAGTTCTTCTTCTACGGCATGGGCGCGTCCGAACTCGGCAAGCTCGAAGGCGACTACGAGGCATCGAGCTGGGCGATCCACATGGCGTTCATCATCGTTTTCTCCAACCTGTGGGGCGTCGTCTTCCGCGAGTGGCGGGGTACGAGCGGCAAGACCAGGGGAATGGTCTGGGCAGGTATCCTGATCCTGATCGCGTCGACAGTCGTCATCGCGTACGGCAGACACATCGAGTGACATGTTCGAAACCATCAAACCCGCGAAGCGTCCACGCATCGGTCTCTACTCGATCGGCCATGAACACTACTGGAACCAGTTCGAGGGGCTCCTCGACCGACTGACCGGTTACGGCAAGTTCATCGAGCAGCGGTTGTCCAAGTGGGCCGATGTCCACAACGCCGGCATGGTCGACACCGAGCAGAAGGGTCGTGCGGCCGGCGAAGCGTTCAATGCGAACAACGTCGACCTGATCTTCTGCCACGCGGCGACGTACGCGATGAGCGCGTCGCACATCGCGATTGCCCAACACTGCAGTCGCCCCATCGTCGTGCTGAACCTCCAGCCGACTGCGGCGATGAACTACGAAAAGACGACGACCGGCGAGTGGCTGGCGCACTGCTGCGGCTGCACCGTTCCTGAGATCGCGAACGCGTTCAACCGGTGCGGCGTCGATTTCCAGGTCGTCAGCGGCCTGCTCGGTCTCGACCAGACGCCGGCCATATCGGTCGCCGACGAAGACACGGCGACGCATCCCGAGGCCGTGCAGGCTTGGGAAGAGATCGAGGAATGGGTGAAGGCCGCGGGCGTCGGGCGCACGCTACGCGAGGGGCGCATGGGTTTCCTCGGGCACACGTACGGCGGCATGCTCGACATGTACAGCGACTTCACGATGGTGCAGAGCCAGGTGGGGTTGCACGTCGAGCTGTTGGAAATGTGCGACCTTCACGAGATCGCGAAGTCGGTCACCGACGCCGAGATGGCCGCGAAGATGGGCCTGGTCACGGAGATGTTCGTGATCAGCGAGGACTCGCCTGCGGATCCGCTCGCGCGGGCACCTCGACCCGAGCAACTCGAGATCGCGTGCCGGGTCGCCGTGGCCCAGGAGAAGATGGTGCGCGAGTTCGATCTCGATGCCCTGACGTACTACTACCGTTCGAAACCGGAGAACGAGTACGAGAAGTTGCAGGAGGCGTTCATCCTCGGCCACTCCCTACTCACGGCTCAGGGCATCCCGTGCGCCGGCGAAGGCGACATGAAGACCGCGATCGGGATGAAGGTCTCCGACATCCTCGGCGTGGGCGGCAGCTATAGCGAAATCGTCGCGTGCGACTACGAGCAGGGCACGATCATCATGGGCCACGACGGCCCGTTCCACCTGGAGATCGCCGCGGTCAAGCCGATCCTGCGCGGGATGGGCCTGTACCACGGCAAGTGGGGCACCGGCGTCTCCGTCGAAGCCACGGTGCGCAAGGGGCCGGTCACGCTGTTCAACATCACGCAGTCCGGCGACGGCCGACTCCGGGGCATCGTCAACCAGGGCGAATCCATCGACGCCCCGATCCTCGAGGTCGGCAACACGATGACCCACGTCCGCTTCGACGTCGGCCCGACACAGGCGATGAACCGCTGGTTCGGCCATGCACCGACCCATCATTGCGCGATGAGCGTGGGCCACAACGCCCGCGCGCTCGGCAAGGTGAGCAAGATCATGGGCTGGCCGTGCGAAGTGCTTTGAGGGGTCAGTCCTGAAACAGGCGAACCGGTCCGATGAGGCCGGACGCCGTCGGCCCGAGATTGTGGGCGTTGCGCGTGACGGTGTAGTGGGGTGCGATCGTATTCGCGACGCGGACCTCGATCGTGTTCTTGCCGGCGCGCAGGCTTCCCGTAAGGTCGAATCGGAATGGGCGCGCGAGGCGCACGCCGACGGACTTGCCGTTGACCAGGAGCTCGGCGGCGACCAGGACGTGGCCGAGGTCGAGTTCGGTCTTGCGGTGGACGTCCGCCGCGTCGAGTTCGAGGACCTGCTGGTAGATGCCTATTCCCGAGTACGTCGGCAGGCCGAACTTCGACCACTCGCCGAGCGGGATCGTGCCGCCCCCGATTTCGATGCCGATCGGCTTTCTGAAAGCCGCGCCAGCGTACGCACCACGTTCCATCTCGACCCGGATCGCGACGGTCGAAGTGCCGCTCGGCGCACTCGAGACTTCGACAATGCCGTTCTCGACCTTCGCCTCGACGTCATTCACCCACGCTCGCGCCGTGGCCTTCGTTCCGAGTTGCAGGCGCCGCAAGCCTGGAGGCGCCAGGAACCGGTACCAGCCGATGCGACGATCGCTCTCGGGCTTCACGTCATAGACGACGTCGGGGACCTCGTCGAAGCAGGTGAGGTACGGCGACGACAGATCAATCGCGAGCTTTCGATGCGGTTCGGTCACCGAGCCGATGTTCTGGACCGCCGTGTCGCCCCAGGGATCGACGCCCATCTTTCCCAGCACGATCACGTCGCCGAACACCGAATCCGAGAGCCCGGGTCTCGTCCAACCATCCTGATCCGTGGTCGAGCCCCGGAATGACTCGTCGCTGAAGAGGTCAGACTCCTTGCTGTCTGTCCGCATCTTCACAGCCAGGCAGACGCCGCGTTTCGGCACGACGCCGATGTCCGGATGCACGTGCGACCAGACGGCGATGACGTTCTCACCCTTGCGCAGGTGTTTCGCGATGTTGAACGTCTCGGGATTCCTCCAGTTCGCCCACGGACCAATCTCTTCGGCGAGCTTCGCGCCGTTGACGAAGAGGCGATAGCCGGTGTACGCGGTGATCGTCAGCCGCGCCTCGGCGGGTACGCTGCCGAGCGTGAACGACTTGCGCAGGTACGCCGCCGCCGATTCGCCGCCCCAGATCCACGTCGCCTTCGCGAGGTCCGGCGTCAGGATGTCCTTCGCCGCGTCGGCCATCGATACAACGGAAGGAGGTTCCTTCTGCACGAAGAGCATCCCTTCGCCGCCGTCGGGAACATCGAGCAGCACGGTGTTCTCTCCCACTCTCAGCGGCAGGTTCCCGATCGCGTCCTCGAAGGGCTGCTCGACACCGTTGACCCAGAGTCGGGGCTTGGAATTGCGGAGCTCGACGCGGAGCCCGAGTCGGCGCGCGACCTTCGAACGCAGCCGCGTGAAGATGAGGTTGTGCCCCGCACGCAGCTTGATGAAGTTCTGGTCGACCGCGCCGTCCGGGTAGCGGCTGTGTCCACCCCAGGGCGCCGACACCGCGCGGCCGAGGGTCTTGGAGAACGTGACCGGGCGCCACACTGCCTTCTCCGGCTTCGCTACCTTCTCACTCTCCTTTTTCTTTGGCTTCTTCGGTTTCTTGGCGATCCGGAACGGCGTCTCCATTCCGGCGACCAGCTCGTCGAGCTTCGTGGGCACGGTGCTGGTGTCGGTACCCTTCGCCAAGGGGCCGAGGCTCAGCCAGTGCGGTCCGAGCGTCGCTGCGTGTTTTGGCCACCCGCCGTCGGCGAAGTCCGCCTTGTGCCATCCGAGTTCGATTCCCGACGTTTCCCCTTCTTCCGCGTAGCGGAACTGCCGCACCTCGGGGCCGATCACGTCGCTCGAAGGCGGCCAGCGGAACTCACCCCAGCGATTGTCCCGCGTCGCTTCGACCGAGAACTTCCAGTTGCCCGGCAGCGTGCGCGGCTCGGTTCGGACCCGCGTCGGAAGCTGTCCACCGGACTGCTCCGCGCCGGGCCGGAACACGAACATGTACGCCACGTTCCCGGAGAGCTTGTGCCAGAGCACCGTGGTCTTTCCGTCGCGTTCGAAGCGGTCTGCGGGCGACACCTTTCCCGTGAACGGATCCCACAACTCGGGCACGGCGTCGACACGACAACGTGCGCGCAGCTCGACGTCTTCGCCGGTCGCGTTCTGGACGAGGTAGACGTGCGCCGCACCGATGCGCCGGTGCGTGACCCATACCTTGCCGCCCTCCGAAACGAAGTCCCGCTCGATGTGGTTCGACACGAGCTTCGGAAGCTCCTTGATCGCGTACGGGACGAATGCGGAGAATCCACCGCCCGCGAACTGCTTCGAGGCGCGTTTCGCGCCTAGCATCCGATCGAGCATCGCAGCGAGCTCGCGATCGCCGCGGCCGCCTTCGCTGCTCGCCTGGGGCAGACGCTGGTAGAACAACACCGTGCCGCCGTCTTCGATGAGTTCGAGGGCCTTTGCGAGAACCGAGCGCCGCATCGTCGTCTGCGGACCGAACAGCAACGCCCGATATGCGTTTCCTCCCGTGTGGAGTCTGCCACCCTTCACGGTTCCTCGCAGGATCGAGTCGTCGTCGATGATGTCGTTGTCGATCCCGGCATCGTAGATCGTGCGCGACACCGTCATGTAGGTGTTGTTGTTGGGACCCTTGATGCCCGGAGCCTGTCCGGCGAGCACGCTGACTACGGGGTAGTGCACCGCCGCGTCGACGACGTGGATTCCCTGGGACATCACGAAGCTCGTCCGCGCTACCCAGTCGGAGAGGTGCTGGTAGTAGCGCCAGTACGGCTGTCGCCAGTGAGGATCAGGCGCGGCATGTTCCCAGGTGCTCGCGCGGGTGGAGTAGTAGAGGCCGTGCTCGTCGTAGAGGTTCGCGCCCGCGGTGAGGCCGTGGGAAAGCCAACTGAGTGTCTGATCCGTCGTTCGACCCCAACCGCTGGAGTGGAACGCTTCGTTCCAGACGCGGGGCCGCCCGTAGAGGCGGGCGATCGATGCGGCGATCTTCGTGTCGTAGTAGTTCCGCCGTTCCAGTTTTCTCACGCCGTAGTCGTCGAAGCCTGGCGCCGAGTACCAGCGCTGCGTGCGGAAGTAGTCGATGTAGCCCTGGCTGTGCCGATTGATGTTCTGTCGACCCCAGTTGTCGTGGCTCGTCAGCAGGCCGCGCTTGGTCGTCCACTCGTAGATCTTCGACCAGTACAGGTCCTCGTCGAGCGAGAGGTAGGCGTCGAAGTAGTCGTTGCGGTACTTCGGCGTCTTCGGGCCTACGTCGAAGTGGAGAGCTGGGATGGCGCGCGTGATCGGGTAGCCGAACATCTTCTCGAAGCGCCCAGCGAGCTCCTCGGTGAAGATGTCTCGCGGCGTAATCGCGTGCTCGTCCTGGAAGATCCCGAGGAAGCTCGTGCCCAGCGACTCCTTGCCCAACCGGCGTTCGAGTTCGCCGTAGAGCGAGTCGACGAACACGCCCGTTGCCGGACGGCTGAATCGGAACGCCTTGTAGGGGATCGCGACGATCACGGAGACGCGCCATCGACCCGACGGTGCGGTCCAGTCGAACCGGCGCCCGTGAACGAAGCTCATCACGTCGATGCTGCGACCGTCGTCCGCGTGTTCGTCTTTCTTGCCCGCGACGGGGTAGGCGCGCGCGGCGAGCAGCGTGCCCTCCGGGAGATCGATGTGGATCGATTCGTCGGCAGTGCCGACCTCCGACAAGAACTTCACCTGGCGCGTGTCCGGATCACTGGCCTGGGCCGCGGCCATCTCGAGCCAACCGTAGTGGCCGTAACCGAGCTGGTCGTATGCCCACAGCGCCATACCGAGTCGCTTGCATTCCGCGTGGACGAACTCGAACATCGTCCACCACTCCGGCGAGAACGACGACGGGTAGCAGCGTCCTGGCGAACGCTGAATGGGACACACGGCCTTTACGCCCTTCGCGGCGAGTGTCTGAAGCTGCCAGCGAACGCGATCCTTTTCCAACCGATCGCCTTCCCACCACCAGAGTGGCACCTCTCCCCAACGGGCGTGGTCGGGCTTCTCGAAGCCGGCACGCAATTGCTCGTAGGACGGGTGAGGTGGTTTCTCCGGCGGCGATACGCAACCCGACGCCAGGACCGAGAAGACAACGAAGAGGGCGGCAGACTTGGGTCCGCGTTTGTGCAAGCTCATGATCGCGATGGGATAGCGTAAGGCGTTACCCGTACCATCCCATACAGGATTCGCGCCGTGAGCCGCACACCGACGGAAACGCGAACGTAAGCGGGAGGCTCAATCCCGAATCAAGTTTGAAGAGCGATCGAGACCAGCGTGGACGGCGGGCGGTCTACGTACTGCTGCCCTTCCTGCCAGGGAGCGTAAGGGTCTCGACCCCAGGTCTTCACCGTCGCCGGTAGGAGTCGGAACGCGTAGACCTCGCCTCCCCAGTCTCTGC
>CAYYAQ010000092.1:0-21028 GCA_964469555.1 uncultured candidatus Brocadiaceae bacterium | reverse complement strand
ACGGTTCACCCCCAAAGAGAATCGCCGGACCGGCGCCATCTGTGTACCATGTCGAACGCTCGATTAACCCCTCTAGAGGGGCACAACCTCATGCGACCGCTATCAGTCGTTCTATCGCTGTCCGCACTCGTGACCGGAGTCTGGTTCCTTCGTCCGACGACGGACCTCGATTCCTCATCTCCCGTTTCACCACCACTGGACATGGCGAGCAATGCCGTGCCGCTGCGGCTGAGATAGACACCCGAGGACAGAAGCGTCCGGTAAACGAGAAGAGCCCTGACATCCTCGAGAATGTCAGGGCTCTTGTTGCAGTCGAAACTACTGGTGGAGACGTGCGGAGTCGAACCGCAGACCTTTGCATTGCGAACGCAACGCTCTACCAACTGAGCTACGCCCCCACGCGGGGGGCGCAACATAGCACGAGCGGCGGCGCAATAACAAGTCGATCCGTGCGGGTCCGGATCGGACTTCGATTACTCGACGAAGGTCATCGGGGTGGACAGCTGCCACTTGCCGTTGTGGAACACGAAAGACTGGGAAATCAGGCCGTTCGGCGCCACCGCGACGGGCACCACGAACGGACCGAGCGTGCCGACACGACCACCCCAACCGTCGAGCGCCGTCGGGATCATGATCGGTCCGTGGGTGAAGACGTTGGGAAGACCTCGGGGAAGCAGTCCGTCTGCAGGCCGATCGTCGCGAAGAAGTTCAGCGCCGGCGAGATCGGCAGGGCGCCGTTGCCCGTCACGGTGAACGAATTGCCTGGAAACGACAGCTAGTCGATTGAGATCAGCATCCCGGGACGAGTCGCGCCGGAGCGGCGGAAGCCGGGCACCTGGGCGCGCTCGATGTTCGGCAGCGCGTCGCCGGGGAGATGCAGCTCTGTACCCTTCGTCCAGGTGATGCCCTGCCCCACGACAAGCGCTCCGTGGATGGTCGTCGACGTCGCGCGGACATAGGTCTCTGATTCTGACACGAGACTGGCTTCGATCTCGATGGACTGCCCGCCCACCGCTCCCGCCCCGGGCAACCCGAGGTAGATCGCGCCCGCGCCTTCCACGGGACCTCGATACGACCCACCGGACTTGCGCGGCGAGCCTTCCATCCGGCGATCTCCCGGAGAGAACCCCCCATCGCCGTCGAGATCCACGAACGTCGGTTCGTTGCCGCGACGGGCCACGAGGATCAGGCGACCGGCGCCGCGGACCACGACGCTCCGCCCGAAGTAGATGTTGCCCGTCACGATGACCGTGAGGGAGCGCGACAACTCCACGCACAGCGGGCGCTCGCCGGGGGCGATCCACAGGTTGCCCGCGAGAATCCTGACCCCGTTCTCCGGAATCTTCGGACGCCAGGGGCGAACCTTTGAGTCCGCGGTTCGGTAATCCGCTCGGTCCGTTCCCGCGGTCAGGCGCAGTAGGGCGATCGAGCTGTCCTCTTGGAAATCAGTCGACGCCTTGTCCCCGCCGACTCGCACGACCTCGGGATCCAGCAGATTCGCGAGGGTCCGGTCGTCCATCGGATCGAGACGAATGTCGAGGTTGCGTCGCAACCACGCCTGGATCGCCGGACGCGCCGCGACAACCGAGTGGCGCACACTCAGAGGATTGCCCAGGCTCGCGGGCGCTGCCCCCGGCAAGAGGTCACACTCGTAGGTGTAGGAACGCCCCTTCTTCCCGGCGACGGCGATCCGCAACGACCGGCGACCGCTCTCGAACACGGGATCGACTATGGACTTCAATCCGGCGGGGTTCTCGACGGAGAACGATCGCAACTTCTCAACCGGTCGACCGGGTGTCGGGCGGAACCGATCGACAGCTTCGAACGCCGCGTCCTCCGCCACGAGTGCAGCGACCACCGACTCGCGGATCACGTGCACGCGATGCGAATCCGAGAACGCGTCCGAAACCTGCCACGCGAGTACCGTCAATACTCCAACCGCCGCGACCAGACACACGGTCGGAATGCAGTCGTACACGATTCCTCGCGTCATCGCTGCGACCGCTCTTCGATGAAGTTTGGAAAGGTGCGCGCGAAACGGACCCTGAGTCCTCCCGGAGTTTGCAACACCCGCGGTCGCACGCCATCCAGGTTTCGGTGCCAGTTCTGCGCCGCGATGCGTCGGGTGAGTTCGGCAGAGACCCGTCCCACGTCACGCCGTGGCGACCGAGCAGCCTTCTCGGCAAGCTCACGGAACTCGATCAACTCCGATTCGCACCGATCGCTCGCCTCGCCCAGATCACGGATGCCGATCATGGTCCACGCCACCGCGGCAACCAGCACGCACAGGACAAGGAAGTGCATCATCCACGCCGTCGGCCCGCCGGCCGCGTCGCTCTCCCGGCACATCTGGGTCGTCAGGTCGTCGGTCCGATTGACGATTTTCTCAGTCATCGGACATCGACCCCACTTCGATGACGTCTTCGGGTGAACTCTCGAGCCCGACGTCGCCGGGCAGGTCAGCCCCCTTCTCGTCGACTTCGATCAGATCCGTCCCCGTCTTCACGCCGGGGGGCGGGTTCTCGTTCAACCAATCCAGCAACTTATTGAACTCGGCGGCAACCTCTTTCAACGAGTCACCGTGCCGAAGGTGAACTCGATGTGCAATATCACCACGCTGCGTACGCCGTATCGCCACGACGAGCCGCTGCGAAGGCCCCGCCAATCTCCGCGCCGAACGGGAAGCCTGCCCCACGACGAGAACACCCGCCGCGAGAGCCAGGCCCATCATCGCGAGGAAGAGAGGTAGCAATGTGCCGAGTTCGATGTCCGACCGCTGCGCGTCAACGAGGAGCCTCCGGAAGAACCAAATCAGCACCAATGTGCACGCGACAATGAGGAATTCCGGAAGCAGCGTGCTGCGCCAAGGGCCGCGATGAGTCGATTTACCCGGTGAAGTCGTGCGGCCAATCCCCAATTGCAATGGTCTCTCTTCTCGTTCGTCCCATGCCAGGGCGAGATCGGAACCCATGATCCGTGTCGTCTACTCCCCCGGTCGACTGTCCTTGATCTCGGCAATTAATCGATTCGGGGTGAACGCCATTTCCTGAGAAGTCTCCCAAAAGATCGAGCCGCGCAAATCCCGATACCTCCCCCGGGACGCAATCCGACCCGTGGGTCGAGGACGCGACACCCTGAAGGAGATGGCAGGTAACGTGGATACGCAATCACAATCCAATGAGAACTACGCACCCCGCAAGGGCGGCGTCGTCTTTGCCGTCACCTCTGGAAAAGGCGGCGTCGGCAAGACCTCATTGTCCGTGAACATGGCGACTGAATTCGCCAGCCGTGGCTATCGCACGATCATCGTCGATGCGGACCTCGGTCTCGCGAACACACATATCGTTGCGGGAGTCAGGCCGGAGAAGACGCTTAGCGACTACCTCACCGGTCGCGCCGAGATCGCGGACATCATCGTCGACGGCCCTAAAGGGATCAAGCTGATCTCCGGTGGCAGCGGCATGAAGGACATGGCCAACCTGGACGACAAGGGTAGGCAGGACATCCTGGGTGCACTCAATGAGCTGCGACCGTATTGCGACCTGCTCATGTTGGACACCGGTGCGGGCGTCTCGTCGAACGTCACCGACTTCGTGTCCATTGCCGATCACACGATCCTCGTCACCACGACGAACTTCGCTGCGATCGCGGATGCTTACGGCATCGTCAAAGTCATGGTCCAGGAGGGGTACGGAAACCCGATGCACCTCCTGGTCAATCGCGTTCGTTCGCCAGAAGAGGCGGAACAGGTCTTCAAGAAGCTGAGCGGTTGTACCGACAGGTTCTTGGGCTTGGACCTCAACTGGCTTGGGCTCATGCCGGAGGACTCCAGTGTCGAGAGTGCCGTGATCAAACGGACTCCATTCACTGAGGTCTTTCCGACGTGTGCCGCTACTCGGTATCTGAAGACGGTTGTCGGTGTGCTGGAGAAGTTCCTGCCACCAATCCAAGCAAGGACTGTCTGAATTGATACCGAGTCACTGACTGTGGAAAAGGGGACCCGGGAGCGCGTGGAAGCGTACTCACGGATTAGGTAGAGCGACTGGGAGAAACTAGAATGACTCGTCTGACAAGCACTAATGTAGATAATAAAGTGGAGTCCCACGGCGCGAACGCGCTAACTGGGGAATCGCAGGTCAAGGGCACCGGGCCTGAGACGACGACACGAGAGGTTATTGTTCGGCAAGCGAACAAGGGCATTTTGTCCGAGGCCGTGGCACAGGAACTCAACGTTCCGCGCCGCACCGCTGCACGCGTGCTCGACGCCGTTCTGGATTCGATCCAGGACTTGCTTCGAACCCGTGGCAAGGTAGCGGTGAAGGGCTTTGGCACCTTCGAACGCAAGATCCGCAAGGGCCGTGCCTACAAGCACCCGCTGACCGGCAAGAGCATCGACGTCGCCGACAAGGAGACGATCATGTTCAAGCCGAGCGACCAGCTGATCGAATCGACGAAGACCGGCTCGGCTGCGCGCCAGAGCAAGTCCAAGCCGAACTCGCAAGACGACATCCTGTTCCAGGGCTAGTCCGGACCTCGAGTCCTGATTTTCAGTCCTGACTTCGGAAGGAGTGGGCCTATGGCCCCGCGGCGCAAAAACCGTGGTGGTTAGTAGGCCCTCTTCTCGTTCCAGAGGTATTCTCCGCATCCGTGCCAGGATCTGAGACCAAGACGTACCACGCCGCGTGCCTCCAGTTCAACGTCGAACGGGGAGAGACGGAGCGTAACCTCGCGACAGTGACCGCGGGGATCCGCGCCGCGGCCAAGGATGGCGCCGAGCTCATGGTGCTGCCCGAGATGTGGACGACGTCGTTCCTGAAGGAGCCGACAGAGGACGACATCCGGAGATCCAACGCGGCGGAGCACGCGCTCCTCGAACTCTCGAAAGAGCTCGAGATGATGGTGATCGGCAGCGCGCCCGAAGTGAGCGATGGCCGCTACTTCAACCGAGCGCGGATCTTCGATTGCGGCGAAGTGCTCGGAACCTACCGCAAGATCCACATGTTCTCGCCGAACGCCGAGGACCGCTACATGACGCCGGGCAGTCAGCCATTGGTCGTCGACACCCGGCTGGGACGGATCGGTGTGGTGATTTGCTACGACATCCGCTTTCCCGAACTGACCCGCTACTACTTTCACTGCGGCGTGCAGGTACTCGCGGTTCCGGCACAGTGGCCCGAAGCCCGCGCGGACCACTGGCGTACCCTCATCCGCGCACGGGCGATCGAGAACCAGTCCTACGTGATCGGGTGCAACCGCATCGGCACCGAGGGGGCGCTGCGCAACGACGACACCTTCGTGTTCCCGGGCGACAGCCGCATCATCGATCCGATGGGTGATGTCATCGCAGCCGCCAACGGCGACGGCCAACCCATCATCGCCGAGATCTCGTTGCGCCGCTGCCAGTCGATACACCGCATCCTGCCGGTTCACGAGGACCGACAGCCGGATGCCTACCAAAACATCTGGTTGCCGATCTGGAGCAATTCGGACGAGCCAAAGACGCCGACGATCCCGACGATCGACAAGGCGACTCCGACGACAAAGACGTAGCGGACGCTTCTCAGCGCTTCTTCGTCGCCTGCACCGCTACGCGATTGGCGAGCTTCCGATCCTTCTTCAGCTCGAGCAAGGCGAGGTATTCCAGAGCATAGCCTCTGTGCTTTTTCTCAGCGTCCGTGATCATGTCGTCGGCGTGCTTGCCGACGACGGCCCATTTACTGTTCATCCAAGCGATGTCGATCTCCGTCGATCGCTCCGGATCGAGTCGGAGGCGCAACGACACGCGGTTGGAGGTGCTCTCATCGATCTCGACGAGTACGAGTACCGGCTTCGGCACCTTTTCCTGTGCAGGAGCGACAAAGACGAACACCATCGAGGCCAGAACCGCCAGTTGAACGTGAACCACGCGAGCCTCCTCGGAGTTGAACGGGGCATCATGGCGCAGACTCTTCAACCGATACGCCTTTCTCGAACGACAGGGCATCCGCGGAACGTAGACTGCCCCGCATGCTAGTCCGCTGCCTTGTCGTGACTGTCTCCTGCCTCGCATTCACGTCGTGCCAGAGCGCTCCCCCAACACAATGGGAGTCATTCTTCTTCATCCAGATGGCGGACACGCAGCTCGCGTTCGGGGACTACGCGCGCAACATCCGCAACTACGAACGCGCAATCCAGCACGCCAACCGCCTCGAGCCGGACTTCGTCATCATCTGCGGCGACCTGGTGTCGGATCCGTTCAAGGAAGCCGAGACCGATGAGTTCCTCCGAATCACCAAGACTCTCGATCCGAGTATCCCGCTCAAGCTCGTGTCCGGCAATCACGATGTCGGCAACGACCCGACGCCGGAGACGATGGCCTGGTACCGAAAACGGTTCGGCCCAGATTGGTACACGTTCCAACACAAGGACTGCTTCTCCATCGTGCTGAACAGCTCGCTGATCAACAGTCCTGCGAAGGTCCGAAACGAGTACGACAAGCAGTACGAGTTTCTGCTCGCGGCACTGCGTGACGCGCGGGCACAGAAGAGCAAGCACATCTTCGTGTTCCAACACCACCCTTGGTTCCTCAAGTCGTTCGACGAAAAGAAGGGCTACTTCAGCGTGGCGCCCCGCGTTCGAGAGAAGTTCTTCGATCTGTTCATCGAGCACGGGGTACGCGCGGTCTTCGCCGGCCACTACCACCGCAACAGTCTGGCGAGTCACCAGGGAATCGAGATGATCACGACATCCGCTGTCGGTCGACAACTGGGGAAGGACCTGTCGGGGTTCCGCGTCGTGCAGGTGTACAGGGACCGAATCGAACACCACTACTACGATCTCGACCACGTGCCCGCCGAAGTCACGCCATCTGTCGTGCGCAAGACGGCGGAACGCTGATTCCCTACTCGCGGGAACGCTCACGGTCCGCCTTCCCGAAGCCGCGGTGCATCCCGGCGAGCGACAGCCCTCGTTCGAGGTGGAGTACCGCCTTGTTCCGTCGCTGCAGATCTATGTAGAGCGAACCGACCGCGATCCGCCAGGAATACACCGGAGTCTGGTACCGCGACTCCTGAGTCGTCTCTCGGTCGGACGATCGGCTTCGAAGCCTTGGCCTCGAAACCCGCTCATGCCATGCTGTCGCACAATGACTGCACGAGTGAGCGCGATGGCGATTGAGATCCTGCCCGATGCCGACGAGATCCACCTCGCCTGCCGACCCGCCTACCTGAAGACACTCGTCGCCCCCCTCGACGATATGTGGGCCGCGCTTGCCGCGATGGCCAACCCGTACGCTCTCGTCGTCGACGATCGGGTCGTCGGTTGCTGTACCGTGAACGAAGAGCGGGAGCTTCACCAGTTCTACCTGCACCCCGAGTCCGAGGATCGGGGGGAATTGATCTTGGCCAGCCTCGTCGATCAGATGGATATCGTCAGTGCTGTGCCGTCGACCGTGGATCCCGCGTTCTTGTCGTTGACTCTCTCCATCGGTCACAGCAGCGATACCGTCGCGCTCATGTACCAACATGTTCTCGAACCGCAAGGATCGGCCCTCACCGGCCTGCGCATCGCGACCACTGCGGACCACGCCGACGCCGTGGCATTCGCGAAAGCTGCGACCGGAATGCCGGGCGAGTTCCTGGTGCCCTACCTGAGCGAGCGGAACTCCTTTTGCACGAAGTAAGCGGCGCCATCCACGCCACCGGCGAGTGCCGGGTGGATCAGACTCATCTGGGCCACGCACACCTGGGAATGATCGTCGGCAGCGATCACCGAAACCGCGGTGTCGGCAGCCAACTCTTGAACGCGCTCGTCGCCGAGTGCCGGCGGCGCGACCTGCGCCCGCTATGTTCGACGGAGTCCACGAACCTGGCCGCGCGCCGCGTGATCCACAAGATCGGGTTTCGCAGCCGTCACCGGGTGTTCCGAGTGAAGTTCGGGACGAGCGACAGCGAGTCGTGAATCAGCGGATGACGACGACCATCGGCGTCGACAACTGCAACTTGGGGCCGGGAGGAATGGTGACCGCCTCAATCCCGAGGACCAGCCCCCTCAGCGCAGCGATCTTCGGTACCAGGATCGGCCACTTGTAGCCGCCCGCGGTGTCGAATCGTTGGATCGGCCCCAACTTCATGAGGCGACTGGTATCGATCCAAAGTCCGCCGAACGTCGTCGGCAGTGACGGAATCATCAGCCCCACGTCACGGGTGACCGCAGTCGCGTTCGCTCCGGACGGGAACTCGCTCCTCAGCTCCAGCGGGTCCGAAGTCCGCGTCTGGCGGTTCGACAAGTAGCGAACTCAGGGTCTCGACCTGGGGGACGGGAGCGCTTCGCCCACTTGCCTTTCGAACCGCGATCGGGCATACTCGCCGCGTTCTGTGCTCTGAGGGATCAGACACGGATCAGGGGGACCCGACCCGTTGACCCGTCCAAGTGACGAAGTCAGTGTCAGGGTCGACGGCAGGCTGTATCCCGGGAGGGGTTTGGAGCTCTCACACGATCGGCGCCGTCGTCGCCTGTCCGAGTCTCCTGAACCACCCTGTGAATTCCGTACCCGGGATTCCCCCACTCCGAACCTTGCACGACCCGAGTTGCGCACGCGTGCTGCGCCCACTGACAGCATCATGATCACTACACATACACCCTTCCCCGAAGTCCGAGTCGGCGACCCGGTGTGCCACGAGGCGCTCTCGGTGTTTCCGCTCTATTGCGATTCCCAGGCTCCGATCGACTACCGACTGGCCATCGAGGCCATCGAGGACGGTTCCGTCCGCGTCGACGAGCTCGACGAATCGGGTTCCGTTCCCGAATTGAAGGTCCAGAACCTCGGTGATGTCCGGGTTCTGTTCGTCGAAGGCGAGGAGCTCGTCGGCGCGAAGCAGAACCGCGTCGTCAACGCCACGATCCTGGTCGGTGCCCACACCGAGGTCACCATTCCCGTGTCCTGCGTCGAGGAGGGCCGGTGGGAGTATCGGTCCCGAGGATTCCGCTCCAGCGGTTCCCATTCCCCGGCGAAGCTCCGCTTCGCGATGAAGCAATCCGTCAGCGCATCGATGAAGAGGGGCGATGGCTACGTGTCCAACCAGCGAGCCATCTGGGGGGCAGTCAGCGACTGTTTGAAGGAACACGGCGTGTCGTCACCGACCAATTCCATGCGCGATGCGTTCGAAGCCCGAGAGAACGCCACTGCGGCATACCGCGAGAAGCTCGCCTACGTCGCCGGTGCGTCGGGAATCGCGGTCGCGATCGGTGACCGGGTCGTCAGCTGTGACGTCTTCGACAAGCCGGGGACCTGCGAAAAGACGTGGGAGCGCCTCCTGTCCGGCAGCATCCTCGAGGCGATGGCGACGAAATCCGCGACCAACCGCGCCGGTGTCGCTGAAGTCGAACGTCTTCTCGCGACGATCAGCGAGCTTCACTGGGAGCCGTTTTGCCCGATCGGCGAAGGCGTCGACTTCCGCACAAGCGCAACAGAGGACCACGCGTCCGCCCTCGTGTTTGCCGACTCGACCATTCACGGCAGTGTGGTCTCGCAGTCGTAGTACACCGCGGGCACCCGAGTCTACTCGTCCGACCGCCATCCTCGACGAATACCCACTGGAGGCGGTGCTCGAGGATGAGCTGTGCCGGATCGTTTGCCCTGCTCGCGTGCGTGCTCGGCTCCGCGCTAGCAGCGCAGCGAGACGCCGACGTGTATCGCTGCTAGTTCCTCGGTCTCGTCACCGGTGAGAATGGTGACTCGGTGGAGGGCGCGGCGGTCGTCGTGCTATCTCGACCCGTCCCGAGCCGTTGGCACATCGGCGAGCAAGACCTACTGCGGACACGGACCGACGCACACGGACGGTTCCGCCCGAAATAGCGACGCCGTGACCGATCTACTTGGTCGTCTTCTTCGCGCGACGGGTCAGCTTCAGGATCTTGTGCGGTTCGTAAGTCAGCACGAAGACCTCCCCGTTCGCGCCCTCGCAGAAGGACGCCACCGCCCCCGCCTTGCGGATGAGCAGCTGCACCTCGTGCTTGCCGCCCTTGCGATCTTCCTTCACGGACCAGAGCCGGCCTGACACGTAGTCCGCGTAGATGTAGCAACCGACGAGCTCGGGCATCTTCTTGCCGCGGTAGACCTGGCCACCGGTTATCGAAATGCCGTCCTTGTGGTGATACTCGGCGACGGGCGGGAGGAACTTCGACGCATCGCGCTTCGAGCGCGGCGGGAACGGGTGCGTGCCCTCCATCTTGTTCCAGCCGTAGTTGCCGCCCTTCACGACGCGGTCGACTTCCTCCCAGATGTTCTGACCGACGTCCGCGCACCAGAGGTCACCGGTCTCGCTGTCGAAGTTGATGCGCCACGGATTGCGGAAGCCGTAGGCCCAGATCTCTGCGCGCGCGCCGTCGCGACCGACGAACGGGTTATCCTTCGGGATGCTGTAGGGCTGGTCCTTCGTGGCACCTCGAACATCGACGCGGAGAATCGAGCCGAGGAGCGTCTTCAGGTTTTGGCCGTTGAGCTTCGGATCGTTCGCGAGACCACCGTCGCCCAACGCGACGTAGAGTATCTTGTCCTTGCCGAACAGAATCGTTCCACCATTGTGGTTCGAGTAGGGCTGCGGGATCTTCATCAGCACCAACTCGGTGTTCGGAGCGGCAACGACCGAACCGCTCGCCGTTCGTTTCGTCTCGAGGCGAGAGATCCTGCTCTCGCGAATCGCGTACTTGCGACCGGGCCGACGTCGGCTCTCCCGTTCGCCGGACTTGAACGAGTAGTAGATGTAGACGAACCCGTTCTCCGCGAAGTCCGGATCGAAGGCGAATCCGAGGAGGCCCTCCTCGTTGTGGCCGCCGGACTTCGGGCTGAGGGTCGTCTTGCGCCAGTCGAGAAAGAGCTGACGAGTCCCCTCCTTGCCGTCGCGGGGAATGCGAAAGATCCGACCGTACTGCTGGACGACGTAGTAGACGTCCGGGTCCGCGGCGTGGTGGTCCAGGTGCAGCGGGCGATCGAAGGGTTTCTGCCCGGGGAACCCGTCGACGACCTCGTAGTCGGAATCCTGAGTCGCGGATTTCGCGGCCTTTGCCGGTTCCTGAGCCCCTGCGGAAGTGAGCAGAATGAGCGTCGATAGGAGGAAGGCGTGCAGTTTCATCAGAGGCGCATTCTGACTCGCGGAGAAGCGTTTGCCCACATGCATCGATGCGGTGTCGACGAGAAACGACGCCGGGGTTACAAATCCGCCGATGATCCGCGTCGAGTCACTTCGCAAGTCCTACGGTGATCTGGTCGCCGTCAAGGATTTGAGCTTCGAGGTTCCGAGGGGAGAGATCCTGGCGTTGCTCGGGCCGAACGGCGCCGGCAAGTCGACGACCGTGCACTGCGTGGTCGGTCTTCAGAAGCAGGACAAGGGTTCGATCGTAGTCGACGGTTTCGACGTGCAACGCGAGCCGATGAAGGCACGCAACCGCATCGCGTACGTCCCGGAGGTCGCGAACCTCTACGAGTCGCTGACGCCGGACGAGTATCTGACCTTGCGTGGGCGGCTCTTCGAGATGACGGAGGAGAAGATCCGCGCCGGCATTCTGCGCTTGCTGGACGGTTTCGGCATCCTCGATCGGCAACACGACCCGATGGTCGGCTTCTCGAAGGGCATGACCCAGAAGGTGGTCCTCTCCAGTGCGTTGCTCACCGACCCCAAGGTCTTGGTGCTGGACGAACCGCTCTCGGGACTCGACGTCGAGACGACGCTCGTGCTCAAGGAGGTCATGCGCGAGTTCGCGAGAAAGGGTGGCGCCGTCCTCTACTGCAGCCACATGCTCGACGTCGTGGAGACCATCGCCAACCGCGTCGCCATCCTCGCCGCCGGCGAACTCGTCGCCCTCGGCACGATGGACGAACTCCGCGGGGGCAACCAGTCCCAGCGCCTCGAAGAGATCTTCCGCCAGCTCACCTCCGCCAGCGACCCCACCGCCCGCGCCCGCGCCATCCTCGGCGGGTAAGGGCAGATTCCGGCTTCAGGGGTCGAGTGGTAATAGCCGATGACATGGGGGTGATGCGTTGGATCGGAGCGCTGGCGTTGGGACTGGTCTCGGGCTGCACGCCGGAGGTGACGCCGGAGATGGTCGCTCAGCAGCGGTTCGAGGAGTTCCAGGACGCCCTGTTTCAGCGGGATCGATCGGCGCTGCACAAGCTCGTCTGCAACGACGCCCGCAGAGCGATCCCAGGGCTGTGCACGGCTTCACTCTCGGGACGCAAGCGGCTCGTGGTGACCGGAGTCACGCGCCAGGCCCACGAGTACCGGGTCCACGTCGAGGACCCGAACCGGGCCAGCGCGGAGGAAGTGTTCTACGTGCTGACGAAAGAGGACGGCCACATGCGCGTCGATCTCCTCACGACCATGCGCTACCTCGGTCGCCGGACCGGGGCGCGGCGAGTATCGAGACCGGCCCTGGTTCCGGGGAAACCCTCTCGCGCGCAAATCGAACGAGCTCAGCAAACCGCGCGACCCCCGAGCCGCTAGCCGCTAGACACCATCTCTCCCCCGACAGGGCCCCAATCGGCTCGTCCGGCGTGCGGTGAGAATATTTGGATCGAACTTCTCGGGCCTGGGTCTAAGTTTGTCGCCCCACCAGGAGACCCCAACCCGCATGTCCGAAGTCCAGAAGACCCTCATCCTCGGAACCGGCCCAGCCGGATACACCGCCGCGATCTACGCTGCCCGCGCCAACATGGAGCCCGTCGTCCTCGCCGGCCTCCAACCCGGTGGCCAGCTGACCATCACCTCCGACGTCGAAAACTACCCCGGCTTCCCCGACGGCGTCATGGGCCCGGAGATGATGGAGATGTTCCAGAAGCAAGCGGAGCGCTTCGGCTCGAAGGTGATCTTCGAACACGCGGACAAGGTCGACCTGAGCAAGCGCCCGTTCACCGTCCACACGACCGCCGGAAACGACTACGAATGCGCCACGCTGATCATCAGTACCGGCGCCTCAGCCCAGTACCTCGGCCTCCCGAACGAAACCGCACTACAGGGCCGTGGCGTCTCCGCGTGCGCGACTTGCGACGGGTTCTTTTTCAAGGAGAGGGTCGTCTACGTGGTCGGCGGCGGCGATTCGGCGTGTGAAGAGGCGACCTTCCTGACGAAGTTCGCGAGCGAAGTGCACCTGATCGTGCGCCGCGACGTGCTGCGCGCCAGCAAGATCATGGCGCAGCGCGCCCTCGAGCACCCGAAGATCACGGTACACTGGAAGCAGAACGTCACCGAGGTCTTCGGCGTCGACGACGGCAAGGTCACGGGCCTGGAACTCACCCACAGCGACACCGGCGAGAAGACCAACGTGGAGTGCGGTGGCCTGTTTCTGGCGATCGGACACAAGCCCAATACCGACATGTTCAAGGGTCAGCTCGACATGGACGACGTCGGCTACCTGATCACCCAGCCGGACCGGACCGCGACGAACGTGCCCGGCGTCTTCGCCTGCGGGGACTGCCGGGACAGCTACTACCGGCAGGCCGTGACGGCCGCCGGGACCGGGTGCGGCGCGGCGATCGAGGCGGAGCGCTGGCTCGAGGAAAACCCCCTTCCGACGGGGTAAATAGCCCGACATTTTCGGAACACCGAACTTTTGCGACATCGATCGGAAACCCGACGGTGCACGGATCCTAGTAGTGGATTGCCGGGCCGAAGTCCCGCGACCCAAGCCGTGAGTGAGATCGAGAAACAGCGGGTCTTGGACCTCTTGATGAGGCTGAAGATCTTGGAAGCCGAGCGACCGCCTCCCGAAGAAACAGCGATTCGCCAGGTTGCCCAGCAAGCCATCGTGGATGAGATCTCCAGACTCGTCCGCAAGGATTGGCTCTCGGTCTACCGCAACGGCGACACCCTGGATGTCGTGAGTCTGGCCTGACACCCTTTCTCTGATTCCTCCTCCCACGAGAGTCCTGCCACCTGGGCAGGGCTCTCGTTTTGTACTGGGGACGAGCGTGCGACTCCCACCGGACGATCGAACCTGCGGACCAGGCTGCTGATTCCCCCGACCGTCGTCGCTATCGTCACGGTGACATGCCCTACACCGACAAGGAACTCCGCCTGCTCGGTCAGTACTTCTCTGTCCTGACCCCTCGCGACCACGGCGACATCTACCTCGTCCGCAATCTCCCCCCCGAGGTCGCCGCCACGTTGAACGGTATCTACTCGCGCAGCCGCCTATCGATGCGCGACCAGTTCCTCGATCGATTGAAGAAGGGCATCGAGAGCGCCGGCACCTCGTTCGAGGACGCGGAGATCCCCGACCCGCCCGAGGACTTCCTCGGCAGGGTCCTGTCCGACAAGGCGGGCAAGTTTCTCAAGACCTACGCGATCGACCACGGACACAACTCGCTGCGAGAGGGTTCGGTCGTGCACCTCGCCGTCGAAAACGTCTCGCAGCTCGTGACTCGGTTCATCCAACGCGAACGGCGGTGCAGCTTCGAAGAGTCGTCGACCCGCTACATTTCGTTCAGCCAGGAGGGGCACTGGCGCGACCCCTCCGTCGTCGAGGCGGGCGGTGACGTGAACGAAGCCTACGAGGAGATCCTGGGGGTCACGTTCGAGCTCTATCAGGAGATCTCCGAAAAGCTCATCGAATACCTGAAGGCCAACCGTCCGCTCGGTGCCGACGAGAAGGAAGGGCCGTGGTTGCGCACGATCCGCGCCGAGGCATTCGACGCGGCGCGCTACTTGTTGACGCCAGCGATCTACACGAAGTGGGGCATGGTCGCCGACGCGCGCACGCTCTCCGACGTCATCACCGAACTCCTCAGCCATCCTCTCGAGGAGTTCAAGCTGGTCGGCAGACGCATCAAGGAGCAGGCGGAGCACGCCCTGCCGACGCTGCTGACCCACTCGGGACCCAACGAGTTCCTGCACGAGCAACACACGTCGATGCGTGGGGTCGCGGGTCGATTCGGCGCCGTTTCCCGCGTGAACGGAGAGGGGAAGCCGGGGATCCGGCTGCTGTCCTACGACCCCGACCTGGACGCACGACTCTTGGCGTCGCTCGTCTACGAACAGAGCGACCAGCCCTACGAATCGTTGCTTTCGCAGTGCAAGGCGATGAACTCCGACGATCAGAAGGGGCTGATGGCATCGATCCTTCAGAACCGCGGCTCGCGCGACACTCTGCCCTTCGGCATCGAGGGCGCGGCCCCTTTCGATTTCGAGCTGCTCGTGGACTTCGGCGCCTACCGGGACATCGGTCGGCACCGCAAGGGTTTCCAACAGCAGCAAGTGTTGACGACCGCGCACGGCTACCTGACCCCGCCGCTGATCCGCGAGGCGGGCCTCGAAGAGAAGTTCTCGGCGGTGCTGAATCGCGTCGCCAAGCTGCAGCCGAAGATCGCGACAGACCATCCGCACGCGGCGGGGTACATCACGCCGTTCGCGTTCCTTCAGCGCGTGCGCATCACGTTCGAACCACGGCAGACGGCGTACTTCATCGAGTTGCGCTCCGGACCGGAAGGACACTTCGCCTACCGACAGAGCGCGCTGGATCTGTTCAAGGAAGTGCGGCGTGTGTCGCCGCTGTTCGCGTCGTTCATCCGCGCCAAGGAGGGCAACGCGTTCCTCGGTCGCATGAACGCGGAACAGTCCGCCGACGATCGCCGGCAAAAACGGATGGAACGGGCCGGCGACGCGTAGACCGTTCAGGGAGGGTGATTTTCGAACGAAGAGGCCAGCGAACATCCCAGCGACCGAGAATTCGCGGTCTAATGATGGCGCAATGAAGACCCTCGCATCGCTTGCCATGTTCCTGTTCGCCGCGCCGGGACTCACCGCGCAGAAGTCCGACGCGATCCAGTGGCTCCACGCCTCGGATGACGGAGTTCCCGAGCCGACCGCGAACGACCCCCGCCCGACGATTCTCTACTTCACGTTCGACACTTGACACTGGTGCAAGGTCCTCGAGAAGAAGACCTTCCCCGACGCCGCGGTCGTGGCGATGAGCGAGAAGTTCCGGTGGGTAGAAGTCAATCGCGACCACGCCCCAACGCTGCCCAAGAGGTTCAACGTCAGTGCCTATCCATCCCTGCTGGTGGTCGGTCGCGACGACGAGAAGATCTACCGGTTCCAGAGCTTCATGTTGCCAAAGGAATTTCGCAAGCATTTGAAGGAGGGGCTGCGCCGACACGATCTCTACAAGAAGGGCAAGAAGTGGGACCTCCGACCGCCGCGCGCGGCGACGATCTGTGACGGCGCTGCCGTTCAGACGATCAAGGCGCCAACAGAGGAACAACCGGGCGGCGCGGCAGTGATGGGCGGCAAGCTGTTCACGGCACAGGGTCGCAAGCTTCACCGCGTCGACCTCGCCAGCGGCGAGGTCGAGGAAACCTGGTCACTTCCGCGACCGGTGCGCGGACTGTGTTCGGACGGGAAGCTCCTCTACGCGGTCGACTACGGATGGACCGCCGGCAAGCCGATCTACGTGATCGACCCCACGAGTGGTGAGGTCGTCCGCGAGATCGTGACGGAGGCGAACAAGGCCAACCGCTACATGGCCGCGAGCGGCATCACTTTTGTCGAAGGTAAGCTCCTCGTCCTGGCTCTCAGCAACAAGCTCTACGAAGTCGACACCAAGACCGGCGAGGTGATCACGACGAGAAGCCTCCCAGAGCGGGGTTGGAAGTTGGAGTTCGACGGCAAGCACATCGTGACGGCGACTCACGTGAGTGCGAAGAAGGGTTCGCTGCTGTTCGTGGATCCGACGACGTTGAAAATCGTGCGTCGCACCCCGCTGAACTACGGGGTCAGTGCGATCGCGCACCGTGACGGCGCCTACCTGTTGACGGAACAGCCGGTGCTCGGATTCGACACGAATCACAAGCGCGTGCGGTTGTGGCCCGACCAGATGTTGATCCATGAAGTGCGCTTGCCCCAGCAAGACAAGCAGAAGAAGCCGCAGGACAAGCCGACCGCGGCGCCGGCGAGCGACCTTCCCCGCGTGCTGCTGATCGGAGATTCCATCTCACGCGGCTACACCAAACCGGTGCAACGACTGATGCAGGGCCGAGCCTTCGTGGCGCGCAACCCCGGCAACGCTGCGCACACGAGCCGGGGCGTGGCCAACATCTCGACGTGGCTGGCGGCGGCGACAGGCAAGTGGGACGTGGTGCACTTCAACTTCGGGCTCCACGACCTCGCATACCGCAACGCGAATGGAAAGGGTCTCAACAAGAAGTCCGGCAAGCAGTCACACCCGCCGAAGCAATACGCCGCGAACCTGGAGAAGATCGTGGCCCAGCTCGAGAAGACTGGGGCCGAGTTGATCTTCGCGACGACGACGCCGGTCCCCTTAGGCGAGCCGGGTCGCGTCGTCGGAGATGCAGTGAAGTACAATGCGTTCGCGCTGAAGATCATGAGGGCGCACGGCATCGGCATCGACGACCTGCACGGAGTGATGGCGGGTCGGATGAAAGAGTTCGCGACGAAGCCTGGCAACGTCCACTTCACGAAGCAGGGTTCCATGCTGCTCGCGAAGCAGGTCGTCAAGAGCATCGACCGCGCGCTCAAGCAGCGCGCGTCGGCAAAGATATCGAAGAAGAAGAAGGCTAGGAAACCGAGGTGGGAGCCGACGAAGAAGGTGATCTACAAGAAGATCGGCGACGTCGAACTCAGGTTGCACGTGTTCGAGCCCGACAACCACAAGACCTCGGACCGGCGTGCGGCGATCGTGTTCTTCTTCGGCGGCGGATGGAACGGCGGAACTCCTGCCCAGTTCTATCCGCATTGCGACTACCTCGCGGGACGCGGGATGGTGGCGATCTCCGCGGAGTATCGGGTGAAGAACAAGCACAAGACCACGCCGTTCGAGTGCGTCGCCGACGGCAAGTCCGCCGTGCGTTTCGTGCGGATGAACGCGGGTCGCATGGGAATCGACTCCGGCAAGGTCGCGGCGGGGGGTGGCTCCGCAGGCGGTCACGTCGCCGCAGCAGTCGCGACGGTCCCCGGTTTCGAAGAGGAGGGTCAATCGGTCAGCGCGGTCCCCGACGCGCTCGTGCTGTTCAACCCCGTCTACGACAACGGTCCCGAGGGCTACGGCTACAAGCGGGTCAAGGCGCGCTTCCGCGAGATCTCACCGATGCACAACATCCGCAAGGGCATCGCGCCGACGATCGTGTTCCTCGGCACGAAGGACAGCCTCATTCCCGTGGCGACGGGAAAAAAGTTCCAGGCGGCGATGCGCAAGGCCGGCAGCCAGAGCGAGCTCGAACTCTACGTCGGTCGAGCCCACGGCTTCTTCAACCACGGTCGCGGCAACGGCAGCGACTACCAGGACACCATTCGCAAGATGGACCGATTCCTGGGCTTCCTCGGCTACCTCGAGGGCAAACCAACCCTCCGCTGAAACGCGATCCAAACTCCGTGTTTCACTGGGGAGGGCGCCTGGCGGCTTCGAGGAGGTCGGTGAGGCGGGCGACCGTGCCCGGTCGGGACAACCAGAGGTTCGTGGTCTCGGCGGGGTCGGCTTCGAGGTCGTAGAGCTGGCCGGTCGCTTCCCCGGGTTTGGGGTTGATCCTTCTGGGCTTCGAGAAGCCCCCGGAACCCAGATGCGTGATCAGCTTCCACTTTCCCTGACGGAGGACCGTGGCGCGTGGGTGCAACACGGTCACGTCGCGGACCGGACGTTTTGAACCGCCGAGCAGGGGCAGGATGCTCACGCTGTCCCGCGTGTCCGCTGCCGCCAACTCCTCGCCGACGACATCCGCAAACGTCGCGAGCATGTCCGTGAAACAGATGGTCTGATCACAGGTCGACCCGGCCTTGATCCTGCCCGGCCAACGCACGACGAACGGCATCCGATGGCCGCCCTCCCACGCGTCGCTCTTCATGCCGCGCAGCGAACCGACGGAGCGGTGCGCGAACTTCTCGACGTCTTGCGAGTACCACACCGGCCCGTTGTCCGAGGTGAACACCACGAGCGTGTTCTCGGCCATCCCGTTCCGCTCGAGCGCCGCGAGGATCTTGCCCACCGTCGCATCCACCTGCATGACGAAGTCACCGTAGAGATCGACCTTGCTCTTACCCTGGAACTCCTTCGTCGGCGACCACGGCGTGTGCGGCGCAGTGAACGCTACGTAGAGAAAGAACGGATTGCCGTCGGTCGACTCACCACGCCCGTCGATGTACTTCACCGCTTCAGCTTCGAAACGCGGCAGCACTTCCTCGTGCACAAACCCCGGCGCCAATCCACCAGCGCGCCAGAACTCCCCCTGGATGTTGGTCCAACCGTCCGTGTTCTTCGGACCGATGCGTCCCGTCGGCGGCGCCACCGGTCGCCGGTCGCGAATGTAGTAGTACGGCGGGATGTCCAACGACGCGGGAATCCCGAAGTAGGAATCAAACCCGACATCCACGGGCCCGCCACGCATCGCTTGCGTCCAGTCACGATTCCAGCCGACATCGAATCCCAGATGCCACTTGCCGACCATCGCCGTCGCGTAGCCGTTCTTCTTCAGAACCGAAGCGATCGTCACCTGGTCCTTCCCAATCGACGCCCGCCGCTTGACCGCGAACTTCGCCCGCATCGGATACCGACCCGTCAACAACCCGTAACGCGACGGGATGCACCACGGACCCGGCGAGTGCGCGTCCGTGAACCGAATCCCCTGCGCCGCGATCCGGTCGATGTTCGGTGTCGCGATCTTCGAATCCGGGTTGTAGCAACCTGGATCGCCGTACCCCATGTCGTCCGCCATGATGAAGACGATGTTCGGTCGCGACGGCCCCACCGCACACCCCACGAGGAGCACGCCGGCACCAAACAATGCGAATCCACGGAGAAAACAACGACGCATGCTCATCGCAGGATCATCCAACCCCCAGGCCCACGGATCAATTCAGGATCGGAATCTCGATGAGGAGCAGCCGGTGGTCGAGGGTCTCGATGTAGTCACCGCCCTCCCGTCTGATTCGCCGGCGAGGTCGCCGACGTTTCCGCTTCGCCACGCGTTCGGTGACCTCCCTCTCGAACACCGCGTGTTCACTCTGAACGGGAGGCTTGGACCCATCGACTGCCGGCGGGGCGACCGCGAAAAACACCCGCCCCACGACGGACCTGATCGCGGCCGGCCTGAGCCTCGGACCACGTCGGATGACGAAGCCGCGGTGGACACTCAGCCAGTCGCGCGGAGTGCGGGTGTTCATCCTGTTGCTCCGGCGGCGATTGCCAACCGCGGTCGCGAACTTCAGCCGCCCGATGGCATTCGCGGTCACCGGCGAGGAGATCGTGCCATCGGCCAGCTCGACGATGATGAACATCTCCCGCTGACGCAGTGACTCCGGCACGTCGACTTGGACTTCCAGTCTGCCGCGTCGCTCGCGTGCGCTCCCCGTGATCGCCTCGTCGATCGTACTACTGTCGTAGACGAAGATCTCACCGGCGGTCCACGGCGTGATCTCGAGGTCGAACTTCCACTCACCCTCATCGATCACCGTCAGGTCAACAGGTCGGAGACGAGACACGTTGCTGTCCTGCCTCCAGTACTGCCGAAAGCGCGACCCCCCGTTGCTGGACCTGAACAGAGCCGGCGCCTGACCCTTGACCTTCATCGCGTGGAATCGCTTGCCAGACGAGTTCACCTGCACGCAACCCGCAGCGACTCCGCGCGTCGAACCCGCGTGGAAGTACGCGATCTCCGTGTATTCGCAGAGGCTCTGCTGGCTGTTGGCCGCGCGGATCAACAAGGGAACGAAGCCGAGGAACAGAACTGGAACGATCCCGATCTGGAGCCACATCCGCCGCCGATGTTGCCGCCGCCGTGCGAATAAGAACAACCCCATCGAGAGGCCCAGCGCGTACACCACGTAGTAGCCGCCGAGGAGAAACAGCGCCGAGTAGTCGCCGCCCACCTGGGAATCCGAGATCTCCTCGACGACGATCGGGAATCCCCCGCGTGGCAGCGCCGCGTCGAACCGTTTCCAGAACTTCGGGTCACCGCGCACGGACTTCGGCATTTTCGAGACCGAGGGCGGGAACGCCAGGTGGGCGAGGAAACCGGCACCGACGTGCTTCAGGTGGAGGATCGGCAACC
>CAYYAQ010000091.1:0-21084 GCA_964469555.1 uncultured candidatus Brocadiaceae bacterium | reverse complement strand
CCCAGGCCGGTGCTCCGACCCCCGGTGCCGGCGGTCGTCGGGTACTGGTCGTTGGGGTGCGACCGGACCTTGGAGCCACTGGACGTGGATCTCGGCACGTTGAACTCCACGAGCATTGTCGACAAATGGTTGCCGCAGTGGCCGGCAGAACCGATTGCGTCCTTCGCGAACAACCAACCGCTGCAACCGCCTTTGAAGCGACCACCACGCTTGTCGAAGCTCTCCTTGCGGTCGTCGGTCGGTCCGCAGATCGTCTCGGCTGCGCCGACGCCGACGGTGGCCGCGATGATCAGGACGCGGTTGCTCTTGGTGTTCGGTCCGGCCACGAGCTCGATCCGCACGGCGTCGCCGTTGAGGTAGCAACTGGCGTAGCCGTAGTCGATGATGCTCCGTCCGTCGAGGCGCTGAGCCGCGCGATCGTACAGGCTGGTCAGCCGAAGGTAGCTGCTCTTCGGAAGATTGGTCTTGTCGAAGAACACCCGCATCCAGGCCGAGTCCTTGATCCGCAGGACGTGAGAGAACACGACGCGGCTGGAGTTGGTGTTGTTGTCGATCCATTTCGAATCGATGTTGAATCTGTGGTTGGCCTCCGCGGACCCCGCCTTCTGGGCGGGGACGGCGAGTCCGAGGGATACGATTGCGGCGAGAGCGAGAGTTAGGGATGGAATCTGCACGGGTACCTCTTGTGAGGTGGAAGCGAAGGCAGGGCGGGACATCCTAATGCATCGAGAAGGCGTCGGGGAGTAACTCGTGGGTTCATCGCTGACTCCTCGAGCGGGGCGCTGATCGGGAGGCGCCGGACAAGAACGGCGAGAATCCGATCCTCTGGGTGGCATTCAACGGCTGCGACAAGGTCGTCGGACGGCTGTTGAAGATGCGAGTCAACACCGACTCCCAAAGTCACAGCGGCAGGACGGCGGTGATGGAGGCGGCACGCCGGGGGCTGAGCGGGTCCGCACACGCCCAAGCCATGGGGATTGCCACTTCAATCAAGTTCGCGCGGTATCATTGTGCGCCCCGCCCCGCGCCTGCTGATCCACCGCACTCGATGATCCATCGCATTCGACTCTCCGGCCTGCTGCCGTTCGTTCTGGGCGTGACGATGTCGTCTCCGACCGTTGAGGGTCAGGCGAGCTCTTGGAAGCACCCGGATGGTTCGACGCACTGGTACGAAGCGGTAGTCGTCGCGGCTGGAATCGACTGGTCGTCGGCCAACGCCGCGGCAGCGATCAAGGGTGGTTACCTCGCGACGATGACCTCGGCTGCAGAGAACACGTTCGTGTTCGGCTTGATCAATCAGGCGCAGTTCTGGTCGAAGACCGGACTCATCTGGAATGGGCCGTGGGTCGGAGGTGTGCAGCCGTCGGGTTCCAGCGAGCCTTCCGG
The DNA here is from genome assembly GCA_964469555.1 of uncultured candidatus Brocadiaceae bacterium. Classification (GTDB taxonomy): domain Bacteria; phylum Planctomycetota; class UBA1135; order UBA1135; family UBA2386; genus CAYYAQ01. The sequence continues at coordinate 19,698 of CAYYAQ010000091.1, read as the reverse complement.
GGGATGGAAGTGGGGCGAGGTCGAGGCCTTCACCTACAAGCACTGGGCGTCGGGCAAACCCGACAACGCGGGCAAGGCCGACCGGATCCACTTCGGCGGCACGACGACGCAGGTTCCGGCCTGGTCGGACGGGCCGTCGGGCGCCAAGCGCGTGGCATACGTCATCGAATACTCCGGCTCGACGTCCCCGAGGACCCTGGGGTTGCTGCGCCGCGACAAGGGATCGTTCGATGGCTACACGTTGGTCACCCCGCGGTTGTCCCTCCGGACGTTCCTGCTCGACGGTCGGGGTCGCCGGGTCAACGAGTGGGCGAGCGCATACGAACCCGGGCTCCCCGCGATGATCCTCTCCGACGGCCACCTTCTGCGCACGGGGCGCGTGCAGCCGACCTCGTTCCCGACCGCTGGCTACGGTGGGATCGTCGAGAAGTTCGACTGGGCGGGCAAGCGCGTGTGGAGCTACTCGCACACGTCGACCACGTTCTGCGCGCACCACGACATCGAGCCCATGCCGAATGGCAACATCCTCATCGTTGCGTGGGAGTTGAAGTCGAGGGCTGAGTGCATCCAGGCGGGGCGCAACCCGAACCTGCTCAGCGGTGGCGTGCTGTGGCCCGACAAGATCATCGAGGTGAAGCCCTCGGGTACCGGTGGTACCATAGTTTGGGAATGGCACGCCTGGGACCACCTCACGCAGGACTACGACAAGACGAAGTCGAACTTCGGCAAGGTCGACCAGCACCCGGAGCTCATCGACATCAACTTCATTCTTCCCGGGCGGAGCGGACCGGATTGGATGCACGCGAACTCGATCGCCTACAACGCGAAGCTCGATCAAATCGTCCTCGGCGTGCCGACATTTAGCGAGATCTGGATCCTCGACCACAGCACGACCACGGCGTTGGCGGCGGGCCACGCCGGTGGGCGCAGCGGCAAGGGCGGCGACCTGTTGTACCGCTGGGGCAATCCGCAGGCGTACCGCGCCGGGACCGCGGCCAATCGGAAGTTGTTCTTTCAACACGACGCGCACTGGATCGACGCGGCGAGGCCAGGCGGTGGGAACATCCTGATCTTCAACAACGGTCGCGGTCGGACACCCACGCAACACTCTTCCGTCGAAGAGATCGTCCCGCCGACACCGGATGCGAAAGGCAACTACGCCCGCACGGGATCGACCTGGGGCCCCGCCGGGTCCAAGTGGACCTATACCGGGACACCTCCTTCGAGTTTCGTCGCCCCGTTCATGTCGAGCGCGCAGCGCCAGCCGAACGGGAACACGCTGATCTGTGTCGGACCGTTTGGGCGGTTCTTCGAAGTGACGTCGACGGGCGCCATGGTCTGGGAGTACATCACCCCGACGGACCATCGCTCGATCGGCGCGCAAGGCGATGAGCCAACGAACAACTCGGTCTTTCGCGTGCTTCGCTACGCCCCGGACTACCCGGGCCTCAAGGGCAAGAACCTGCAGCCCGGCGAGCCGATCGAGACGTATTCGACGTCGTTGCTCTGCGATGGCTCGACGTTGCGCCGACGCGCGCGGGTCGGGGCGTCCGTCGCGCTCTCGTTGCGGACTCCGAAGGCGAACGCCACTCGCTTCTATCAGGTCATCACGTCGTTGACTCCAGGCCTGATTCCCGTCGACTACCGTTTTGCGCGAATGGGCGTCGACGCGCTGCTGTTCCAAACCCTCGCGAATGGAATCCCGACCGTGTTCCAGCAGTACTTCGCCCAGCTCGACGCGAATGGCAGTGGACGCGCGACGATCGCGATTCCCGCCCTGCCCGCGCTCGCAGGCATCGATCTCTACACGACGTTCGTCACGATCGACGCGACGGCGCCGTCGAGCCTCAACATCATCTCGAACACGGTCGTGGTCCGCGTCGAGAACTAGCCGTGCTCGTGGAACGGGATGCCGAGCGCGAAGCGTTCGCGCGATACCTCCGTCACGCCGTGCATCACGGGCTGGAGTCCGAGGGCGCCGCTGATCTCGACGATGCGTTCGCGGGTGCAGAACACCACGGCGTCGCCGACGCCCGTGGACATCCGTTTTTCGCGTAGCCCCTTGCCCGGGCCCGACGAGCTCCTCGCGGTCGTGCGCGGGGCGGTCAAGCGATAGGGAGCCTGCCCGCGCGAGCCGGGTTGGGGTATCTTTCGACCGTGGTGACGATGCGGATGACCAGCGGGATTCTCGGGCTGTTCCTGACAGGGGTCGTTCCTGGTCAGGGAACGGTCGGGGAGACGGCGACGAAGAGACTCGAGATGCCCGTGAGCGGGGCGGCACACGCCGGGCTTGCCGCACTCGACGAGTTCATGTTGGGGTTCATGCACCGACACGACATCCCTGGCGGCGCGTTGGCGGTGAGCTACAAGGGGCGCCTCGTCTACGATCGGGGGTTCGGATACGCAGATGTCGAACAGAAGACGCCGGCCCGACCGACGTCCTTGTTTCGAATCGCGAGTATTTCGAAGCCGTTCACCGCGGTCGCAGTGTTGCAGCTCGTCGAGCAGGGCAAACTCTCGCTCGACGACAAGGTGTTCGATCTGCTCGACCCGAAGCCGTTTGGTGAACGCAGCGTCGAGCCGCGGTTCAAGAAGGTGACGATCCTCCATCTCTTGCAGCATCGCGGCGGCTGGAATCGCGTGTCCGAGTTCGATCCGATGTTTCGGAGTCACGTCATCGCCGAGGAGGCGGGACACGAGGGACCGGCGAAGCCGTGGGACATTATTCGGTATATGACAGCTCGGAAGCTGCAGTTCGAACCGGGGGACTACTACTCGTACTCGAACTTCGGGTATTGCTTATTGGGGCGTGTGATCGAGAGAGTTTCGAAGACAGGCTACGCGGAGTTTGTGAAGGAGTCGGTGTTGAAGCCCGTCGGCATCCGGCACATGCGCATCGGCGCGACGCTCGCGAAGGGGCGGCTCCCGGACGAGGTTCGGTATTATGGCCAAGACCGGCGCAAGGCTCGGAGCGTGTTCGCATCCAGCAAAGCTCGGTCTGTGCCGTGGGAGTACGGTGGGTTCTACCTCGAGGCGATGGACTCCCACGGCGCGTGGCTCGCGCGGGCCAGCGATCTCTTGCGATTCGCCTGCGACTTTGACGATCCCGAGAAGAGCAAGTTGCTGAAACCGGCGTCGATCGAGCAGATGTTCGCTCGTCCTCCGGGTTACGCCGGAAGCACCAAGGACGGCAGGCCGAGAACTGCGTTCTACGCGTGCGGTTGGTCGATCGCGACCGCCACGCAGGACCACGGTGGCTCGTTGCCGGGCACGACAACCAAGTTGATGCGGCGAAGCGACGGCATCCACTGGGCCGTCCTCCTCAATTCACGTCGCGACGCGAAGGGCAAGCGCATCCATCCCGACCACGTTCAGGGTGAACTCCAACGGTTGATCGCCCGCATCACGAAGTGGCCCGACCGCGATCTGTTTCACTAGACAGCTAGCGGAGGAGGCTTTGAGTTTCGATATGGTCGGCGAGGGCGTGGACGAGGAGACGGTAGCCCTCGGCGTTGAAGTGGCTGTCGCGCGGTTTTGGATCCCAGGAGACGAACAGTTGCTCGATGGGGAACATCTCGATCGGCTTGCCGCGTGTCATGAGGTGTTCGCGGACGTCGATGGTCCCGATTCCTTCTTCGTCGGCGAATGCCAGCACCCGGTCGTGATCCAGGTTGCAGATGTAGTCCCTCTTCATGAACTTGATCGAGTCGACCAGAGCCGGGATGGCCACGAGCACGAACCTGATCTTTCGTCGCTCACACATGGTGGCGATCCTGTGGATCCGGTTCGAGGTCACCGGCCAATGTCGCGGTCCCCGGGCGTCGAGTTCCGTCGTCCCCGGCTCGATCTTCTCGTCGTCCGGGGAAAGCGTGAGCGAGTAGGCCCGCGAGATCTTCGAGTAGAGAATCGACCTGGCGAGGAACTGCTTCAACCCGACCGGCAACGGTAGGACATCGGTGTAGATCACCTTGACCCGCGGATCGTACATCATCGACGGCGTCATGTTGTCGTTTGCGTAGTAGACGAGGACGACCACGTCCGGCTCGAACCGAAGACCGTCCCGACGAAGGACGTGTTCCTGTTGTCCGGTCTGATACCCAGGGGCGCCGAGGGTCAGCACCTGGATGCCGGCGTGCTTCGACGCGAGGGACTTTTGCAGCTGCGCGGCGATCATGTCCTTTTCGCTGACACCGAAACCGAACGCGTAGCTGTCGCCGAGGATCAACACCCGCTTCACGCCTGTGGGCTTCTCGACGGTCACCTCTGCGCCTCGCAAGCCGTTCGCGTTTACGCGGTACACATTCTCTTCGACGGTCGCCTCAAACCCGGGGTTCAGCGTGAACGCGATTTCCGGGTCCTCGTCGCCGCGCAAGAGACCCAGCTTGGCGAGCTCGAAGTGGGGTGGACGCCCGGCGAGCCATTCGTCGTAGTCCGGGTAGCGAGAATCACCGACGAGCTGCCAGATCATCTCGATCAAGAAGAGTATGAGCAACGGCGAGAGGACGATCATCCCGATGCGCAACACCCAGACCTTGAGCCGACTCTTCTTCGGCGGGGAGCCGTCGGTTGGTTCTGCTCGCGGCGTGGACGTCGTCACAGTGTGGCTTTCCGAAGCCGGAGGGGATTCACGAATTGCGGCGAGGCCAGGAAGAGCTTCACGGCCCCCGTCTTCAGATCGACTTCATAGATTCCGCCACGACCCCCAGTGAATCCGAACCCCGACCCATCTTCCCCCAGTTTCAACGGATCTGAGTTCGCGTCCACGACGAGAAACCGACCTTGCCACATGATGCAGTTGACGGGATCGCGAAAATCGTCGTGGTTCGCGAAGAGCTTCGTCGTCTTTGCCTTCGGATCCACGCGGTAGACCGCGCCGTGGTGCCGGTCGGGCTTGACGGGATCCGCGTTGACGTCGACGACCAGATACGTCCCGCTCGCCTCGCGGTACATGCCCAGCGGACTCATCAGCCTCTCGAAGCGCGCGACGATCTCGAGTTTCTTGGGGTGCTTGTGCACTCTGAAGATCGCGCCTTCGCCGACCTTCGGATCGAACATCCCGTTCTTCTGGAAGACATCGGCGTCCATGAGGAACGCGTCGTCACCGACGAACAGGATGCCGGATGGGGCTATGAGTGGCGGCCCCGTCGCGATGACTTCGAGCGTCGACCGGTCCTTGCTGAGCCGCCAGAGAGTCCCGGTCTTCCGCTTCGCTTTCTTCCCGAGACCGAGAGGGTCCGCGTTCTTGTCGACAATCCAGATCGACCCATCGGGCGCGTACTCGAACTGGTAGGGGTCGACGAGCCCCTTGGGCAACTTCAGTTCTTCGCACTTCTTGCCGTCCTTCGATAACTGGAACACCTTGCCGACACCACCTTCCTTGTAGTAGTCGAGCACGAGGAAGCTCCCGTCGGGTTGCTGGAGGATGTCTTGTGGTTGCCGCAACAGGTTCGACGTGGCGAACAGTTGCACTCCGTCTGCGCCCGGGTTCTTCCTGAACACCGCCCCACGATCGTCCCCGCCGGCGTTCTGGTCGACGATCAGAAGTACCGGGTTCTGCGGCTCCTGGCAGGCGCACGCCGCGAGCGAAAGCGTGGCCAGCAGAAGCCGGCTCAGCGATTGGGCGAGTACGGGCATTTGGAGAGAATCGGCGTCTGGGGCTGCATTTGCAACCAGGTGCCTAAACCGGTGTATGGTCCACGAGTGCGGCAAGGTGACCTGTTCCTGGATGGTGACGCGGTCGAAGTGTTCGACCTACCCGATGCGGACCTGCGTTTGCATCGATGTTTTCTCGGCGTGGCCGAAGCAGATCTCCTCTTCGCTGCATTGCGAGACGAGACGGAGTGGGAACAGGAAACCGCGGTTCTCTTCGGGCGGGAAGTGCTGGCGCCGCGCTTGACCGCCTGGCACGGAGATGCCGAGGCGAGCTACGTCTACTCCGGGGTTCGCCACGATCCGTTGCCCTGGACGTCGGCGCTTCGAGATGTTCGGGGTCGGTTGTCGGACGAGACGGACCACGAGTTCAACAGCGTCCTACTCAACCTCTACCGCGATGGTTTCGACAGCGTCTCGTGGCACGCGGACGACGAACCTGAGCTCGGGCCCGCGCCGGTGATCGCTTCTATCTCCCTCGGCGCGCCGCGCGTGTTCCAGATGAAACACAAGCAGCGATCCGACATCTCCCGCGTCGACATCCAACTCGAACACGGCAGCCTCCTGATGATGGCCGGCGACTGCCAGCGATGCTGGATGCATCAGGTCCCGAAGAGGAAAGGCCGCAACGCACCCGGGCCTCGCATCAACCTCACATTCCGCAGCATCGCCCGGTAGCCCGGCAAGTCAGGATCTGACTACGGGTAGAGCTGCTCGATTTCCTCGCGCGCAGAGTCGAGATCGTCCGGCGTCTTGACTGGAAGGAATCGGTTCTCGCTGCCGGTGCGCTTGACGCGGACGAAGTGGCTGTCGAGCGAGCGCGTTGTCTCACCGATCAGCCGCTCCATCTGCACGGCTGGCTTGTCGTCGACGGTCTTTTCGACGTAGTACCAACCCATGTCCATGTCGCGGCGCAGAGCCTCCGCCGTGAACGTGAACGTGTTCGTGTTGAACACGTCGACGATGTCCGGGTTGAAGCCATCGGGGTACCGGATCTGTTCGACCAATTGCACCTTGCCGTCGACCAGGTAGGGCGATCCGCCGACGTCGCCTGGCCACTTCGGCGCGAGCTCGATCGTCATCTCCTTCCGCGAGCGAATGTGCATGCCAAGCATCACCGGGCTGATGCGCGCCCCGAGGTTGTCGACGTTCGACACGAACAGGTACTTGCCTCCGCTCGCGATGAACTTCTCCAGGCATCCGCTGTCCCGGATCGCCGGGGCGAAGTCACCGTGGCCTGGTCCGTAATAGGACAGTTCGCCTTCCTCGTCTTCGAACAGGTCGCCGTTCTTGGTCATCCGACACGAGATGGACTGCGTGAAGTGCTGGACCTGGCCTTCGGGCAGCCCGAAGTTGCCCTTCTCGACGCAGTGGTCGCGCGTCGCGGCGTCGGTCGCGAAGCTGTTCATCAGGTAGATCGGGATCTGAGTCTCTTCCGCTGCGGCCTGAGCCCGCTTCACGTCTTCCGCGCGCAGCTCCAGGAATGACCGCGATCCGAGAACCGGGACGGTTCCCTTCACCACGCCACCAAAGCGCGTCGCCATTCCGCCATTGAGGATTACGACGCCGAGCTCACCTTTGTGGAGGGACTGGAGTCCGACGTCTCGCAACTCGGCGCGTCGGTCCGTGTCGCTCTTCGGAAAGCTCTCGATGGTCCCCGACTCCGGAGCGTGGATCTCACTCTGGATCCAGTTGTTCTCCTTGGAGTACCACTTCTCGCGTACGCCTTTGCGCCAGTTCTCGAGGAGCTGTTCGTTGAATCCGTACTGATTGAGGTAGCTGAGCTGTTCGTCTGTGAGTGTCATCTGGGTCTCGGGCATGACGACTTGTCGGACACGGTAGCCAAATCCCTGGTCAGGAAAAGCCTCGGTCGCCTCAGGCTTGTGATGAAACGCCGCGGAGGTCAACATTTCGATATCAGGATTATCATGGTCGAAGAACCCAGTGATATCGGCGCGGTGAGAGAGACGACCTTTCGGTCGGAGGATCCGCTGACCGTGCTGCGCGGCGTGGGCGACAAGTTCGCGATAACACTGCGCAAGGCTGGGCTCGGGTCGATTCGCGACCTCGTCCTGTGCTTCCCGAGGCGTCACGCGGAGGTGCGGGAGATCGAGGGACCGAGCGAGTCGTCGCTGCATCGCCTGGTGCGGATCCGGGGGAAGGTGCAGGGTACCCGCCTGACCTGGCTCCGTGGTCGGCGCAGCATGGTGACCGTCGCGCTCACGGCGGTCGCGGACGGCGCGCCGTTCGAGGTCCGGTTCTTCAACCAGCCGTACCTCAAGAACTCCTACGCGGCGGGGAGCGAGCGCTGGGCCGAAGGCGTACTGGAACTGTCGGGCAAGGTCTTCGGCCTCAAGCAGGGGAGGATCCTTCCGGCGGAAAACGCGATCACCGGACCGTGTCTTTTGTCCTACGCGGAGATTCCCGGGATCTCGGCGACCCGGTTCGCCGGGCTTGTCGACCAGGCCCTGCGGCGCGTGGATCTGAAGACCTGGGAGCACGATACGCTCCCCGCGGCCCTGCGCGCGGATCTCCCGCGATTCCACCACGCGGTGCGCGCCATGCACCAGCCGAAGTCGGTCGAAGAACACGAGAGCGCTCGACTGCGCTTCGCGGTCACGGAGGCCGTCGCGCTGTTCCGGCGCGTCGAACGCACGCGTCGCCAGCGAGAGCAGCTCGTGGGGCCCAAAGTCGCGGTTCCGTCGCGTCTGGGACGGAGGATCCGCGACCGGATCCCGTTCGAGCTGACGACCGACCAGGAGCGGGCTCGGCAGCGGATCATCCCGCTGCTGGCCGGTCCGTCTCCCATGGGGGTGCTGTTGCAGGGCGATGTCGGCACGGGCAAGACGGCGGTCGCGATCTGCGCGGCGCTGGCGGTGGTCGCGGGGGGTTATCAGGTCGCGTTCCTCGCGCCGACCGAACTCCTGGCCGAGCAGCACTTCGCGGGCGTGTGCCGCTGGCTCGAGGGCAGCCGCGTTCCGGTGAACCTGCTGACGTCCAGTCTGCGCGCGCGCGAACGGGAGGAACTCGATGCGAGTCTGGGCGACGGCGTGCCGCGAATCGTGTTTGGAACTCACGCACTGTTTTCGGCGCGAACGGAGTTCGCGCGTCTCGGCCTGGTCATCATCGACGAGCAACATCGCTTCGGCGTGGAGCAGCGGACGAGCCTCGTGCGCAAGGGCGTGAACCCGCACGTACTCTACATGACCGCGACGCCGATTCCGCGCACGCTGACGTTCACGGTGTTCGGGGATCTCGACGTCGCAGTGCTGCGCGAGCGACCGCCGGGTCATCGCGATGTCCGGGCGTTCTTTCTGCCTGGCAAGGCGACGGAGTGGCGACGTATCCTGGCGATCGCCGAGCGGAGGGTGGTGCGTGGTCAGCAGGTGATCGTCGTCTGTCCGAAGATCGGCGAGGACCGGAGCAAGGGTTCGGCGGTGCGGTTGCACGAGGAGTTGTCGCGGCGGTTCGATTGTCGGCTGGTGCACGGGCGGATGGATTCGGCAACTCGGCAGGCGACGATCGAGGCCTTCCGCAAGCGGGAGTTCGGCGTGCTCGTGGGCACCACGGTTCTCGAGGTCGGGATCGATGTGCCGAATGCCACGCTGATGATCGTGGTGGGGGTCGACCGGTTCGGATTGGCGACGTTGCACCAGCTGCGGGGGCGGGTCGGTCGCGGCCATCGTCGCGGTGTGTGCATTCTGACGGGTGCCCCCGGTCCTCGCGTTGACGCGATCTGCGCGACCACCGATGGCTTCGAATTGGCCGAACGCGACCTCGCCCTGCGCGGCGCCGGCGAGTTGTTGGGCACGCGCCAGAGCGGCCTATCGGATCTGCGTGCTCTCGATCCGGTCAGGGATGTGGAGTTGCTGCAACGCGTGCGCGAAGTCGTGCGAGGAGAAACCACATGAAGTCGATCAGTGTCGCCGAGGCCCGGGCGATCGACCGGGACGCGGTCGAACGACTCGGCATGCCATCGATCTTGCTGATGGAGAACGCAGCGCGATCCGTCGCCGAACTCGCCAGGCAGATGGGCGATTCGTTCGTCGTCTACTGCGGCCCCGGGAACAACGGGGGCGACGGTCTCGCCGCCGCCCGGCACCTCGGTCGACGAGCCCGGGTGTTCTTGACGCGCGAGCCGGATCCCGAGCGCAGTCCCGACGCGGTTGTGCAGTTGGCCATCCTGAAGCGCGCCGGCCATCCCGTGTCGTTGGGCGAGTTGCCTCCGCTCGGCCTTCCCGAAGATGTCTTGATCGATGCGTTATTCGGCACCGGACTCACGCGGGCGTTGTCCGGCGATGTCGCGAACTTCGTCGAGCGGTTCAACGAGTCACCAGGAAAGAAGCTCTGCGTCGACATCCCCAGCGGTCTGCACGGAGACGACGGCGTCGCGCTGGGCCCGACGTGTCGCGGTGACAAGACGGTGACGTTCGCCGCCGCGAAGCACGGACTGCTGGTCCCCGGGGCGAAGGACTACGTCGGCGAACTCGTCGTGGTTGGGCTCGGCCTGCCCGACAGCTAGCCGCGCGTCGTCCGCATGGCTTTCTTCACGTCGTCGAGGTGCTCGTCGAACTTCTCCTTCTCCGCCGTGAAGCGCACGACGCGGACGATCGGGTCGCTCCAAGGCCAGGGGCCCTCCTGGACGAAGGCGCAGATCAGGTAGCGGTACGCCTGTCCCTGGATCGTCGTTTCGAACATCATCTGCATGCCCTTCTCGCCGTCGTTCGTTTCGATGGCTTCTTCCTCGAGTAAGACGTAGCCGAGGTTCTCTACGAACTGGTTCTTCAACGCGGTGACCCAGAAGTCGAGGTTGCCGCCCTTCTCCGGGAGTTGGTACTTTTCGACGATGAAGATCGCGTCGTCGGCAGTCGTCGCCTTGAACTCGGACGACGACTTGACCGTGACCAGGAACTGGTTCGGAAGGTCGACGTGGATCGCGCAGCCAGCCAACGAGAACAGGAACGCTCCTGTCAGCGTACGCGTGATGGAATTCGAAGTGCGCATGACTAGAACCTCCTCATGTCCTGTTGGACACCCATTCGGTTGATCCAGGGGAATCGACTGTTCTGCCGCCGCTTCTTCGGTTTCGCGGTCGGCGCGTTGGCGTGGAAGCTGACCGTGACCGTCGAGTACTTGATTTGGTTGTTCAGCAGTTTCAGCTGCCCCTTCATCTGCTCGATCTCGCCCGTGATCCGACGCAGCGCCGCCTCGATCTTGATCACGTCTTCCATCTTCGTCGCCTTGTCGAGCAGGGCGAGCAGCCGCTTGCGTGACTTCTCCGCGTTCTCGAGCCGGATCGTCAGGTCGGTGTGCTGATTAGTCACGTCGTTGGCGCGCATCGATTCGCTGACGACGCGACCGAACTTCGGCACCTCCTTGACGAACGCCTGGAACTTGTCGGCGGGGATGCGGACCGTCAGCGTCGCGTCCTGCCGCTGGCTCAGGTAGCCGCCGAGCTCTTCGACGCGGGCCATGAGCTTTTGCACCGCCTCGTCGATCGTCGGGACCATGACCCCGAACGAAGCCGTGTAGATCATCTTGCGCTCGGACTTGGGCGTCTTGGGTGCCTTCGGGTCGGCCTTCGGCGCGGTCGCTTCGCCTTCGCTCTCTTCCTTGAAGAGGAACGAGGTGATCGGGGTTTTCCCGAGGATCGGGATACCTGTATTGAGGTTGGTGGCCCATTGGCCGTCGCCCGTTGTGTTTGTGACGTCGTCGAGTTTCGAGATGGTGCCCAACCGGGTGTCGGGCAATCCGTCGTCGTCCGTGTCCGCGAAACGACTCCGCTCGAAATCCGAAAACCCGAACGCCCGCGTGGAATCGGACTCGGTCCCTGGCATCGCCGTCGAGCAGCTGCTCGTGATCCACAACAGCCCGAGGGCCAGAGCGCCCCGTGTGATTCTCTTCATGTCTGATGGTCCTCCGAGGGAAAAGTGCGAGGCGGCCCAATCTACCGACTAACCGGTCACGGCCAACCGACGACGTCGACGGCGTCTGGCCGCCACGGATTCCACAAAAAGCCCTCCGCACACCAGACTTGCTGCGATGAAGAACCGCGGCCCCGGCACCTCCCGGCCCATGGCGATCGAAAGACATGTGGCGATCACTGGTTGCACGTAGATGTAGAGCGTGACCATCGAGCTCTCCACGTGCTTGAGAGCCCAGTTGTTCAGGGCGTAGGTGACCACGGTCGCCCCGACGATCGAGAAAATGGCCAGCGGCCAGATCCCCGGGTTTGCGACCACCCGCAAATTCTCCGCGGTCAGGTCCGGAGCCGCGAACCCGCCCATCATCACGCAGCCCGCGACGAAGCAGAACACGGTGGCGCCCATGGGATCGAGCTCTCGGTCGCCGTCCTTTCGGGCGAGATGCCGCATCAGGACCACGAAGATCGAGAACGACGTGGCGTTCGCCGCGGTCAGCAGGTCCCCGGTCCACACGTCTCCCAGACCCTCCCCGGCAGCGCCGACCAACAACTCGTCGACTCGCAGCAGCGCCAGCACCCCGGTCAGCGAGACCACGATCGCGACCAACTTCGACCAGCGAAACCGCTCCTGCCTCACCGCGACGGCGACGAGCAGCGTCACGACCGGGATCGAAGTGTTGATGATCGCGGAGTGCTCCGGCGTGGTCAGCTTCAGCCCCACCGTGAACAGCGCCTGGTTGAGGAACACGCCCAGGAATCCGGCGAGGATCAGGATCAGGTACAGCCGGCGCGCGGGCCAGCGATGTCGCTGCCAGACCACCAGGGGGATCACCAGCAGCGTCGCCCCCGACAAGCGGACAAACGCCCAGGTCCGAGGCTCCACCGTTTCGATGATCTCCTTGACCACGACGAAGTTCAGCCCGAACAGGATCGAGACCAGGAGCAGGGCTGAGTGGATCAGGACCGGCGACGGAATGGGAGGGCCCTTTTTCGGGGGTTGCGGCGAGAACCGGCCCGGGTCGGGTTCCGGCGGGGGGCGAGACGGTATAGTCTGCGCCGCACTGCTCCCAGAGACCTGCGCGACAAAAGACCCCTCTACCTGTACGCGCTCTCGCCGTCCGACCCGCGCTTATGAACCTCCTAGTCCCCATTTTGCTCGCGTCGTTCATTCCCCAGGGGGCGACCCAGAAGCCCCCTCGGCGGCTGCCGACGAAGCACGGTCGCATCACCCTGCCGCCGGTGACTCGCAAGCCGGTTCGGGCGCAGGAGAAACCCCGCGCCCGCACCGACTCCGAATCGTTCTACCAGGCCGTCATCGACTTGCGGCGTTCCAAGATTCTCTCGACGAGTGCCGAGGAGGCCCTGCTCCTCAGTCTCAGGCAGAACTACAAGGACCCGGCCAAGTTGGCCGTGGAGCTCGCGGCGCGTTGCAAGAACGACCTCCTCCACGGACTGATGAAGGTCGTCGATCGCTATGGCGACAAGTATCACGCCGAGCAAATGCACTTCCAGGTCCTGACGCGCGCGATGGGTCACGCGACCTCGCGCGTCATCAAGACGATCACCCAGAAGGCGGGCAGCGTGCGGACCAAGCAGTATCTGTTCGACTACATGGTCGCGAAACACGCGCCGGTGCGATCGGTTGCCGCAGCGCTGCTTCCGAACTACCTCGTCGAAGAGGACATCCCCAAGCTCCTGCTGTTGTCGCGCGAGCGCAAGGCAGACATCCGCAGGAAGGTCGTCGGGGTCCTCGCCGGCGTCGACGACGTGCGGGTGCGTAAACGCATCCTTCAGATGCTGACGCAGGACTCCGGCCTCGCCGCCGATGCCTGCGTCGCTGCGATCGCCCACGGCCCGAAAGTGATCGATGAACTGACCGCTATCGTCAGCCGCCCAGCCCGTGGCAGGTCGTTTGGCTACGCCGCCTTCGCCGTCGTCCGAATCGAGAAGAACACCGGCAAGGCTATCTTCACGAAGGAAATGGTGCCGCATATCTTGCGCGAGCTCGCAGGCGAAGATCCGTTCCTCAAGGCGACGAGCGCGATCGCGCTCGGAGCATTCGCCCATCGGGTCTCGGATTGGACCGGACACTCAGTCGAAGACAAGATGATCGTCGAGGGTCTGCTCGGGCTGGTCGCACCGGAGAAGTTCATCGCCAGCCTGCAACTGCTCCAACCTGTCGCGCTCGACGTTCTGGTCAAGTTCTCGGGACGCAACTTCCGCACGCGCGGTTCTGCGTGGCGTGGTTGGTGGCAGGAAGCGGGACCGAATTTCGTCGGCTTGCGACGCACCGTCGCGATCACCGAGGTGAACGCGGGGCACGCCCATATTCTCTGGAACGTCGGTGAGCACTTCCTGTCGTTCCGTGGCCCGAAGGTCGCCGTGAAGGATGTTCCGTCGGGTGCCACGCCGTACGTCTTGGCCTCCGACGAGTTCCGCGCTCTCGTTTCGACACTGACCACACTCGGTTTCATGGCGGACAACGAGCTGCCGCAGACCGAGGACGTCTGGACCATCGACCTGCGGGTCGATGGTGCCCGTGCGCTGATGCGTGTCGATCCGTCGAAAGGCCAGGCGTTCCACCGCAGCTTCGCGGCGATCGCTCGCCGGGAGATGTGGCAGAAGTACCGCGACCCGAAGGCGCAACCAGATGCGACGGCCTTCTGGCGCATGGAGCGCAAGTGGCTGGCCCAGAATCCCGGCCAGGAAGTACGCCGCCTGCTGTGGCACATCACGCGACGGCTGCCGGGGCTCGACGCGAAACAGCGCGCGGTCGCGCTAGACGACCTGCAATCGGTGCCCAACCTGCCGAAGCTCATCACGGAAGAATACGCCAGTTCGCTGGTCGCGGTCGCGTCAGAGATCAAGATGCTCGACAAGAGCGACTTCCGCCTCCTCGAGATCGCGCTCCTCGCTCCGGGAGACACGACGTGGCGCAAGGTGATCGGCGTACTGGACCGAAGAATACTCTCGGGCGCCGGCGACGAATTCGCCACGCGGCTGTTCCAACTGCTCGGGCCGGAGCGCGTTGTCACTTCGATTCGGCACAAGAGCGGCGCGGTCGCTGTCGCCGCGATGCATGACGTCGCCGCGAATCGCAACCGGGCTGCGGTCCCCGTGCTCATGACGCGGATGAAGGACCCGAACGCCGACGTCCGCCGGACGGCCATCTTCGCGCTCGGGGTGCTCCACGCCACGCAAGCTCGCTCGGAACTGATCGCGTACGCAGCGAAGGCGCACCCGGTGATTCGTCGGACGATATGGACGGCTCTGGGTCGCATCGGCGGCGCGGGCGTTCCGGCGATCCTCAAGCGCGCGATGGAAACCTCGAATTCGGAGGACAAACTCGCGGCGCTCTCGGCGATGGGGTACACGCAGAGCACCGAACTCGCCCAGTTCCTCGCCGCGCGTTGCGTCTCGAAGGACCCCACGGACAAATTCGCCCAGCGTGCGGGAATCTCCCTGAGGCAGCTCGGACCGCTCCTCGCCATTCCGGCGCTCCGACCACACCTGCAGATGCAGGAGGGCCCCGAGCGTCAGGGATTGATCCTGATGCTGGGCGAGTTCCAGGACCCGCTCGTCGTGCGCGATCTGATCGACTTGCTCCGCAGCAAGAGGTACGAGGTCGTCGCGGCTGGTCATCTCGCGGAGATCACCGGCGTCGACCTGCGCAAGGTCAACGACCGCGTGCGGAGGATGTACGCGTGGTTCGCGGACAACCGCGGCAAGAGCCAGGCCCAGTGGTTCCTCGACTCCCTCGTGGGCGCGCGCGTCCCGACGACGCTGCAGGTTCAGCACCTGACCCGGCGCTCGGGTGTCGGTGCAGTCGAAGAACTGAGCCGCTTGATGACGTCGGTCAAGGACCAGCACATCCGTGTGCTGTGCGCCACGATGCTGCGTGAAACCACGGGCAAGGACTTTACCCGCGGCGTGCGTTACGCGGCGGGCGCTACGCTCACAGCGATCGCGGACAGGTACAAGATCTACGCGGCGTCCGTGCGGGCTGCATCGAAGTAGTTCGGTCCGGGCTATCCCGTAGCTCGGTGCGATTCTGCGCCCCCATGGAGGGGCGGTCGGATAGAACGTGCCCATGCGATCCTTGCCAGGACTCACACTCGCCGCGGTCACGATTTGCGGCGCGGTATCCGCCCAGGAAGCGAAGCCGCGGATCACCTCCTTCTTCGCGCTCGGCGACCTTGTGGCCGAAAAGAGCTTCGCAACTCTGAAGCCCCTGGCCAAGAAGGTGAGTTTCGCGATCGACCGCACCGACCTCGTGGTCACTATCGCTCTCGGCGAAGCGAAGGCCGTGTCGAAGTCGCTCAATTTCGTGATCGCGATCATCACTCTCATGAAGGGTGCGGCGACGACCGCGGCGTCGAGTGATGGGGAAAGGGCTGTCGCGGCTGAGACTGCGGCGGTGGACGCCATCAAGGCGGCGGAAGCGAAGGCGGCCAAGGAAGCAGCGAGGCACAAGCGGGACAAGCAGAAGAAGGACCGGTAGCCGCGACCGACGAGACTGCATGGCCAGCAAGAAACGCAGCCGGAAGGGTGGCCTCGTCTGGGACAGCGAGGTTGGTCAGGTGTGTCCTGGCTGTGGGGCCGTGCCGAGTGATTGTACGTGCGCGGTCACGGATGAGATCGCGGAGGGGGACGGCATCGTGAGAGTCTCGTTGGATCGCAAGGGGCGAAAAGGCAAGTCGGCCACGCTCGTGTCCGGCATTCCTCTCCCCGCAGCGGGACTGAAGGCTCTCGCGAAGGAACTCAAACAACGATGCGCCACAGGTGGCAGCGTCAAGGACGGTGTCATCGAGATCCAGGGTGACCAACGTGACGTTCTCGTTGCCGAGTTGCAAAAGCGCGGCTATTTGGTCAAGCGCGCCGGCGGCTGAGACCAGTAACTGTCTCTCGCGCGCAAGAACTCAGCGGCTCCGTCTACGCGTGCGCCGAAGAAACCGAGCGCGAGTCCGAAGCAGACGAAACGAGTCGATCGGAAGCGACAAAGAACCACCCATGGTTGGGCGTCCTCGCTGCGTTCTCCGGGGCAATTGGGGGAGTCCTCGGGGGGGCGAGACGCCGATCGCGTCGCGCCGCACCCGGGTTCGCGCGCCACCATCCGATACGAACGAGGGGTTCCGGTACCCGTCAAGGTCGTTTGTGGCCGATTCCGACAAGTATTGATGACAGATGGGTTTGGGATGATCACGGAACATCCGGGTAGCCCGACGTGACACAAGGAAGTCGATGGCAATTCGAGGACGTCTAGATGAACTGCAAGCATCCGAAGTGCTGCAGTTCCTGACCCAGTCCGGACGCTCGGGCACCCTTCGGTTCCGGGAAGGGCGCCGAAGCAAGTACCTGTCCTTCGAGATGGGTCGGCTCGTGTTCGCGGTCAATCAACACGAGCTCCCTCCGCTCGCCGAGGTACTCCACCAACGTGGGTTGATCGAATCGGACGATCAGCAGGCCGAGCAGCGATTCGACGAGGAACTCACGAGGGCGCTCGAGTGGCGTCGTTCGGGCGTGCACCGACCGATGACCGCGGCATTCCCGCACACGCGACTCGGCTACATTCTCGTCGCATGCGGCTGCCTGACAAAGGCCGATCTCGAGGCCGCTCTCGCGCCTCGAAACATCCCCGAGTCCGTGCTCGAGGACGTACTGGTACACTCCGGTGTGATCTCGAAAGCCGGGATGGCGGAGCTGCGCAGCAAGCCCGGCTCGAAGCCCTCGCTCCACGATGCGATCCTCAGTTCGGACGCGCTGACTGCCGAGCAGGTCACCGCGGCGATCGCCTGCATGGCCGACCAGACTCTCTCCCGGCTCCTCGTGGCCACGGGCTGTGTGAAGAGCAACGACGCCGCGTATTGCCTCGAACACCTCGAGGCCCTGCGTGGTGACTCTCGTCCGCAGTTCCGGATCGGCGAGTACCTTGTCGTCTCCGGCAAGCTGACCCAGCGCCAACTCGAGCGCGCGCTCGGTGCGCAGCTCTCGCGGTACTCCATGCTCGGCGAAATCCTCGTCGATCAGGGAGTCCTCACCGAGGAGGACATCGCCGAAGCCGAGCAGGAGATCGCCGAACTGCGTCTGGAGTTCTCGCCCCTGCGCGTGCTGCGCGAAGCACTGGTCCGCGACAACGGATTCACTCGCGAGCGATTCGCAACGGCACGCGAGGAGCAAATCGAATCGGACAAGACTCTCGCGGCCATCCTGGTCGAGACGGGGCGCATCGCCGAGGCGGATCTCAGGAAGAAGTTCGAAGACAGTCTCTGCATGGAGCTCACCGACCTGATGTTCTGGCAGGAGGGGGAATACGAGTTCTTCGAGGGTCTCTCTCTCGCAGACGCTCTCGGTGACGAGGGGTTGGGTCGAATCCACACATACTCGTTCGAAGTGAGTTCGCTCCTTCTCGATGCGCACTACCGCGCCGACGAGCTGCGCCGCACGGTGTTTTGCACTCTCGGCCCGGCGACGATTCTCCTGGGTACGACTCCGACCGAGAACACCGAGGACGTCGCTGATGTCGACGCTCGCCTTCTCGCTCGGATGGATGGGAAGCGGCCTCTCAGTGAAGTCTGTTCCGTGCTGCCCGGCAACCTCCTGACGCACGCCGAGCGGATCTCGGGCTTCGTTGACAAGGGTCTGGCCGTGCCTCTGACGCGGCAGCACGCGTTCGAGAAGGGACAGGCCTCGATGCGGGTGAAGGAGTTCGCGCTGGCGATCACGTTCTTCAAACACGCGATGCGTACGGAAGGGGAAGGTCCTGAGGTCGCGGAACTGCGGATGTGGATCCAGCACGCACGCCTCGCGAAGAGTCGCCGGGTATTCAAGCGGATCACGCACGCCGCGCACCGCGGGCTGCGCTACGTCGCAAGTCGAAGCCTCATGCGGGGGATGGCGACGTGGTGCAGTCGGCACGAACTCGTAGCGCGTCCCTGCCGATGGTTCGCCGCACTCTGGCACGGGATGCGTAGGCGATGGATTCAGGGCAGTCGACGGACCGCGTTGACCATCCAGGACTTCATGATCCAGAAGGGATTCGCCAGGCACTGGTGGACCGTGCGGCGGTGCGTCGTCAACCCGATCGCGGGGTGGAGTGGTCGACCAGCGCCAAAGGTGATGACGTCCGTTGTCGCTGTGCTGATGGCGGCAGTCGCGCTGATGATTCCGGGCGTGGCGGACATCGATCACGAAGCCGGGAGGTCGGTCCCCGAGAATCCGGACAACCCGTTGCGGGCGTTGCGCGCCCCGATTCGGAAAATGCGTTTCGACTCTCCCGTCGAGACGTCGCCGGAGGTCACTGCGAACGCACTCTTCGTCACAACGCGAGATGGAGTCCTTCACGGTATTCCCCTCGCCCGAGGCGCGAAGACAAAGGAATGGAAGGTCCAACTCGGCGAATACGGCGACCTACTCTCTCCCCCGGCGCGATTCAAGGACACGCTATTCGTCACGAACGTCCGTGGTGCAGTCCACGCCGTCACGACACAAGGCAAGCGGTTGTGGACGAGACTCTTCCCACGAGTGGAACGCATCGTGCCGGTAGTGATCCCGCTGAGCAGGACGGAGTCTGCGGGGCTGGCCATCGCCGCGCGCGAATCGCTGTTCATCCTGCACCCGGACGATGGACGCATTCTCTACAGGCTGCGCTGCGGCAACGTCATCGAAGCGCCGCCGGTCGTCGACGGTGACCGGATCTTCGTCGGTTCGGCGGACAACCACGTCTACTGTGCGGATTGGCGCAAGAAACAGGTGCTGTGGGACACCGAAGTGGGGCAGGACGTGTTGTCGCTCGTCCGGGTAGAGGACACGCTGATCACACACGTTCGCGGTGGCTACCTCGTCGCGCTTCGCTGTCGGGATGGCGCAGTCGTCTGGAGGAAGATCGAGGAGACACGCCGCGTCCAGTCGATCCGTGAGCTTCACGACGGACGTTTCGGTCTCGTGCTGCAAGACGGCGGCGGCGAGGTTTGCGATGGCGCGACGGGAGAAGTGGCGCGAACGGTTCCTGCGGTCAAGCACGAGGCCACCGTGCGGATGTATCTCGCGGATTCGTCGGCGTTCTACTACTCCGAACGTGGAGACATCGGTCAGGTCGACGAGCACGGCGAGCGACTCTGGCAACTCAG
>CAYYAQ010000090.1:18185-21414 GCA_964469555.1 uncultured candidatus Brocadiaceae bacterium | reverse complement strand
GGGCAGTCGCCAATCCTGGCCCCGATCCCTGTTCTGGCACTACCCGCACTACGGCAACCAGGGGGGCACTCCGGGCAGCGCGATACGCACCGGCGATTTCAAGCTCATCGAGTTTCACGAGCCAGCTGCGCCGTGGCCCAGTGTCGGCGGCGAACCGCGCGTCGAGCTCTACAACCTCGCGTCCGACCCCGGCGAGAAGGTCGACCTGTCCCGCGAGATGCCGCAGAAGACCCAAGAGCTCCGCGACGATCTCCACACCTGGCGCCACGCCGTCGATGCGACGATGCCGAAACCAAACCCCGACTGGAAACCTCGCGGCGGGCGAAAGCGCTGATTAGGACCCTGGCCGCTTCATCACGAGGCGGAATCCCCTGGGAGCGGTTCCCCCGGGACCCGGTGGGCTCGTAACCGAAATCACCAGCGTGTCAGCGTTGATGCGCCAGTAGTCCAGAGTGCTCGGTTGGTGGCCGGGTTTTTCGAACACGGCGCGGCGCGCCTCCCGGTCGAGCGACTTGAGTGGGAAGGCGACGGACGCAGTTCCTTGGAGGTAGGGCCGCGCGACGAGCTTGCCGTCCTCGACGGAGAAGGTCTCGTATTCGAAGAAGAAGCTCTTCCCGTTCCGGTACCGCTTCGTCATGCCGAGCAGCAGCCCGCCGGCGGGTGACGTGTAGTGCGATTCCCAAAGAAAGACGCCCTCCTCCTCCGGTCGCCTGAGCTCGTCCTCGGTCTTGCCGATCCAGTTGCCCGCCATCCACGCCATGTTCGCCAGCCGACCCTCCGGCGTGTCGTCGCCCGCTCCCGGTAGAGCTGCGGGTCCGGAACAGCCCACGGCGAGGAGCAAGGCGGGGAAGACGAGCAGCACGGCTTTCGGCATCCGGGCTTTCTATCGAGTGGGCGAAGCCCTGGCAATCGTTACGATGACCGACCGTATGCCATCCGAACTCGACTGCACTCAACAGCGCATCATCGGCGTCCTCATCGAGAAGGAGCTCGCCGTCCCGGAGTCCTACCCGCTCACCGAAAATACCCTGATCGCCGCCTGTAACCAGAAGAGCAACCGCGATCCGGAGATGGGTCTCGAACAGTTCGAGGTCAACGGTGCCATGAACGCGTTGATGGCCGTGGCCTGGGCGAAGACCACGACGTCGACGGGTGGTCACGCGACGCGATACGCGCATCGACTGGAATCCCAACACGCCGTCAACGAGCACGAGAAAGCCGTCCTCTGCGAGCTCCTGATCCGCGGTCCGCAGGCCCCGGGCGCGCTCAAGCCTCGCATCGCCCGCTTGGGGTTCACGGCGACGCCCCACGCCATCGAAGAAGTGTTGCGCGGTCTCGCCGCCCGCCCGGCGCCACTCGTCGAGCAACAGTCGAAACGTCCGCGAGAACGCGATCACCGTTGGTGTCACCTGCTCGGTCCGATGAGCCCCGCGCACCAAGGCGACCAAGCCGGATCGGCACCGACGCCGGCTGCTTCGCTGGCACCGCTACCAGTAGATCCGCCGGAAGCAGGGCTTCAACAACGAGTCGAGCAGCTGGAAGCCGACGTCGCTGAGCTGCGCGCCGCGCTGGACAGGCTTCGCGATTCGTGAGTACAAGAAAGCGGCGTGGGTGCACGTCGCACCCACGCCGTCCCCTGACGCAAGCAATCAACGTTACTGGAACTTGATTGGGGCGATGTTGCTCACCGCGAGCGGGAACGTTGCCGTCGCATAGAGCGCTTGGAAGTGGCCTGCCTTCCAATAGCTCAGCATCTTCGAATGCATCTCGGCCGGCACGTTGGGGTTGTAGAACGTCTCGTCCGTGACGATGCTGTATCGGTTACCGCCGGCGACGGGGAACGCGACGCAGATGATCTTGTGACCAGCGGCGGCGAAGTTCTTGATGCGCATGTTCGCTTCGGCAGTGATGTTCCGGTTGAAGTAGGTCGCGACTCCCTGGCTCGTGGCGAACTGCCCCGAGATTAGAGTGGCGGCGGCCAGGACGACGCATCTGGAACCGAGGGAGAAGGAACGGGACAGGCCGCGGCCTGCACAACGGCGAGAGGAAGCATGGATAGTGGTCATCAATTGGACTTCTGTGTGACTCGCGGTTCGAACGACCGCGCTGGTTGGTTGGCGGATCACGTGCCATCGCCCGCCGGAACCGAACAGGAGCTTCCTTGATTCGTCGTAAGTCCCTTTGCTTGCGGGGCTCAGGCCGACCGGGTCCGGCAGGGCGGCGTTGATCGCGGCTTGGATGGTCGGGATATCGGTGCGAATCACGATCGTTTCCGTGGGGACCATGCGGACGCTAGAGTGTCGGAATTCTCCACCCGTTCTCGTGAGTCCCGACTAACCGTGAAATCCACATCAAGCGCCGTCAAAGGGTACCTTTCGAAGCTATCCGAGGACCGCCGCGAGGTGATCGGAGCGCTTCGCAAAGTCATCCGGAAGAACATCGACAAGAAGATGGAGGAGGGCATCCAGTACGGCTCGATCGGCTACTACCTGCCGCACTCCGTCTATCCCAACGGATACCACTGCGACCCCAAACAGCCGCTGCCGTTCGCGGGGATCGCGGCGAAGAAAGCAGCGAAGAAAGCAGCGAAGAAGAAGCTGGCGAAGAGTTGGCGGTCCTGACCCGACTTCGTACGTGGGAGGCGTTCTTCTCATGAGTGACCCCACGTCGCGACCCGGTCTCGCCTTCGTGGTCAATCCCGTGTCCGGGACCAAGATGGGTCGTGACATCGCGGACAAGATTTCCGTGGGTCTCTCAGGCCGGGAAGTGCGCGACACGGAAACGCAACCGGGCTCCGATGGCCCGAGACAGGTGGAGTTCTGCGGTGACGACGACTGCGTACTGTTGGGTGGTGATGGCACGGCGAACAAGTTCGTGAACGCGATGGGTTCGTCGCGCTCCCCGATCGCCTTCTACGGCGTCGGCACGATCAACGTGCTGAGTCGGGCTCTGGGACTCCCCCAGGCCGTGGACGCGTTCGTGGCGATGCTAAAGAAGAGGCGCCTCGTCGACGTGCCGCTCGCGGTCGTCAGGGGCGGCTCCCGCTTCCTGATGTTCTACGAGATCGGGTTCATGGGTCGCATCGTTTGCCGCGTGAACATCTTCCGCGACAAACACGACTCTCACAGCAAGCTCGAGTTCGTCTTCTTCACCATCTGGGAGCTCCTGAAGCTGTGGCCGCGTCGCTACTCCGTCACCGTGATCGGTGGGGAGGCCGAGACCACGCGAG
>CAYYAQ010000090.1:9912-18175 GCA_964469555.1 uncultured candidatus Brocadiaceae bacterium | reverse complement strand
CCTACTCCAACGTGCTCGTGACGCGGGTGCGCGAGTACGCCGGCACGATGCCGATGCCGATCCCGAGTGACATCGCCCGACCGATTCTAGATAGGCGGTTCCAGGTCGTGGGTTACCGCACGAGGTGGTTCGGGTCCAGCCTGCTGATCCTGCTCTTCGCAACGACGAGACTCCTGCCGCGCCTGACGCCGCTGCTCACGAAGCTCGGCTTCCTCGAGACGTTTCGCGCGGCGCAGGTCCGCATCGATGGCGCGAGCCCGGCGAACACCTGCCAGGTCGACGCCGAGACAGCGGACGCGACCCTGCCAGACGACATCTCATTAGAGGACGAACCCATCCCGATGTACGTCCCCTAGCGATTCTCCACCCGAATCACGAACCGCAGTCCGGACCACGTCTCGTCCACCGCGCAGACCTTGTTGTCGACGAGTCCCGTCGACAACCCGTACTCCCGCACGAACGAATCGTCGAGATCGGTCTCCACTCCGGAACTCTCTTTCGGCCAGCACACCCACAGCCCCGCGTCGCTCTGCATCCTGTCGACGAGCGGTGCGAATCGCTGCGCGACCATCGCCTTGCTCTTCGCAAACAGCAGGATGACGTCGAGCTTCGCTGCGCCCTGTACCGTCGTCTGGACGGTGACGTCGGGCGGCATCGGCACGAGCAGGTCTTCGAAGCCCTTTGGCGGTCCAGCCAGGTAGACGCGGTGTCCTTCCTTGATGCCGAGTTTTTTGGGGAGGGGCGTGCCTGAGTATCCGGCCATGTGATGATTCCCGCCCCAATCTACCGCCCCCGAACCGTCTGTGCATCCACCCTGGAAAATCGAACTCCGCGCCCTGGCGAAGCTGTCGCTGCCGGTGATCATGGTGCAGGTCGGCATGATGCTGATGGGGTTCGTCGATACGATGATGGTCGGGCACTTCGACGAGGCGCACCTCGCGGCGGCAGGCCTCGGCAACTTCTACAGCATCGCGCTGATGATGTTCGGTTTCGGCGTGTTGCTGGCGCTCGATCCGGTGATGTCGCAGGCCGTGGGCGCCGGGGACGAGGGTTCGATCACCCGGAACATGCAGCGCGGAGTGGTTCTCGCCGTCGTGCTGACGTTCCCGACCGGAATCGCCTACACGTTCGTCGAGCCCGTGCTGCTGGCGTGCGGCCAGGATTCGGGACTCGCCGGTCTCGCTGCGGACTACGTCTGGACGCTGATCCCGAGCATCCTGCCGTTCTATCTGTTTCAGATCATGAGGACGACGATGCAGGCGTACCACCGCACGGTGCCCGTCGTTTGGACGATCTTGGTCGCGAACCTCGTCAACGTGTTCCTGAACTGGGCACTGATCTTCGGCAACCTCGGAGCGGACGCGATGGGGGTTCAGGGTTCGGCGATCGCCACGCTCGCTTCGCGGTGGTTGATGTTGGCCGTAGTGCTGTTCGCAGGTCGAGGGCAGATCTGGGTACATCTCACATCGTGGTCCCGCCGCGCTTTCGAAACTGCCGCCCTGCGTCGACTGGTTCGTGTCGGCGCGCCGATCGGTGCGCAGATCTTGCTCGAGTTCGGTGCGTTCGGCATGACGCTGATGTGGATGGGCTGGATTCATGTCCCCGGGCTCGCGGAATACTCGGCGCTCGCCGGCCACCAGGTGGCGATCAACCTCGCTTCGATGACCTACATGTTCCCCCTCGGGTTGTCCTCGGCCACGGTCGTCCGAGTCGGAAACGGAATAGGGCGCGGAGACATCTCTGGAGCGCGATGGTCCGCACTGATTGCCCTTGTGCTCGCGGCGGTCCTGATGGGTATCTTCGCCGCGATCTTCGTCCTGTTTCCCGAACCGCTCACTGCGCTGTTCACGGAGAACCCGGACGTGGGTGCGAGTCAGATCTGCATCCTGCTGTTGCCGATCGCGGCGGTGTTCCAGGTGATGGACGGAGTCCAGGTCGTCTCGCTGGGCGCGCTCCGCGGTGTCGCCGATACGAAGGCTCCGATGATCATCAACCTCGTCGGGTTCTGGGTCATCGGGATTCCGGCGGGCTATTGGTTCGCGTTCGGGCTCGGCGGCGGACCGGAGGGATTGTGGTGGGGTCTGACTGTCGGCCTGACGGTCGTCGCGGTGTCTCTCGTCGCGCGGGTGTGGTTCAAACTGCGAGGAGAACTCACCCGCACCGAAATCGACCGCGAAGACGTTCTCGATCCCACGTGATCCAGGCCACAATCCGTCCATGGATTATCCGAACTTCGAGACCCTGGAACTCGCGCGCGATGGCGCCGTGCTCGAGGTGAGGCTCAACCGACCTGACAAGCGCAACGCGTTCAACGGTACGGTTGTCGACGACCTGAAGACTTGCTTCACCGCGACGAACGACGACGCGTCGACCCGCGTCGTCAAGCTGTCGGGCAACGGCAAGAGTTTCAGCTCCGGTGCCGACCTGACCTGGATGACCGAACAGGCGGAGTTGCCCGAGGCGGAGAACGCTGCGAGCGCGAAGCACATGGCCGAGATGTTCCTCAGCATCGCGCGGTGCAAGAAGCCCGTGGTGGTTCGGATTCACGGCCACGCCCTCGGAGGAGGCTCGGGACTGACGGCGGCGGCGGACATCGCGATCACCGCGGACACGACGCTCTTTGGGTTGACCGAGGTCAAGCTCGGGATCGTGCCGGCAGTGATCTCCCCGTTCGTCATCCAGAAGATCGGCGTCGGTCGTGCGCGCGCGCTGTTCCTGACCGGTGAGCGTTTCGACGGTCGTGAGGCGGAACGGATCGGACTCGTGCACAAGTCCGTGCCCGAGGATCAACTCGATGGGGAGGTGGACCGCGTGATCGGCGAGCTGCTCTCATCTGGTCCGTCCGCGGTCGCGAGTGCGAAGGGATTGATCCAGACCATGGGCTCCATGTCGCTGGAAGATGCGATCCCGATCACATCGAAGTGGATCGCCCAGGTGCGGTCGACTCCGGAAGCCAAGGACGGGATGACGGCGTTCCTCGAGAGGCGCAAGCCGGGTTGGATGACATCGTGACGCGGTGGCTCCCTACGACCGACGAAGGCTGAGCGCGGGAATCCCGGCGGATTTCCCTGACGGCCTGCCTGTGCGCTGGACGTCGTGCCGGTGGGAACCCTCGGATTCACGATGTTGATCAAGAGTCCGCAGGCGCTGTCCTTGCTCATCCCCGCAGACACCTTGGGGAACTCGTCGCTACCCGTGTCGATTCCGAACCAGCCGGCGCTCCACGGCTTCCGGCTCTCGTTGCAGAGCCTCGCCATTGTAAACAATAGCGCTGTCGCGTCGAACGGGCTCGAGCTGAGTTTCTGCCGCTAGCGGCCGGTGAAGTGCCAGGCCGTGATCCAGTCGGCCCCCTGGTACTTCCAGCCGCCCTTCAGAAGGTGCTTGTTGAGGTCCGGCAGGTGGCCCGCGCCGTAGAAGAGTGACAACCAGCGCCCCTTTGGTCCGTCCTTCAGCTCCTTCTGGACGAACTCCATCGCCTTCTCGTTGCGGAACAGGATCAGGGAAGAACTGAGATTCTTCATCTTCGTCGCGAGGATCTTGTCGGCCTGTGCCAGCACCGGCGCGAGCTGTCCGCGAAGCAGGTCGTTCGCGCGCGCGTCTTCCTTGGCGGCGGAGATCAATGTCGTGACCAGGCCGAGCAAGATGCGGACGATCGGGTTGTCGGTCGGAAGGCTGGACTTGTTCTCCTTCATGTGCCTCTGAAGAGTCTCGAAGTCCACGTCGGCGTTCTTCCAGAAGTCACGTTTGTACTTCACCGCGTCCTTTTGGAACTCCAGGCCGAGCGCGTCCTTCATCGCTATCTGCATCTTGCCGAGAGCGGTCATGCTCGCGAGCTGCTCATCGCTCATCCCGCCGTCGCTCTTCCGCACGGCCTCGAACAACACCACGTCGGTCTGGTCGAGGATCTCCTGCACGCGGTCGTAGTACGGCTGCTCGCCGATGTGCACCGCGCCGACGAGGAACATCGTCGTGTTGGTCGCGGGGTGGAACCAGCGGCTGACGCCGGTGCTGAGCGTGCCCTTCACGCCCTGTTTCTTCTGGCCCTTGTCGTAGCGCACGTAGGTCTTCGGTGCTTCGTCGCCCTTCGTCTTCGGCGGCTTGATGCCGTAGATGCCGACGTCCTGGCCCTTCGGCTGGATCGCGCGGATGCGTGTCCGCGGCAGATGCACGGTTCCCTTGCCGGTGACCTTGAAGGTGACCTCGTCGGTCGTGAGCTTCTCGATATTCCCTGTGATCACCGTGCCCGTCTTCAGGACCAGGCGATCGGGCTGTTGCGGGGGCTTGACCTTGGGCGCTGCCCCGGTCTGAGCGTCGCACAACGGGGCGAGGAACAGGGCGAGGAGCGTGGTGCAGAGCATGGTGCGGATTCTCATGTGGGTATCGTGGCCAGTACGGATTTCGACCAGTCGTCCCACCGAACTGGATCCTCGGCGCTGGCGCTCAGAGTACCCGATCGCAGTGGGCTCTCGCTGGATCTTCGCACACGGTGGCTATGATGAACTCATCGAAATCCAAGTCGAAAGCGTCGAGTTCCATGTCGCTCCCGTCACGCTGCGGATGCCCTTCAGTTTCGGCGCCGTCACGCTGCGGCGGATTCCGCTGTGCACCGCCCGGCTGACAATCGCTTCAGGGGAAGGCCGGGTCACGGTAGGCCATGCCGCCGACTTGCTCGCACCAAAGTGGTTCGAGAAGGATCCGGACAAGACACTCGACGAGGACTCCGACAACCTCTTGCGCGAGGCGAACGCGGCGGCCGCAGCGCTGCGCGGTCGAAGAGGCCGCGTGTTCGAGCTGTGGTGGCAGTTGTACCGGGAGCGGGTGCCGGATCCCCAGGCGACGGATGCCATGGTGCGAGGGTTCGGTGTCACGCTCTGCGAGCGGGCGCTCATCGACGCGACCTGCCGAGCCGCGGGGCAGTCGTTCTTCGGGGCCCTGCGCGAGGACTTGTTCGGCTTCGCGCCAGGCGTTGTGCACGATGAGCTGACGGACTGGAGTCTGCGCGACAGTATCGGCGAGAAGCCGACGTCGACCCTGCACGTTCGGCACACGGTCGGGATGGTCGATCCTCTGTCCCGAGAGGACCTGTCCGGTGACTCCGGTCGCGAAGCGGTCGACGACGGTTTCCCCGAGACGCTCAAGGACGACATCGACCACTACGGACTGCGCTATTTCAAACTCAAGATCGGTGGAGACCCGGACGCGGATTTCGATCGCCTGATCCGTATCGGGGAAGTTCTCTCGCCATGCGCCCCGTACGAGTTCACGCTCGACGCGAACGAGCAGTACTCGGATCTCGCCAGTCTGCGCGGGTTGTTGGATCGCCTCGGTGACGATGCGATTGGGGCGCCAATGCTCGAGCGACTGCTCTTCATCGAACAACCGTTGCCCAGGAGTTCTACCTTCGACATCCATTCGCGGAAGGACCTCGCCGGCGTCAGTGAGGTGACACCGGTGATCATCGACGAGGCGGATTGCGGGATCGATGCGTTCCGGTTGGCGGTCGGACTGGGCTATCGAGGTGTTTCCATCAAGAACTGCAAGGGCGTGTTCCGGGCGTTGATCAATCGCGGATTGTGCGACGTTCTGGAAGGCGACCTCTTCCAGTCCGCGGAGGACCTGACAAACCTTCCCGTCGTGGCGCTGCAACAGGATCTGGCGACCATCTCTGCGCTCGGCGTTTCGCATGCGGAACGAAACGGCCATCACTACTTTCGCGGCCTGGACCATCTTCCTGCCGCACTCGCACAGGCAGCGCTCGCGAAGCACCCGGACCTCTATCTCGCGCATGGGGACGGCGTGGCGGTGCGCATCGAAGATGGTCGATTGCAAGTGGGCTCGTTGTTGTGCCCGGGCTACGGCTACGACGGCGCGCTCGACATGTCTTCGATCACGACGTGATGGAGAACCCGCTCATCGGCATCCCGACGTTCGGGCGAAACTTCGAACGACACTTCTCACTTCCCGCGGAGTTCGTCGAGTGTATTCGTAGGGCGGGAGGTATCCCGGTATTGATGCCGCCGGGAGAACCGAGCTTGAACCAGTGGTTCGAAACCATCGATGGCCTTCTGATCCCGAGTGGGGTCGACGTCGATCCCGAACTCTACGAAGGCGAGGCGCATGACTCGATCAAGGACGTGGACCCCGAGCGAGACCACGATGAGGTCGACCTGATTCATCAGGCGATCGAAGTGCAGATGCCGCTGCTCGCGACGTGCCGCGGCATGCAGTTGCTGAACGTCGCTCTGAGTGGAGACCTGTTCCCGCACGTTCCCGATTGCGTCGAGAACGCGATCGAGCATCGCGTGACGGCGGACACGGACCGGAAGTTCGGGCCCGTGTCGCACGAAGTCGTGTTGGACCCTGGTTCGCGCCTCGCGCACTTGTTGGGCGAGAGCCGCATGGAGCCGATGTCCTGGCATCACCAGGCGGTTGACGAGGTCGGCGACGGCTTGACGGTTGTCGGCCACGCGCCCGACGGCGTGATCGAGGCCCTCGAGATGCCCGAACACCCGTGGCTCTTCGCGGTGCAGTGGCACCCGGAGATCACCGCGGCGCACGACCCGGTCCAGCAACGTCTGTTCGAGGGGCTGGTCCAGGCCGCGCGCGGCGAAACGTGAGCGTGCTCAACGTCGTCGTTTCTTGCTCTTCTTGCCTGCCTTGCGCCGGGCCTTGGCGACCTTCTCTTTGAAGTCCTTGGCCCTCGCGTTCCTGGCCGCGATCTTGAACGGCTTGCCTCGGCCGTCCACATCGTCGTTGAGGTCGTAGAACCGTTCGCCGAGATCAGCGAACTCAGGGATCAGCATCTGGAACTGTGTCCAGATCCTGAATGGGAGCCGGGACATGCGTTCGTGGACGATCTGGTTGATCTTCTTGAGGCTGCCGCCGGGCTTCGTGAATGTGTCTCGGGGGCCGAGCATCGCCTTCTTCTGCTCCGTCGATTGGGCGAAGCCCTGGAACCTACTCCGCGCGAAGGTCTCCCTCGCGTGCGTCTTCAGGGCGAACAACTGCAACCGCCGGTACGTGTCCTTTTTCGCCTTCATGGATTGCTTGCTCTTCCACAGGCTGTGGAGGACCAGGCTGAGCCGGAGTTCGCGGGCGAAGTCTTCCGGATGCCAGAAACCGGGCAACGCGTGCAGTACCCGGTGGTCCGGTGAGAGGATGACGATCTGCACGTTGTTTGCGCCGGCCCCATTGGTCGTGCCGACCGCGGTCTGTTCACACGTCTCGAACTTGTTCTTCAGCAGCGACAGCACCTTTTCGTCTGGAAGGGGAACTCCCCTCAAGCTCTGCGCGGCGCTTCAACAAAGTCCGCGGATGTCGCCGAAAGCCTGGAACACGACGATCGGACGCCCCTTCCGTCGCGCAGATGTGGTCGCGCTGGCCATGGTCCTGTGCTAGACGAGTTCGTCGAGAACGCGCCTCGTCCTGGCCTTGTTCGTCTGCCCGTCGATGCGCCAATGCCTGCCGCAGTCGCCGCCTGGCACGGCTCAGCCGCTGCCCCACGGCGTCGATCGTCTCGAACGGACCATCGGCGCGTACTATTACAGCAGCTTGCCCAGCACTTCACGACAGCAGATGGAACGGTTCAGCATGTTCCTTCCCTATCCGGCAAGCGCCTGGTCGATGTCGGCGATGAGGTCCGCGACGTCCTCGATTCCGACCGACATGCGGACCATGTTCTCGGTCATCCCGGCAGCGGCGCGTTCATCGGTTGTCATCGCGAGGTGGGACGTAGTCACCGGTCGGGTGACGAGTGATTCGACGCCGCCCAGGCTCGGCGCATGGATCGGCAATCGCAGGCGATCGATGAACGCCGCCGCTGCCGCACCGTCGCCCTTGATCTCGAAAGTGACCATGCCGCCAAATCCGCGAAACAGCTCTTTCGCGATCGTGTGGCCCTTGTGGCTTTCCAGACCGGGGTAGTGCACGCGGTCGATCGCCGGGTTGCCCTCG
Organism: uncultured candidatus Brocadiaceae bacterium; assembly: GCA_964469555.1. Taxonomy (GTDB): domain Bacteria; phylum Planctomycetota; class UBA1135; order UBA1135; family UBA2386; genus CAYYAQ01. The sequence continues at coordinate 10,222 of CAYYAQ010000090.1, read as the reverse complement.
AGGTGCTCGGCGATCGCCAGCGCGTTGGCGTTCTGTCGCTCGACCCGGAGAACCAACGTCTTGATGCCGCGTTCGAGCAGGAAGCAGGAGTGCGGGTCCATCGTTCCGCCCAGGTGGGTGAGCCGTGGTTGGATCTTGTCGATCCACTCCTCGCTCGCGGCGATCACGCCGGCCGCGAGGTCCGAGTGGCCGTTGAGGTATTTCGTGGCGCTGTGCAGAACGATGTCGTAGCCGACGGCCGCGGGATTGAAGTTCACCGGCGAGGCGAACGTGCTGTACAGCGAACCGGCGGGAGGAAAGGAAAACGGGG
>CAYYAQ010000090.1:0-9902 GCA_964469555.1 uncultured candidatus Brocadiaceae bacterium | reverse complement strand
GAGACCAGCCCGTGCTCCTGTGCGAAGTCGACGACGGCCGTGTGATCCGCGACGACGAGGTTCGGGTTGCCGACCGCCTCGGTGTAGATCGCGAGGGTGTCGTCCCGGAGTTTGCCTTCCCACGACGACGGATCCGTCGGATCGATCAGGTCGTACGTGAAGCCGATGTCCTTGAAGACATCGCGCAAGAACGTGAAGGTCCCACCGTAGAGGGTGTTTTGGGCGAGCAAGTGCCCGCCGCCAGCCATCACCGCGAACACGGCCGTCGTGATCGCCGCCATCCCACTCGCGGTGACGAGCGCTGCTTCGGTGCCTTCCAGCGCGGCCAGCTTCGCGCAGACCGACCGATGGCTCGGCAGGTTGCTGAGCCGCGGGTATCGGATCGCCGAGTACTCGGTGGCACCGGTGTGCTCGAACACCGATCCCTGGAAGATTGGCGTGACGGCGGACCCCTCGATGCGCGGGGATGGGGCGCCGGCGTGGACGGCGAGAGTGGACGGGCCGAGAGGGGACATGGTCATGAATGTACCGATACGAAGAATCGTGCAATCGAAACAACTCGAGATGATAGCTTGCGATGTACAGCGTACGGTCAAGAGCCTGAAGCACGACCGGAAGGACTTTCATGTACGGTTTCCCGTGTCCCTCGGTGCCTGCTGCCAGCCGCTTCGGGCAGGTGTGTCCGGAGCAGGTCCGCTCGTCATCCCGATGTCCATACGCAAGGGTTCGACAATCGGGTGCACGGCGCAGTCGCTGCTCTCGGCGAAGACCCCCCTGGATGTAAACCTGGTGGGTCAGGAGACGAACTCCCAGTACTTCGTGGCTTGCGGGCGTTCGATGAGCGCGCGGAGTTGGCCCGCGCGGATGCCCTTGGCCTTGAAACCCCGCGCGCCCTTCTCGGCCCACTCGTCGACCTCCTGTCGGATCTGCTCGGAGCTGGCGTTGCGGTTCCATCCTGGACGCGCGCTGCCGAAGTATGGCCCGGAGTTGAAGATTCGCGGACCGACGGACTTGCCGGCATCGATGCGGCGGCGCAGGTCGGCCATCTTGTCCGGTGTCATCTCCCCCGCGGGGAACACGGACGTCACGCCGTTGCCGAGGAATATGCGCGGGTAGTGTTCGATCTCGTCGATGCGACCGCGACCGAAGAGATCGATGCCGAAGTGCGCATGGAGATCGAAGAGCCCGGGCAAGACGGTGTCGTCCTTGGTGAGTTGCACCACGCGCGCGTTGGTGAGGTCGCGATCCTCCAAGTCGGCGCCGACCTCCTGGAACACGCCGCCGCGGACGACGATTCCCGTGTTGGGCACGCGCTTGTCCTGCACGCCATCGAACAGCACCCCCCCCCCCGGACGACGGTTGTTCCGCCTTGGTCCTGAGCGCTCACGGTTGCTGTCGCGGCGACCAGTGCGAGCACCACCGAGATCGTGTTCGCCCTCATTGCTGTTGTATACGACGGTGGTGTCTGGGCGGGAAGCGCCGACGCGAAGCGAGACATCTCTGGTTCTTCGGATTCTCGTCCATAGGATAGGTCGAATGATCATGTCGGATCCCGCGACGCTCACCGCCCTCCTGTTCGTCGCCGCAGGGGCTGGGGTGGTGCACACGCTGGCCGGTCCGGACCACTACGTTCCCTTGATCGCAGTTGGGCGAGCCCGCGAGTGGTCACCGCGGAGGCTGGCGTGCGCCGCGACGGGCCTGGGCCTCGTGCATTGCCTGGTCAGCGTGGTGCTCGTCGTGTCTCTGATGGTCTTTTGCGCAGCGACCATCCCCGCGTGGCTCGATGGGATGGCGCAGATCGCCGCGTGGACCATGATCGGGGCGGGGGCAGTGTTCGGCGTGGCCGCGTGGCGACGTCGCGGGAATCGGAGCGATCCTCAACGAGCGAGCCGACCGGCCATGACACTGCTCGCCATGGCTTTTCTCGTCGGACCGTGCGAGTGGCTGATCCCCGTCGCACTAGCTGCCGGCCAGAGCCACGGTGTCCTCGGCGCCCTTTTGGTTTCGTTCGTCTACACCGCGTGTACGGTGGCGACGATGGCCACGGCTACGCTGCTCGGCGTCTTCGGTCTCCGTCGCATCAGCCGTCTCCGGGTGTGGCACGCACCCGTCGCGTGCATCATCTGCGGCGTGCTCATGCTGGTCGGCATGTAGAAAACGCACCATCTGCTTGCGTTCTGTCCCGCGCGGGGTGCGATAGTCAGGCGTGGATCAAGTCGCGAGAATGATGGCGTCGATCCGCGCCGGGTTTACTCGCACGGTGGCGTGGACGGGTCTCGTGCGCCCGGTCCGCGAGGTCGAAGAGGTCATGGGGTCGGTGCCGCGTGATCGCTTCGTGCCACCGGATCCGCGTCCTCATGCCTTCGAGGATAGGGCGCTGAGCATCGGCTACGGGGCGACGATCTCGCAACCGTTCATCGTGGCGCTGATGACGAGCATTGCCCGCCTTCGCCCGGAGCACCGCGTGCTCGAAATCGGAACGGGATCCGGATACCAGTCTGCGATCCTTGGCAAACTCGCGAGCGAAGTGTTCACCCTCGAGATCGTGCCAGAGCTTCGTGAGCGCAGCGCCGCGGTTCTAGCCGAACTCGGCCACGCGAATGTTCATGTTCTTGACGGAGACGGATGGTGCGGACTCGCGGCTCACGCGCCGTTCGACGTGATCCTCGTCACCGCGTGCGCCACGGGAGTTCCAGAGGCGCTGCGCGACGAGCTTGCCCGCGGTGGTCGCATGGTGTTGCCCATCGAGTCGGGCGCCCACCAACAACTGATCATGGTCGAGAAGGACGAGTCCGGTGCAACCACGCAGCAGGTCGTCCTTCCCGTGAGCTTCGTTCCGATGGTCGGTCGCGGCTCCTAGCGCTACTTGACTTCGACCTCGATCGGTCGCGGTGCCCGGACGCTGACCTGTCCGAGCTTCTTCCCCGGGGCGCCCGGGTAGAGGATCACGAAGGAGGTCAGCTTGCTGGACTTCCCGAGGCGCGGATCCGTGTTCGACAAGTTTTGAGCGAGCGGGCCGCCTGCGCCTAATGCCATGTTGTCGCCCGTGCACTGGTTCCACTTCGGCTTGCGGTTGTCGTCATAGAGGGAGAACTCGACCAGTCTCCTGAGCGTCGTCTCCAGGTGGTAGTGAATCAGCAACGAGCCCGGCTTGCCGGTCACGAATTGCCAGAGCATCTTGCCGGGAATGATCGGGTCGAACTTGCCGTCGATCGTTGCGCCCAACTTGTTGTTGTTGTCGTGATAGACCATTCCCAACGCGTCGGCGCTGTAGTCGAAGAACATCAGGATCGAGGGAAGTGCGTGCACACGCAGGTGGGTGATGACGTCGATGCGCTGCGGATAGCATTTCCAGAGTCTCTCGGTCAGCGGTCCACTATTGGCCCCGATCACGGATCGAATGGCACGGATCGGCCCGGCGATGTTTGCGATGATCGCGCCGCGCCCGTTGGAAAACGTCTTCGTCGTCCGGAAGCAGTTGCCGGGAATGACCTGCACCTTGTGTCCGTCGAGAATGTCGAGGCCGGGCGCGTTGCTGACCGTCAACCGCATTTCGTCGAGGATCCAACGGTCGCTGAATCCGAGGCGGTATGCAGGAGCGGTGATCTTGGTCTGCTCGGGGTTCAGGCGATTTCCGAGCTCGTACTCTTCCTTGTATGCACCGGCGACGAGCTTGAAGTCGTTGCGAACGTGCTTCGCGCCGGCGTCGGGCTTGAGTTGGCCTTGGCTCGCGAAGAGGTAGACGAGGCTGTGATCCTTGGCGGCGTTGTTCAATCGGAGCTCGACCCGAGTTTTGGCGCGCACCCCCTTTGGATCGTCGTCGGGCGCGATCGCACCGGCGTCCGCCGCGAGGAACACGAGTTCGTCGTCGGCGTCGAAGTTCGCGTCCGGGTCAGCACCGGTGAAGGTGTTCGGGTCCGTGTAGAACAGCGACTCTGGATCCGTGCGTTGCTTGCGGCGCAGGATCTTCGCGAACGGCAGCTTCACGCGCTCGTCGATCTGCACCGGAATCTGGCGCCAGGCGTCGTCCCGGTAGGCGAATGCCACGATGGTCGAGGGCTTCTTGCCGATCAGGCTCGGCAGTACGCGACCCTCGATGATGACCGGGTCGACACTCGGTCGAGTCGGCGTCGAGACCTCCGTCGCAGTCTGTGAAGCCAGAGCGGGTGCGAGGACGATGACTGCGAGGACTCTCATCATAGGCCGATCAGCCTAATAACTTCGGTGTACAGAGCAACCCGCAGATGTGTCCCAAATTCCCCGCGGGAACACGTCTTCGCAGACGCGGCCGGCGGGGAGGATGCCGCATTTTCTATTTGGCGAAGTAGCTGCGGTGGACCCAGGAGGAGTCGGCCTGCTTGTCGCGGGTTTCGCTGAAGACGATCGACTTGCCGTCGACGACGATCGACTGCATACGGTCGCTGACCTGTTGGCCGCGGCCGGTCGTGTCTTTCTTCACGGCGAGGAAGGCCTTTACGGACTCCTTGGTGGTGGCCTTGCCGCTCAGCGTCATCTCCAGACTCGTGGCGTACTCCTCCAACACGACGTTGTCGTCGATCTTGCGGGTGAGCTTCGTCTGGGCATTGCTCACTTCGTTCCAGACCACCTGCTGCGCGCTGGCGAGTCCCGCGCCTGCAGATCCGTCCCTGGATCCGGACGCCGCCTCGAATCGTCGTTCCGAAACCAAACCCGTTTCTGACCGGCGAGTACGCCGCGGTGATCGGCAAGGTCGACCGCACGCGCGCGAAGTTTCACACGACTCGCGATGCGAAGGCGGCGCGTCAACTCCTCGACGATCTCGACCGCGACGTCCTCGCCGTGCGACGCGAGCTGCCCGGAAGGTGTTGGACAAGATGAGTCAACAGATCCTGGACGCCCGACGTGCGCTCTGGGAGCGCGAACAGGCAAACAGAAAGGCGGGTCGGCGCTGAGAACCTTCCCTGGGGAGAGTTCCCGCGAAGAAGAAGGTGCTACTTCTTCGAGCGGGGGACGACGTGGTCGATTTTCAGTTTGGAGGCGAGGTCGTTGAAGGCCTTGAGTTCGTTGCCCTCGAGATCGCGCAGCATGTTGAGCTGCGTGTCGATCTTCGCGGTGATCTCCTTGGCGACGGCCATCGCACCGTCGGTGGGGCGGTAGTCGCCGCGTGCTGCGGTGCCGGCGACGACGCCGAGCTTGTTGTTCAGGCGGATCGGAAAGTTCAACGGGTCCTGGCTGCTCTTGCTCTTCGTCTGGTAGAGCGCCTCCTCGATCTCCGTGACCGTGGAGTTGATGTCCTTGCCCATGGTTCGCAACGGCTTCGTTGACTCATCCTTGTCGACCGACTTCACGACCGCGTTGATCTGACCGCGAATGCTGCGGATGCGCAGGATCGCTTCGTGCGTTTCGGTCAGCTTGTCGCGGATCTTGCTGACGAACGCAAACTGCGCCTCGATGTCCGTTTGCGTCCCCTCTGTCCGCGGATCCTTGCGAATCGTGAACGGTCGCTCCTGTGTCTTGTCACCGATCGTGAGCTTCACCGTGTATTTGCCCGGCACGGCGCTCGGACCGTTGAGGTACGCGCCCCACAGGATCATCCCCTGCACGCGCGTCGCCCCCGGATACATCCGGTTCCACTCGAACCGATTCATGCCTGCCTTCACGGTCAACTTCTCGTCGTTCTTCTTCGCGGTGCTCGTGTAGCTGCGAATCAAGTTCCCGCTGCTCTCGAACAGCTCGAGCTTCACGGTCTTCTTGTCGTCGATCACCTTCTTGCCGAGCAAGAACCGGATCACGACGCCGGACGCCGGATTCTGCCCGGTCGTCCCACCGCCTCGCCGCCCGAAGCGCCCGCCGCCACCCATCCGGTAGGTCTCTTCCGGTGTGAACAGATGTTCGTCGAAAAACGCGACGCTCGGATTCAACTGCCGCACATGGTCGAGGTTGTCGAGAACCCAGAACGACCGGCCCTGCGTCGCCGCGATCAGGTCGTCTTCTTTGACGGCCAGGTCGGTGATCGGAACGATCGGCAACCCGAGCTTGAGAGTCTGCCAGCGCTTGCCGTCATCGAAGGAGATGTATACTCCGCGTTCGGTGCCCGCGTACAACAGTCCCGCCCGCACCGGGTCTGCGCGGACCACTCGCGTGAAGTGTGACGGCGCGATGCCATCCACGATCTTCGTCCACGACTGACCGTAGTCGGTTGTCTTGTAGAGGTAGGGCGCGAAGTCGTCTTCCTTGTAGCGCGTGCCGGCGAGGTACAGCCCGCCCTTGTGCGTCGGGTGCACTTCCAGCTCGTTGATCTGCATCCACTTCGGCAGACCCTTCGGCGTGACGTTCTTCCAGGTCTTGCCGTCGTCGCGGGACACGTGGACCAGGCCGTCGTCGGAACCGCACCAGATCAGGCCCTTCTCGAGGTGCGACTCCCGCGCGGCGAAGATCGTGCAGTAGATCTCGACGCCGGTGTTGTCCTTCGTGATCGGTCCGCCCGACGGCTCCTGGCGACTCTTGTCGTTGGTCGTCAAGTCCCCGCTGATCACGGTCCAACTCTGCCCCTCGTTCGTCGAACGGCACAAGTGCTGCGAAGCGCAGTAGAGGACCTTCGGATCGTGCGGAGAAAAGAAGATCGGGAAGTTCCACTGGAACCGGTGCTTCAAATCCTTGCCGCCCCAACCGAGCGGGTTGTCCGGCCAGACCGACACGTTGCGGTTCTCGCCGGTCCTGTGGTTGCGCCGCGAGAGGTATCCGCCGTAGGACCCGCCGTAGACGACGTCAGGATTGAGCGGATGCGGCGCGATGTGGCCGCTCTCGCCGCCGGCGGTGGACTCCCAGTTTCGCTCACCGATGCTGCCACGGTTGCTCCGCGAGGCGATGCGCACCGTGCTGTTGTCCTGCTGCGCGCCGTAGATCCGGTAGGGGAAGTGGTTGTCCGTCGTCACGCGATAGAACTGCGCGGTCGGTTGGTTGTTCTGCGCGGACCAGGTCCGTCCTGCGTCGAAGCTGACGTTCGCGCCGCCGTCGTTCGCTTCGATCATCCGGCTGGAGTCGGAAGGATCGATCCACAGATCGTGGTTGTCGCCGTGCGGGACGCGGATCGTCGTGAAGGACTTGCCGCCGTCCTTGCTCCGGTGGAACGACACGTTGAGCACGTAGACCGTGTCGACGTCCTTCGTGTCCGCGTAGACGCGTGAGTAGTACCATGCCCGTTGCCGCAGGTTCCGGTCCTCGCTCACGCGGGTCCAGTTCTCGCCGCCGTCTTCCGAGCGGAACAGTCCGCCGTCCTTGTTCTCGATGATCGCCCACACACGTTCGTGGCGAACGGGTGAGATGGTGACGCCGATGATCCCCGTCGTTCCCTTTGGCAGGCCCTTTTTCTCGCCGGTGAGCTTCTTCCACGTATCGCCGCTGTCCGTGCTCTTCCAGAGATCCGAGCCTTCGCCGCCGCTCTCCAGGGTGTGGGGCTTGCGGATGATCCGCCACGTACTCGCGTAGAGGATCCGTGCGTTGGCCGGGTCCATCACGAGGTCGACGGCGCCCGCGTGTTTGTTCGCGAAGAGGATTCGCTTCCAGGTCGTGCCACCGTCCTTGCTGCGGAACACGCCGCGCTCATCATTTGGTCCCGAGAGATGACCCATGACCGCGGCGTAGACAAGGTCGGGATTGTTCGGGTGGATGCGGATGCGCGCGATGTGTCGCGAGTCATTCAGCCCGATCGACTTCCAGGTTTTGCCGGCGTCGGTCGACTTCCACATGCCGTCACCGCTCGACACGTTGCCGCGCACGGTCACCTCGCCTCCGCCGACGTATACGACGTTCGGATCGGAATCGCTGACCGCCACCGCTCCGATCGAGCCGCCGAAGAACTTGTCGGAGACGTTGTGCCATCGCCGGCCCGCGTCCGTGGTCTTCCAGACACCGCCGCCGCAGGCACCGAAGTAATACGTGTTGCGATCTCCGATCACGCCGGTGCACGTCCCGGAACGACCACCGCGGAAGGGGCCGATCTGTCGCCACTTCATCGTGTCGAAGAGCTTCTCCGGCATCGGGACGGAGGAATCGCCGTTGGTGCCGTCTTGCGCGTTGGCGTGCATTGCGGCAACGAGCAAGACGGTGGCGAACAGGGCAGGCAGGCGGCGTGAGAGCGTGTGCATGGGGGGCTCCGGGGAGGGGTGAGCCGGGCATCGTAGCCCGTTGCGATGTCTACGGGCAAGCCGGAGCGCGCGTCAGAGAGATCTCACATGCGAAGAGTTTGTTCCTTCTGGGATTCCGGGAGAATGCACCGCGTGGACCCGGTGTTCGAGGTGCGTGGCTGGAAGGGAAGGACGTGGGACTTACCGACGAGGTCACGCTCGCCGAGACGTCTAACCAAGAAATCCGATCGCCGAGTCAGCTGTAGCGGATGCAATAGCTGTCGAACTCAAGACGGATCCCCCTCGTATTGCGGACGCGACGCATAGGTATTTTGGTCGCGCCGTGGGTCGGACTGTTGGCAGCCCGGAGACCGGCAAACACCCTCCGATGGCATCGAGGGGTTCAGGCTCGGTTTCTCGTCCGCGGGTTATCCACGACGCCGCGAGGGCGTGGTCGCGAGGTCCTTCGAGTGGGTCGGAATTCCTTCGACCCGCCGAGGATCCCTCCGTAACCTCTCCCGGCTCGTACAACCGGCAGACCCCGAGAGACTCCCATGGGCGAAAAGATCCAAATGACATCGGAGGGGCTAAAAGTCCCCGACGCACCAATCATTCCTTTCATCGAAGGCGACGGCACTGGCCCCGATATCTGGCGTGCATCACAGACGGTTTTCGATGCGGCAGTAGCCAAGGCCTTCGATGGCAAGAAGTCCATCGAGTGGTTGCCGGTCCCCGCGGGTGAGTCTTCGTTCGGTGCAACGGGTGAATGGCTTCCCGATTCGACGGTCGAGGCATTTCGCGATCACCTGATCGGCATCAAGGGTCCGTTGACGACACCGGTTGGCGGCGGAATCCGCAGCCTCAACGTGGCGTTGCGACAGAAACTCGACCTCTACACGTGCCTGCGACCGGTGCGCCACTTCGCCGGCGTGCCGACCCCCGTGCTCAAGCCGGAACTCACGGACATGGTGATCTTTCGGGAGAACACGGAGGACATCTATGCCGGGATCGAGTTCATGAACGGCGAGGACGATACGAATTGTCTGAAGGCGTTGATCCAGGAGAACTTCCCTGATCGCTTTCACAAGATGCGTTTCCCGGACACGGTGAGCCTGGGAATCAAGCCAGTCTCCGCCGAGGGCACGGATCGCCTCGTGCGCGCCGCGATCCAGTATGCGCTCGACATGGGTCGTGAGAGCGTGACGCTGGTGCACAAGGGCAACATCATGAAGTTCACCGAAGGCGCCTTCCGTGACTGGGGCTACGATCTGGCGAAGCGGGAGTTTGGAGCCAAGGAACTCGATGGTGGACCGTGGTGCGTGATCGAGCACGAAGGACGACAGATCATCATCAAGGATGTCATCGCGGATGCGTTCCTGCAGCAGATCCTGACGCGGCCCGCAGAGTACAGTGTGATCGCCACTCTCAACCTCAACGGCGACTACATCTCCGATGCGTTGGCGGCCTGCGTTGGCGGTATAGGCATCGCGCCGGGCGGCAACATCAACTACACGACGGGGATCGCGATCTTCGAAGCGACCCACGGCACGGCCCCGAAGTACGCGGGTCAGGACAAGGTCAACCCGGGCTCGGTCATCCTCTCTGGCGAGATGATGTTCCGGCACATGGGTTGGGATGGTGCCGCGGACCTGATCATCAAGGGCATCAAAGGCGCGATCGGCGCCAAGACGGTGACCTACGACTTCGAGCGGCTGATGGACGACGCGACTCTTCTCAAGTGCTCGGAGTTCGGCGATGCCATCGTCCAGCACATGTAGAAGGCTGTGCCAGGTCCGG
>CAYYAQ010000089.1:0-21914 GCA_964469555.1 uncultured candidatus Brocadiaceae bacterium | reverse complement strand
GCTCCAGGAATACCCCGGACCCGCGACACTGTCCGCGATCCACGCCGGCCTGAAGGACCCGGACCCGGTCGTCCGATTCGGTGCGCTCGGGTCGCTCGAAGGGGTGCCCGTGAACCTGCGATTCGAGCCCGCAGCGCCGCTCGTGAAAGACCCGGTGCTCGCCGTGCGAGCCGAGGCGGCGCGGGTCCTCGCCGCGGTTCCGAGGTCCGAGTGGACTCCCGAACAGCGCCCGGCGTTCGAGATGGCGCTGCGCGAGTACGAGGATTTCCAGATGCTGAACGGCGACCAGCCGTGGGCCCACACGAATCTCGGGATCGTGCAGTTCCAGCAGGGCGAGTTCGACAAGGCGGCGACGTCCTACCGTCGCGCTATTCGTCTCGACAACAGATGGGTGCAGGCGTACGTCAACCTCGGCGACCTGCACAGGGATCGACGCCGCAACAACCTCAGCGAGAAGGTCCTGCGCGAGGGCCTGACCCACGTCGTCGATTCCGCGGAATTGCACCACGCCTTGGGGCTCGCGCTCGCGCGCAACAAGAAGATCCCGACGGCGCTCGTCGCCCTCGAGCAGGCGGCCAACCTGCGACCGGACATGCCGATCTACAGCTACGCGTACGGCGTCGCGCTGAACTCGACGGGGAAGTTCGACGCGGCGGTGTTCGTGCTCGAGAACGCCCACCGGAGGACGCCCACCGACTTCGACCTCGTGTTCGCGCTCGCGACCTTCCACCGCGACAGGCAGCAGTTCGCGAAGGCGCTCCACTGGGCCATCAAGCTCGTCGAGCTCGCGCCCCGCAATGAGGACGCCCACGCGCTGCTGCGCGACCTTCAGCGGCGTCGCTAGGTCACGCTGCGTCGGTCACTGCGGGGTGTTGTCGGGCGTGTCCGCCTTGAGTAAAATGGAATCGTGCAGGACGTGGGCCCAATCAATCCCATGGCGGCATAGGTCGCTTTCCGCGACATGTTGTCCTCCTTGCTTGTCCGAAGTTGGGTGAATTGATCGACCGAAGTCGATCCAATGATCGGAGTGAGCCCTGTGCTTCGCCGGCTCGCCATGACCGATCGCGGTTCTGCGCCCTCGCTCTCACCCCCGAGCGGAACTGACTTGCTGGCCGGCGTCGGTCCATGCATACTTCGCGCGGGGTTGTTTCATCACCCCGATTAACATGAGGCAACGCGCCCGCACGACGCTGGCTCTCATCTGCTTGCTACCGGTCGCCTCGGTCGCGTACGCGATGGGATGTGACGAGAGCTACCTCGTCGCACACCAAACCGGCGTCGCCGACGATTCCGCGCAACGATCCGGAAACGTGATCCTCGTGTTTTGGTGGATTCTGACCTCGTTTGCGCTCGCGCTCGTTCTCACGACCTTGCTCTCGCTCCGCGAGAGAGGCGTCGCGGGCTGGATCCGTGACCGAAGGAGCGTCGCCTGCAGCATCGCGATCACCATCGCGATGGGTGCGATCTACTGGTACGGCGCTGCCGACGCCGAGCGCGCGTGGATGGCGTACGCCGCTGACCACTACCCACCTGATCACAAGGGTCCCTACGACTTCCTCTTCGCCGACGTGCGGGAGTTCCACAGCGTCTCAGGGCTGCCGCTAGCCCTCACGATCGTCGCCGCCGCCGCGGCCATCGTGTTTACGACATCGTGTCGGAAGAAGGCGTCTGCCCATCGACGAGGGGGGTAGGAGGCGCGCCGCCGACGACGTCGAGCATGGCCCGGTGCAGCCATCCGTTGGTGGCGAGGACCTGCCCCCCGTACAGCCAGTCGCCCCCGCCGACGAGGTCGCTGACCATCCCGCCAGCCTCCTGCACGACGATGGCTCCCGCCGCGACGTCATACGGCTTCAGGTAGAGTTCCCAGTACGCATCGAACCGCCCCGACGCCGTCATGCACAGGTCCAGTTCCGCGCTGCCCAGACGCCGCACATCACGAGCCACGTGAAGCGCGCGCGCCAACCGCTCGATGTTGTCGTCGACTCCATCATCGCTGCGGTTGTAGCTAAAGCCGGTGCCGACCAACGCTGCGGAGAGTTCCCCGGTGTCGGTCACGGAGATGGGCTCGCCGTTGCAGTTCGCCCCGCAACCCCGCACCGCGGTGAATGTCATGTCCATCGCGGGCGCATGCACGACGCCGAGCACGACTTCACCGCGCACGGCGAGCGCCACGGCCACCGCAAAAAACGGCAGCCGATGCACATAGTTCGTTGTGCCGTCGAGAGGATCGACGATCCACAGGTAATCCCCGTCGTCACGGCTGGCACGACCGGTCGGTGTCAGCACGCCCTCCTCCGCGAGTACCCCGTGTTCGGGGAAGCGATCGAGAAGGCCCTTCACCACGACTTCCTCTGCGGCGCGGTCCGCCTCGGTGACCAGCTCGATCGGGTGGCCCTTGACCTCGGTTTGGATGCTGTCCATCCGCGGCCAGAAGTCCATCAACACCTCGCCGCCGCGCCGGGCGACGTCCTCTGCCGCCGCCAGCAACTCCGCACCGTTTTCGAGCGGCTCGGTCATCGCGCGGGATACCTACCGTGGTAGATCGCCTCGATCATCTTGTCCTGGAGAGCGGCGGCGCCCGAGGTGCTGCCGCCTTTCGTGACGTTCATCAGGATCGTGAACACGCGCACGCCGTCGTCGAGTGTCTGCACGATGCCTGAGATGCACTTCACGCCGTTGATCGTGCCGGTCTTCGCCCGGGTCGCACGACCGACGATCTTCTGGCCACTGCGGCGGAAGCGTCGCTCGAGGGTTCCCTCTCCCGCGCACGGGAGGCTCACCGCGAGGAGCTTCGCGTGCTCCCCCCGGAACAGTCGGCGGAGCAGGGTCACCATCAGTCGCGGCGTCACGCGGTTCTCCCGGGACAGGCCCGACCCGTCGACGACGCGGAACGCGGTCGGCAGCTCGATCTTCGCGCCGACGATCTCACGCACGGCCTGATATCCGCCGACAAACGTGCCCGCACCCTTTTTCTCGGCTCCAATCCTCCGCAGGACCTGTTCCGCGTGGAAGTTGCTGGATTTGGAGAGCATCGGGGTGAACGCCTCCGTCAACCCACTCTCCCACGTCAGCACCGGCAGGTCTCGCGCTTTGGCATCCGCGTCGAGAGTCACGCCCTCGCGCCGCAAGACGCTCCGCAGGGTCGAATCGAACAACCACTCGGGATCCTGGCACACGCCGCGCACCTCGACGGGGCGTGCCCGCGTGCTGAACTCGCCGTGGGCGGTGAACTTCTTGCCGTGGTGGGACAGCCAGTAGGCGAACCGCTTCTTCTTGCGCGAGGACATCTTGATGCGACCGCCGAAGGACGCATCGGTCGGTGGCGCGAGCAAGTCGACCCGCGCACGTCCCGACCCGGCCGAGATGCGGGCGACGAAGCAACCTGCCTCGAGGACCAGGCCTCCGGTGGGCGCGCAGTAGGGCCGATCGAACTGGTCCTTCGGCCACCCCGGCGGTCGCGTCGGACCGGTGAACGCGCCCCGCAGGAGACGGACGTCCCGGATCCGGGTGATGCCGGCTTTCCGCAGCGCTGCCGCGACGCGCCGGAACACCACGGCGGGATCGTGTGCCCCGCCGCGAGCCCAGTTGGGGTCCCCTGCGGCGAGCACCTCGAGCACGCCGCCGCGCAGGCGGAATACCGTCCGAAAGCGATGCGACGCCGAGAGCCCCCAGAGCGCGGCCGCAACTGTGAACAGCTTCTGGTTGCTCGCCGGTATGAACGACTCCCGCGATCGGTGGCGGAAGAGGTCCGCGCCGGTCCTCAGGTCCCGCACGACGATGCCCGTGCGCATCCCCCGCTTCTCCGCCTGTCGGGCGAGGTCGACCAGGGACTGGGCCTCGACACCCGTCCCGAGGAGAGCTCCGATGAGCGTGATTCCGATTCCCAAGTAGCCGAAACCCGACCCGTGGGGCCCCAGACCCACGCGACCGGAATGAGACAGCCGATGTACACCGATGACCATGTGCCGGGTCGTTTTAGATCAGGGCCACGTGCCGGGCGAAGCAAAAAACGGCGGTCGGCGCCGCGTCGCGGACCCGCCGGAGGGGTCCCGAATTCCGGGGTGGTCCGTCCCGACCACGGCTGTCCCGGAGCCCAAAAAACTGCCCCCAGGCCGCATCTCCCTGCAAGCCGCTACCCAGCATGGACACAGCGGAGTTATCCACAACCTTCCACCGCATACTCACAAGATTGAGTATTGCCATGTGCTGCCCTACACTATAGATAGTGTTTTCCGATGTCGGCACCGGTTGCGGCGGGTTTGTCCCCAAAGCAACACTCGGACGTCGGGCAGCCCCGAAATCCCCCGCGATCCGCGGAGGGTCGAGGGGAGTTCTTCGATACCTCTGGTTCCATGTAGAGAACGGTGTCGCCCGGCGGGGCGGACCGGTCTTCGGGTGGTGCTGGAAACGTCTTCTACAGGGAGTGGTGATGGTAGCTCGTCGATTAGACGTCGCCCGCATCTGCGTGGCGGTCTGCGCGAAAAACCACCATGCGATGGTTTCCCGACCGCCGCGATGGCCGCAGGTCTCCATCTCGTCCCGTCCCATGCAACATCTCAGGCGCAGACAGTCCATGCGCCCACAGCCCAGGCACAATGTGCGGTTACGTCGCGCACCCGAGGGGCCAAGAACGAGTTAGGAGGAAACTCACTTGAAGATCGAACGGCGGTTCACGACAGCGGGACAGAGTCCCTTCGCCAATATCGAGTTCACCAAGCGGACCTCGGAGATCCGCAACCCGGACGGCTCCCTCGTCTTCCGTTTGGAGAACGTCGACATCCCGGAGGACTGGAGCCAGGTGGCGACGGACATCATCGCCCAGAAGTACTTCCGCAAGGCCGGTGTTCCGACGCTCGACGAAGAGGGCAAAGCGACCCTCGACGACGACGGTCAGCCCGTCACCGGCGGGGAGACCGATTCCCGCCAGGTCTTCCACCGCCTCGCCGGCTGCTGGACACACTGGGGTGAGCAGCACAAGTACTTCGACAGCAAAGGAGACGCCAAGGCCTTCTACGACGAGATCAGCTACATGCTGGCCGCGCAGTACTCCGCGCCCAACTCGCCGCAGTGGTTCAACACCGGGCTGAACTTCGCTTACGGGATCGAAGGCCCCGCGCAGGGTCACCATTTCATCGACCCGAACTCCGGCAAGCTCAACAAGTGCAAGAACGCCTACGAGCGGCCCCAGCCTCACGCGTGCTTCATCCAGTCAGTGGCCGACAACCTCGTCGGCGACGGCGGGATCATGGATCTCTGGACCCGCGAAGCGCGGCTGTTCAAGTACGGCTCGGGCACGGGGACGAACTTCTCGTCGATCCGCGCCGAGAACGAACGCCTCTCCGGAGGCGGCCAGTCGTCCGGGCTGATGTCGTTCCTGAAGATCGGTGACCGGGCTGCCGGCGCGATCAAGTCCGGCGGGACGACCCGCCGGGCCGCGAAGATGGTGTGCCTCGACCTGGACCACCCGGACATCGAGTCCTTCATCTCGTGGAAGGTCACCGAGGAAAGCAAGGTCGCCTCGCTCGTCGCTGGTAGCAAGGCCGTGAAGAAGCACCTCAACATGGTGATCAACGCCTGCCACGTCAAGGCGGACGGTCCGGAACAAGGGCCGTCGAAGGTCATCACGAAGGCGAAAGACAACCCGGCCCTCACCGCAGCGCTGCACGCCTCTCGCGCCGCGTTCGTGCCGGAACCGTACCTGCAGCGCTGCCTGCAGCTCGCGTCCCAAGGCTTCCGCGCGATCGAGGCCGAGGCCTACGACACGAACTGGGACGGCGAAGCCTACCTCACCGTATCCGGACAGAACTCGAACAACTCCGTGCGCGTGCCGAACTCGTTCTTCGCCGACATGGAGAAGGGCAGGCCGTGGAAGCTGATCGGTCGCACCAACGGCGAGGTCACCAAAGAAGTCGACTCGCACGAGTTGTGGGACACGATTGCGTACTCCGCATGGGCGTGCGCCGACCCGGGAGTACAGTACGACACGACGATCAACGAGTGGCACACGTGCCCCGTCGACGGGCGGATCAACGCGAGCAACCCGTGCTCTGAGTACATGTTCCTCGACGATACGGCGTGCAACCTGGCATCGCTGAACCTCGACAAGTTCCTCACCGACAAGGGCGAGTTCCTGATCGAGGACTTCGCCCATGCTGTACGGCTGTGGACGATCGTCCTCGAGATCAGCGTGCTGATGGCGAGCTTCCCGAGTGCGGAAATCGCGCAGAAGAGCTTCGACTACCGGACGCTGGGCCTGGGCTACGCCAACATCGGCACGGTGCTGATGCGCCTCGGCATCCCCTACGACTCCCCCGAAGGCACGGCGTTCTGCGGTGCGGTCACGGCGCTGTTGACTGGCGAGAGCTACGCCGCATCGGCAGAGATGGCTGAGGAGTTCGGCACGTTCTCACGCTACGAGCAGAACAAGGAAGGCATGCTGCGGGTCATTCGCAACCATCATCGGGCGGCACACTCCGCGACCGACAGCGAGTACGAGGGCCTGAGCATCCTGCCTCGCTCCATCGACGTCGAACACTGCCCGGAGTACCTCGTCGATGCCGCGCGCGAGTCGTGGGACCGCGCCCTGAAGATGGGCGAGGAGTTCGGCTATCGGAACGCACAAGTGACGGTGATCGCCCCCACCGGGACGATCGGTCTCGTCATGGACTGCGACACCACCGGCGTGGAGCCGGACTTCGCGCTCGTCAAGTTCAAGAAGCTCGCCGGTGGTGGCTACTTCAAGATCATCAACCAGAGCCTGCCGCCCGCGCTGAGGAACCTCGGTTACGACGCGCAGCAGATCGACGAGATCGTCAACTACGCTGTCGGGCGGATGACGTTGGCCGGAGCGCCAGCGATCAACCACGAGACGCTCACGGCGAGAGGTTTCGACGATGAAGCGATCGAGCGACTGGAAAACGTTGTTCGTTCGGCGTTCGAGCTCGGATTCGTCTTCAACAAGATGACTCTCGGCGAGGAGTTCTGCCGCGACAAGCTCGGGATGACTCCGGAGCAACTCGACGATTGGAACTTCAGCATCCTCGAACATCTCGGTTTCACGGCGGAAGACGTCGCCAAAGCCAACGACTACGTCTGCGGCACGATGACCGTGGAGGGCGCCCCCCATCTGAAGGACGAGCACCTGGCGATCTTCGACTGCGCGAATCGCTGCGGTAAGCGCGGAGTCCGGTTCATCCGGTTCGACGCGCACATCCACATGATGGCGGCGGCGCAACCCTTCATCTCCGGCGCGATCAGCAAGACGATCAACATGCCCAACGAGGCAGCGGTCGACGACGTGAAGCACGCCTACGAGTTGTCGTGGAAGAGTATGATCAAGGCGGTCGCGCTCTACCGGGATGGGTCCAAGCTCTCGCAACCGCTCCATACTTCCTCGACCGATGATGTCGGCGAACCCGACGAGGCGCAGACTCAACAGTCCGTCCAACAGGTGGCGCAGGTGATCACCGAGCGGGTGATCCACCGCTACATCGCGAAGCGACGGAGGCTGCCGGACCGCCGCGGCGGCTACACCCAGAAGGCGTCGGTCGGCGGCCACAAGGTCTACCTGCGCACCGGCGAGTACGATGACGGGACCCTCGGCGAGATCTTCCTCGACATGCACAAAGAGGGCGCCGCGTTCCGCAGCCTGATGAACTGCTTCGCGATCTCCATCTCGTTGGGTCTGCAACACGGCGTGCCCCTCGAGGAGTTCGTCGACGCGTTCGTGTTCACGCGTTTCCCACCCAACGGCGTGGTCGGTGGCCACAACAACATCAAGATGAGCACGTCCGTGATCGACTACGTGTTCCGGGAACTCGCGATCTCCTACCTCGCGCGCACCGACCTCTGCCAGATTCTCGACGAGGATCTCCGCAACACGACCACGGGATCGGGTAAGAACAAGGTCGAGTTCGAGGAGGAAGAGGAGATTGCCCCTCCCCCTCAAGCCCGCACACCATCACCCTACGTCCACCGCCCTGGAAGCCTCGGCTTCTTTCACGGGCGCGAGGAGGACCCGCCTGGCAAGTCCGAGGCCTCGTCGGATAAGGCCAAAGGTGAGACGAACGGGGGGCCCGCGACGAAGAACGGCGGCGCACCTCTCCTCGTCGAAGTCAGCCGCGGGGCCAAGATCGATGAGAAGCGCCTCCTCGAGGAAGCCCGCGTGAAGGGCTACGAGGGCGACCCCTGCACAAGCTGCCAGCAGTTCACCCTCGTGCGCAACGGCACCTGCCTAAAGTGCATGTCCTGCGGCTCGACGTCGGGCTGCAGTTAGCTCGCCAGCTCTCGAACTCGCACCCATGTTCCCGGCGGGGAGGATGGGTGCGTTTCCGTACGGGAAGTCAGGCAGATTCGCTGCCGTAGAACTGGTCTTCCTCGGTGGAGCCTCCGAGAGCGGTCGTGGATGACTCGCCCTTGGCGATCGCCTGGGTGACCATGTCGAAGTAGCCGGTTCCGACCTCGCGTTGGTGACGCGTGGCGGTGTAGCCCTGGTCTTCGTTCGCGAACTCGCGTTCCTGAAGCTCGGAGTAGGCAGCCATGCCGTGATCGCGGTAGGCGTTCGCGAGTTCGAACATGCTGTTGTTCAGTGCGTGGAAACCCGCGAGCGTGACGAACTGGAACTTGTAGCCCATCGCGCCGAGTTCCTTCTGGAAGTTCGCGATCGCCGACTCGTCGAGGTTGGCTCTCCAGTTGAACGACGGAGAGCAGTTGTAGGCGAGGAGCTTGCCCGGGAACTGGGCGTGGATCGCTTCGGCGAACCGCTTCGCTTGCGCGATGTCCGGTTTCGAGGTCTCACACCAGATGACGTCGGCGTACGGCGCGTAGCTGAGACCCCGCGCGATCGCCTGCTCGATTCCCGGACGTGTCCGGTAGAAACCCTCGGGCGTCCGTTCGCCGGTGATGAAGGCGCGGTCTCGCTCGTCGACATCACTGGTCAGCAGGGCGGCGGCGTCCGCGTCGGTTCGGGCGACAAGCACTGTCGGAACGCTGCACACGTCGGCAGCGAGGCGCGCGGCGTTCAGCGTCCGGATGAACTGCTGCGTCGGCACGAGGACCTTGCCCCCGAGGTGACCGCACTTCTTTTCGGAAGCGAGCTGATCCTCGAAGTGCACACCCGCGGCGCCGGCTTCGATCATCGCCTTCATCAGTTCGAACGCGTTCAACGGACCACCGAAGCCCGCCTCGGCATCCGCGATGATCGGCGCGAACCAATACGTCGACGAGTCACCCTCGGACCACGCGATCTGGTCCGCGCGCTGCAAGGCCTGATTGATGCGCTTGACTACGTCGGGAACGCTGTTGGCCGGGTAGAGACTCTGGTCCGGGTACATCTGACCCGCGAGGTTCGCGTCGGCAGCGACCTGCCACCCCGAGAGGTAGATGGCCTTCAAACCCGCCTTGACCTGTTGCATCGCCTGGTTGCCGGTCATGGCGCCGAGTGCCGCGGTGTAGTCCTCGTCATTCAGCAGCTCCCACAGGCGGATCGCGCCCTTCTCCGCCAGGGTGTAGCGGATGTTCGCGGTGCCGCGCAGACGCCGGACATCTTCCGAACTGTAGTCGCGTTGAATCGAATACCATCGTTGACTGTTCGTGAGTGGTACGCCGTTCTCGTAGTCGAAGAATGCTGTGGAAGACATGGCTGCTGGTCCGTGAATGAAATGAGAGGTATGAAGATGAGGTGGTTTGTGATTCGAATCAGATGCTCTGGTAGGCCGCGATCGTCAGAAACTCGGGTAGCTCGTCGCTCTCGATGAGTTCCTGGAACAACTCGCGCGCGCGGTCGAACTTGCCGTTCGCATAACGCCGATCACCGATCTCTATCCGAATCGCGAGGACCTCCTCGGTGAGGGTCTCGCGGAAGAGATCGAGGTCGATCAGACGACCGTCGTCCAATTGCGCGCCGTGACGAATCCACTGCCAGACCTGCGTACGGGAGATCTCCGCTGTCGCCGCATCTTCCATCAGACCGTGAATAGGGACGCAGCCATGGCCACGCAGCCAGGCCTCGAGATAGAGGATGCCGACGTTCAAGTTCAACCGCAGTCCGGCCTCCGTAATCTCGCCCGCTGGAACGGCGAGAAGATCGGTCGCGTCCACCGAGACGTTCTTGCGCATGATTGCGAGCCGACCGTGCGCCGGGCGCACCTTCTCGAACTCCGCCCGCGCGATCTCGATGAGCCCTGGGTGTGCGACCCACGTGCCATCGTGACCATCATTGGCCTCGCGTCTCTTGTCGGCGTGCACCTTCGCCATCGCCTGACCGTTCCTTACCGAGTCGTCCTTGAGCGGGATCTGCGCAGCCATGCCACCCATCGCGTGCGCTCCGCGCCGGTGGCATGTCTGGATCAGCAATTGGCTGTACGAACGAAGGAAGTGTCGGTCCATCCCGACGCTGCCACGATCCGGGAGCACGAAACCCCGGTGTGACCGAAACCGCTTGATGAAGCTGAAGATGTAGTCCCACCGCCCGCAGTTCAGCCCCACAGAGTGCTCCTGCAACTCGTACAGGATTTCATCCATCTGGAACGCGGCTGTGATCGTCTCGATCAGGACAGTGGCTTTGATCGTCCCGGGGGCGATGCCCAGGCGCTGCTGCGAACGCAGGAACACGTCGTTCCAGAGTCGCGCCTCCAGATGACTCTCGAGCTTCGGGAGGTAGAAGTAGGGTCCGCTGCCGCGACGTATCATCTCGCCGGCGTTGTGGAACAAGAAGAGTCCAAAGTCAAACAGGCCGGCGGACACCGGTTCGCTGTCGATCTCGACATGCTTCTCGCTGAGGTGCCAACCGCGTGGACGCACCATCAGCGTCGCGGTCTTCTCCGCGAGACGGTACATCTTGCCGCTCTCCGGATGCAGGAAGTCGACCTCCCGGCGAATCGCGTCGCGCAGGTTTATCTGGCCTTCGATCGTGTTGCCCCACGTCGGAGAATTCGAGTCCTCGAAGTCCGCCATGAAGACGTTCGCGCTGGAGTTCAGCGCGTTGATGATCATCTTGCGATCGACTGGACCCGTAATCTCGACAGTGCGGTCTTTCAGGTCGTCCGGGATTTCACCAACACACCAGTCCGCCTCGCGAATCGCGCACGTCTCCGCGAGAAAATCGAGGGTTCCCCCATCGTCGAGTCTGGCCTGCACATCAGTGCGAGCAGCGAGGAGCGCGGACCGCCGTGATCGGAACTGTCGTTCAAGATCGGCGACGAACGAGAGCGCCTCCCGGGTGAGGATCCTGGCGTAGACCGCCGGGCAGGCGACGCGGATCGTGACTCCCTTCGGCAGGTCGAGTGACACGCCTTCGGTGTCGGTCGTGATGTTGGTCTTCATCTTCCTCTCGGGCTGACTCCGCGACACACCGCGTGACGGTGGAGAACTTTCTCAGAGAAAACCTACCCTGGAATTCCACGGTTGGCCGAATAACGGAAGTCGCGATTTCCAACACCCCATGTCGAATATTCCGACGCCAAGAAACTGACCGCCACGGGCCCATGTCATTGGGGCCATTCCCGCACCTAACGCCTTTTCTTCAAGACATCTCCGACAGGTGACGAAGGCTCCTCACGGAGGCTGGAATGGGGATAAGAGGAATGGGAGACAGATTCGTGCGGGCGGTTTCGTCACTGGTGTTGCTGGCAATCGCGACGAGTTGTGGCGGAGGCGGCGGGTCGGGCAACATTCGTGGAGGAGGGCTACCGAAGGGCCCCCTGCCCTCGACGTTGACCGTCATCACTCACTGGCCCGAGGCCGAGAGCATCCGCGCTCCTCTGACGACCGCGGTGGCGATCCAGTTCGACTCACCGCTCCATGCCGCGTCCATCACCGACGGGCAGACCTTCCTCGAGGTGCGCGACACGGGCGCGCGGATCAAAGCGACGATCTCCCTCTCTAACGGCAACCAGTCGATAGTCGTCAAGCCCGTGCAACCGCTCCTCGCCGAGACCTGGTACACGTGCCATCTCTCCGCGTTGCTCTGTGATCTGGACGAGCGACTCCTCGAGGAGGATCACTTCTTCTCGTTCCGAACCGTCGACGTGACCGCTCCAGGCCTGGTGTCGAGCTCCGTTCCCAACGGCGCGAAGGGTGTTCTCAAAGACGTCCTGCTTGGCCTCGACTTCGATGGATCACTCGATCCGCTGAGCATCACGACGAACACGGTTCGTCTACTCGACGCGAACGACCGAGAGCACGCCGTGACTCCACTCGCAGTTGGCAAGAGCCTACAGGTGAAACTCATTCGGGATCTCCTTCCGTTGACGCGCTACACGCTGCACGTCAACGGCGTGAAAGACGTCGCGGGCAATCCGCTCGCGACCGCCATCGAGACGTCGTTCACGACGCGTGACGACTCCGGGCCGCGAATCCTGAAGGTCGAGCCCACCACAGAGCTCGCGTCGCCAAACGCCCACGTGTTCCTCCACTTCGACAGCTCGCTCGACGTGACATCGGCGAGCCAGGGAACGATCCAGTTCGTCGACGACAACGGATCAGATGTCGCGTTCGTCGTCCACGCGGACCCAAGCCAGAGGATTCTCCGGCTCGTGCCCAGAAACGCGCTGCGATCCGGCGAGACGTACTCCGTATCCGTGAAGGGCGCCATCAAGAACCCCGGCGGGAAGACCCTCACGAACATCGCGAACGAGAGCTTCACAGTCGGCACGGACGCGACACCACCCAAGCTCATGAAGTCGGTGCCTGCGGACGAGTCGAACCGCGTGTCGTTCCAGGCCATCCCGACGTTTGACTTCGACGAGCAGCTGGAGCCGTCGCGCCTCAACAACAACACGATCGAATTCAGCGGCGAGAACGGTCCGCTGCCATTCGTGGTCACGACCGGCGCCAACAGCGCTCGGATCTTCATCACGCCGTCGCAACCACTCTCGACGGGGCACAAGTACACCGTGACGCTCCGCAGTGGGCCGCTCGGAGTTTGCGACCTCGCAGGCAACTTCCTCGGCGCGGACCTGAAGACGGTCTTCTACACCAGCACCGATCGAACGCCGCCCACGATGACGATCTCGCCGACGAACGGCCACTCGGCCGTGTCCAAGTACAGCACATACACGGCCGCGTTCGATGAATCGCTCGACCCGGCGAGCGTCAACACGACCGCCGTCATCGTCACGGACGAGTCCAACATGGTCGTAGACGGCACGGCGACACTCTCCGCCAACCGCATCATCACATTCGAACCCGACGACCCCTACACCCCGGGAGAGTGGTACATCGTGACCCTTCGATCCGGCGTCGACGGCATCAGAGAAAGTTCAGGCAACTGGTTACAGAAGCCCGTTCGAACCACTTTCAGGATCGCCCACTCGATCGACACAACGCCGCCGGACGTCACAGTCACCGTCAACGGCATAGCAAAGCGGCGCAAGGCGGGCCTGTCCGTGCCGAAGTCGGGTTTCGAACTCACCGTCCTCGCCGACGATCCGGTGAACTACGACGTCGACCTTGGATCGTTCGATGTCGAGATCACCGGATCGGGCGTGACGCTCGACTCCGACGCGATTCTCGCCGGCGGCACGATCACGAAGCAGGGGCTCAGCTTCGTAGTCGCGCTCAGCCAGGCCTTCAAGCCGGGCGAGTATACGTTCCGCGCACGCGTCGCCGACATGGCCGGCAATGTCGGCGTGTCCGAGCCACTCGTGTTCCAGGTCGTGGACAGCGACTCCGGCGTGTTGCCGTTCGAGCGCACGCAGGTGGTGTGGGTGCGTTTCGACCTCGACCGCGTCGGCAACGGTCGTCCCGACTCCATCGACGACCTCTACCGTCTCGGCCTTCTCTCCGAAGGTGATCCGAGCGGCACGAACCAACGGATGATCGACATCATGCGTGATGGGATCCTGGCACAGACGCACACGATCTTCCAGCGCAAGAGGAACGGCGGTCGCAAGAGCCAGGGCGGGTCCATGCCCGTGATATTCACCGCGATCCAGCCTCGGGGCGTTCAGTATTCGGAGCTCGCCTTTGGCGGACTCGATCCGTCCGCTCCTGCCGGTCGCAAGTACTCCGACAAGTCATCGGGCATTCTCGGTCGAGCCTACTACGACAAATACAACTCGAGCCGAGCCGACAAGAACACCGGCACGAGACCGGGGCTCGGCGTGTTCGGCGGCGAACTGTTCCTGTTCGAGGTCGAAACCCACCTCAGTCTCTACCCGTACTTCCTGACGACGTTCGCGAATCGCTTCCAGAAGGTCATCCCGCAGATGGGCGGGACCCCAGCTGGCACCCATTCGCTCGACAAGACGGTCCTCGCGCGAGACTTCGACCTCGCCAACGCCTCTCCTTCGGAGATGCGCCGGTACTTCGACGTCTTCCTCGCCGTTGACGACTGGGCGTCCGCTACGTCGGTGATCCTCGCCCACGAAACAGGCCACACTGTCGGCCTCGTATCGAGTGGTGCTCCGCCAATGGGACTGCACGGAGACCGCTCCCTGCACAATAGCTACCCGAGCCTTGGCGATGTCATGTCGTCATCGGTCGGCTACGAGTCCCTGGTCAATCTGACGTATCGATTCCGCGACCTGAACGCGGCCTACCTATCACAAAGGATCCTGCTGAAGTGATGAGACACGGGAAAAGACACATGATGCGATTCAACCTGCGACTTCAGTTCGCCTGCATGAGCGCCATTCTCGCGTCGGGCACACTCGCCGCGCAAGACCAAGGCTCGACACTCATTCGCCTATCAGAGCGATCCACCGCGATCGTACAAGCGCGCGCGTTGAACACGCGCGTCGTCGGAACAGAACAGCGCGTCCACTTCAAGGTGCAGCGCGCGCTCAAGGGTCGCTTGAGCGGATCGTTCACGCTCACCGAGACCGCGGGACGCGCCTGCGGCCACGCGCTGCACGGAACACTGGCCGGATCGAGCTACCTCGTGTTTCTGGATGAGAGCGCGGGGAAGGTGCGTCTCACCGTCGGCTCCTCACGTGCCATGGTGCACGTCGACCCGGATGTCCTCGGCCACGTCCGCGCGTTGCTGAATGCCCGTAGCACCCTCGAACGATTGTCGCTGTTGACCGCAAACCTGCGATCGCGGAACGATCGCGTCCGTCGCGACGCCGCGATCGCGTTGCCGATCCGCAAAGGACTCGAGTTGGCGACGCAAGCTGACAGAGACCGCATCATCCAAGCGTTGCAGTCGACGCTCGGCCAGGACGACCGCGCCGCACTCGGTCTCATACAGACGGTCTCCCGACTGCGGCTACGCTCGGCGGTGCCCACGTTGCTGCAGGACTACATGGCCGACCGGAACTCGTCTCTGCGGAGGATCTACCTGCAGGTTATCCCCGAGCTCGACGCCGCCTACGCGGTTGACCATATCGAGAGAGGAATGCCCCGGGGCGTGAAGGGCCAGACACGGACGATCGCGATGCTCTCGCGCTGCCCCGGTCACCACGCAACCGATTGCCTGAAACGGATTGCCAGGAGCCGGAACCAGGCGGTGTCGAGCCTCGCCACCGAGGCGATCTCCGCTCAGGCCACGGTTGGACGAGAGGCGATCGTGGTCCCCGCTCACAAGTTCCGATCGATCAACCCCCAGGGCCGACGATGACGGCCAACTCGGAGTCCACCCGGTTCTCGGGAATTCCGATTGCCGACTCCGATGATCCGCGTCTTGGCTACGAAATCCGCTACCTGGAATTGACGGCACGCGGTCTGCGGGCGTGCCGCCAAACCGGCGTGCGCACGGTGCTGGACTTCCTTCAGCGCGATCGCAGAGAGTTCACGCGCCTGCGAAACTGTGGCGATCGAACCTACGACGACCTCACCCACCGCGTTCGTGACTTCCTGACCACGCCGCGGGACGCGACATCGGGCCCCGATCCCGACGACCTCGACAAGCCCATCCGCGGCCTGCTCGACAGCCCTCGAGCCGAGCGCGCCTTCCAGTCGCTCGGGATCTCGACAATCGGCGAGTTCCTCGACACGCCGAAAGAGGAACTGCTCGCGGTCAAGGGATTCGGCGAACGCACGTACTGGCTCGTGGCACAGCGGATCAGGCAGGTCGTCGCGACTGACAGCCTCTCGCTGCTCTCTCAGACGCTCCTCGCATACGAGATTCGGGGACTGCACCTCGAATCGGAATTGACCGAGGCTCTCGAGCGCCGGGGCATCGTTCAGATCGGTGATCTTCTGCGCTCGCCCCTCGCGCGCCTCTACGATGTCTCGTCGATCGGGCCGCGCGGCGTCGATGACTTGCGAGCGGCACTGGACCGCCTGGTGCACATCGGCGTCGACCGAAGCATCGACGCGGGTGGGCACGAGCCCGAGTTCGACTTCGAGGGGACGATGTCGGAGATCCTCTCGGTCCTGGACGGCGACCAGCGCGCGCTCTTCATCCAACGAATCGGGCTTTCGGGTCCGATTCGATCTCTCGAGGAAATCGCCGACCGGATGGCCATCGACATCGCCACGGCTCGAGTTCTCGAAGAGAGCACGCGCGTCACGCTTCGCGAACAGGCGCCGTCATTCGTCAACCGGATTCAAGGCGAGGCACGCCGAGAGTTCCGTGCGTTCGAGGGCGTGATCTTCCACGACAAGTTCGCGCTCGACACGCTGCTGCACCGGGCCGCCACGGCATCGAAGGACCCACTCCTCCCGCTGCGACTCGTGCGCTTCCTGCTGGCAGGTGAGTTCTTCCTCTACGGCGACGTGCTGTCGACCCTCCGACCGGCCACGTTCAGGCGTTTGCGCGCGGAAGTGAGGCGCAGCTGCGCCCGCGACCAACTGCCGTTGCCCGTGCGCGACCTCGTCAACCAAGTACGCAACATCGTGAACCCTGTACCTTCCGGCCTCCTGATGCATCTGGTGCGGAGTCACCATCACCTGCGCATTCAAATCGATCCCGTATTGGGCGATGTCGTCCAACCCGGCGAACTGAGCATTGCCGATAGACTCCACGCGATTCTCGCGGAGTCAGGTCAACCAAAGAGCCTCGAGGACATCGTGTTCATCTACCGCGAGTTGCATAGCACCGGGAACATGCGGCAACTGCTCGATCATCTTCGCGGCGATCCCAGATTCATCGAAGTGGGCCGCGCGACGTGGAATCTGCGGTCAGAGCGACAGACAGAACTCGCTCTCGCGCAGGCCGAGGCAGACGCGATCATCGCGGAGATGACGGCTGATGGTCGGCGTCGCAACGTCCTCGCTCCGCATACGTGTGCCGGGATGCCCGAGCAGAAGGTCTACATGATTCTCGAGTGCCTTCGCCAGGATTCCCGAGTGCGCTACCTCGGGCGTGGACTCTTCTGCGTGCCCACCGACAAGTCAATCGTCATTGAAGACATTCACGATTCGATGCGCCGGGCGATGGGTGAGATCGTGATATCGCGATTCCTGAACAACCAACCCCGGCAGAGACGAAGGCTCGCGGCTTGCGTGATACACGAGAACCGAGCTCTCGTCGAACCCGCGCCGGATCGCATCGACAACCTGTCGAACTACCCGTTCGACGAGGCAAGACTGCAGCGCCTCTTCGAGTTGATCGAGACAGCACTCGCAGACGGGCGGGGATATTCCGAAGCAGCAGAGTTGCTCGAGATGATCCGCGTGACGGATCTCGGCGGCGACTGGCTCACAGAGCACATGCTCCTCGATCTGCTGAGAAGGCACGCCCAGTTCGAATTGCTCCCCGGCGCGATCGTAGCACGCACGGAACTCGGACTCGTCGGGTGGATCCAGCATCGAATCCGAGAGTGCTTGCGCGAAGCAGCCGAACCGATGAATCGCGAACAGATCGTGAGCGAGACCCCCGAACTCGGTGCGTTCCTCCCCTGCATCGAACAGTTGGCGGAGTTGGATCCGATGGTGCAGTCCACGGAAGACGGGCACTTCGGCATCATCTAGTCATCGTATCGTCGGCGCTTCTCACGCCAAGAACGCCGCGCAGCCTTCTTCGTGGTACCCCACCATCGCCTTCTTGCCACGCAAGAAGGTGGGCGCCCTGAGATTACCCGAGGGACCGATCACCGGGCGTTCGAGCTCGGCCTTGTCAATGTCCCCGAGTTTCACGCCGACGAGCTTCTTGCCCTTGGCGACGAGCAGCCGCGCCTGGCCGCGGAACAACTCCTTCAGCCCGGCAGGCTTGATCGGCTCCTTGCGGGCGTCCTGGGAACTCTTGATCACCACTTCATCGCCGAAGTAACTCTCCGCGCGTTGGCAAGACGTTCAACCCTTCCGCGTGCAGGCAAAGTCGATCTTCATCGCCGGGGGCGTAGTCCCAAGATGCGGAAAAGCCACACACGTGCGCGCGGTCAACGGACCAGTCGGTACACCGCAGAATGCCATCCAGAGAGTCGGGCGTATGGGAACGTCCGCACGTGTTGATACCGGCCATGCGGCGTGTCGGCGAATGGCGGCAACTCGGGCATCGGCAGCACCTGGCTGTGCACCAACAACCACGGCGGCCCTTCCTCCTTGCGCACCTGACGGTATTTTCGTCCCGGGACGGCGCGAGGAAAGTGGTGGTCCATCACGAGTTTGATGCGAAATATGTCGTCGCCAGCGAACGTGACTGTCGGTGTAGATGTCTGTTGGGCGATGAGGCGCGCGACCCCGCGATAGTCCCCGCGTCCATGGCGAATGAGTCCGTTGGCTTGATACGCGCTCCCGGCGAACATCGCGATCAGGCAACCGAGCGCTGCGCTGCGTCCCACAGTTCCTCTGGACCAACTCCACGACGCAACCCGACTGGCCAGCAGAAGCAGTAGCGCCATGTTGAGAACGAAATACCGTTCGTACAGGTACGGTGAGCCACGCGTGACGATCAACAAGACCGGCGCGATCACAATTCCCACGGCGTAGAACAACCAGGAGTTGTCTCGCGCTCTCACCAGGAGGATGACCCCAGTGACGAGCACGGCGCTACCGACACATACCGCCAACGTAGTCACCGTCGCGGTGACCGGCAGACCAAACGTGTAGGCCACCGCGTCGTTGGCGATCTGTTCCGGGGCGTAATGGGGGCCACCTCCCGTGCGCAAGTGTCGGAGATAGGCAAAGTAGTAGACGCCGAAAAGGGCAGCCGGGACGCCGTGCCAAACGGCGGCGCTGCGGATCGCTTTCGCGGCGCCACCGCGACGCCAGGTGTCGTACAGGGTCCACGCGCCGGCACCCATCAACAAGCTGAGCACGAGCGGTTGCGCGACAAACCCGACGCTGAGCACGAGACCGTATCCCACGCGCCACCACACTCCGCCGTCCCAACCGCGAAGCAGAAATGCGTACGCGAGCAGTGCCAGGAAGATGGCCGGCGCGTACCCGCGAGCTTCCGAGCCGTAGTGCACCTGGAGGTAGGACGTGGTGACCATTGCGGCGGCGAACATCGTCGCGACGGGCGAGCGCCACTGTAGATGTGCGACCCATGCGACGAGCGGAATGACGGCAATACCCGCGACCACGGCCGGCAGCCGAAACATGAAATCGGACGCGTTCGGCCCGGCCAGGAAGACCCACATCGTGTAGAGCGCGTGGTTCTCCCGATCGAGGCGCGTGAAGACGTCGAACAACGACTGCACGCGCTCCTTGACTTGGATGATCGTCCAGATCTCATCCAGCCAGAGATCGTTGCTCGCCGCGACGACGCGCAGCCACGCCCCCGCGATCACCAGCAGACACAAGAACAACCAGTGCGTCCCCGACCAGCGCGCATCCCGCGCGGGAGCCGACTCAGGGGGCTGCGCTCGGTCATCTCTTGTGGGCATACGATCCTCGTCGACTCGGCGCCCGACGTTTCGACTTCGCCGTCTCCGAACCGGAAGTCGTCTTTCGTCGCCACCCGAGCAACAAGGGCCCGAGCACAAGTCCGCAGAATGAGACGGACGCCGCCTGAGGGATGTAATCGAGGGACACGCCACAATCGAGGCCAAAGAAGTCCTGGATCTTGTGAAACTGCATCGCACCGAAGATCGCGAGAGAGACCACGGCGGGGATCTGCAGGATCAAGGGCAGTGGAAGGACCAACACGCGAGTTCGTGCCTTTGGATAGAGCACCAGATAGGTGAGCGCCACGCTCCCGACGGGAACCGTCGCCCCCAGATGGACCACATCCGGCGCTGCGCCCCACTGCAACTGAGCCAGGCCTCCAGCCACGGTGCTCAGGACAAAGAACAGCAAGAACCGCCACCACGAGGTGCGCGACTCCAATCGGGATCCAAACGCCCAAAACGCCAACGCGCAGCTCGCCGCGTGGATCGGACCGCTATGAAGGAACGGGTACGTGATGAAGGGCAGGATCCCGCGCGACATCACGCTCTGGATGGACCTGCCCGCCCCATCTCCCACCTGAAACTGCTGCGACACCTGCTGCGCGAGGATGCCGTAGTCCGCAACGAGAGACTTCACGGCTTCCGGCGTGAGTGTCCACTCGCAAAGATACACACCCACGATCGCGAGGAACACGACAGCCGTCGTCGTGACGACGCGAATGCCACCCTGATCGTCTCCAAACGGAATCACGGTGACATCATCTCAGAACCAAGAGGTCAATCCTCGTCCGGCGGAGCGCTGCCCACGACCTCTGCCGTATCTTCCTTGCCCGGCAATTCCTTCATCACGGCTTCTTCGCCATCGAAGGACAACAGACGCGCCTTGCCCCCTTCGCGCGTCTCGATGTGCACCGGGCGCTTCCACATGTGGTAGAGGCTCTGCAGCGTACGCAGCGCGGACTCGAACTCGAGGTCCTTGTCGATCCACTCGTGCTGAAGATACAGCTCGCCGCGGTTCTTGTAGTTGTCTTCGGCGACCTTGATGATCGGATTGCCAAAGTTCGTCAGTTGATCGAGCAGCGCGGTCTTCACCTTGGTGTAGTCACGGTCGACGATCTCGTACTGTCCGGTCGAAGGGTTACGACCGTAGATGTACAGCTTCTGATCTTCGGCGAACTCCGATGTGATGAACTCGTCGACGAACGACACGTCGTTGTAGATCTTCCGCACCTCGAAGACCTTCTCGCGACCCTTGCCCGCCTCGGTGTTCCATTCACGCCGCAGACGCGCGTCCTCGCAGCGCTGATATTCGATCCCGAACTGCCCGCGATCCCACCGGTATTCGATGTGCTTGAAGAGCTCGACGCCCATCTTGTACGGGTTGATCTGCCCGGGCTGCGTGAACAAGGTTCCGGCGTGCGAATCCGCGTAGTTGATGATCTCCGACGCCTCCAACAGGTGGTGCGTCATCATCCGCGAGTGCCAGAACACAGCCCACCCCTCGTTCATGATCTTCGTCATGCCTTGGGGCGCGAAGTAGTAGGCCTCGTCGCGCAGCATCGCGAGGATGTCCTGCTCCCACGACCGGAGAGGGGCGTTCTCGAGAATGAACTTGAGTACGTCGCCCATCGGCTCCGACGACTTGCGCGACTCCTTCTCCCCCTTCTCGAATTCGGCTTTCTCGGGCTCCCGCGGATTGATGTAGCGATCCATGTACTCGCTGGCGGGAATCTTGTAGACGGTTTCTTCCTCCTGCAGAGACGAATCCCGCTGGTCAATCGAGGACCCCTCCCGCTTGATGAACGGCGAGTAAATGTCGATCAGGTTGTCGATCGAGTTGACCTGATCGATGAAGTCCTCGACAGAACCCTGACCGTGGCGATCCATGTGGCGCCGAACCGCCGTCCCATGGTTCGCCATGATGTCCATCATCTTGCGTGAGGTCTTCGAGAACCACAGGTTGTTCTTGAAGAAGTCGCAGTGCCCGTAGACGTGCGCCATCACGAGCTTTTGATCCGTGATCGAGTTGCTGCGCATCAGGTACGCGTAGCAAGGGTCGTTGTTGATCACCAGCTCGTAGATCTTCGACAGCCCGTACGTGTAGGACTTCGACAGCTTCTGGTACTCCATCCCGAACCGCCAGTGCGGGTAGCGGGTCGGGAACCCACCGTACGACGCGATCATGTTGAGTTCGTCGTA
>CAYYAQ010000088.1:0-22143 GCA_964469555.1 uncultured candidatus Brocadiaceae bacterium | reverse complement strand
TGCGCGCGACCCGGTCGGTCTCGGGCTGGCCGCGGTCGAAGACCTTGACGAAGGCTTCGTCGCGGTAGTGTTCGGCCAGGCAGTTGCGCGCGGCGTCGGCGTCGTGTCCGGCTGCGGGCGTGAGGTAGATCGTCGACAACATGCCGCGGAACATCGGGAGCAAGTGGGGGACGAACACGATCCGGTCCGTGCGTGCTTCCTGCCAGATCTCCGGGGTGTGACGGTGCACGCCCACTCCGTACGCCAGGAAGTTCTCGGCGATCGCGCCGTAGACCGTCCGGTCTTTCGGTGTCTTGCCGGCGCCGGACACGCCGCTCTTGCTGTCGGCGATTATCGGTGTGCCGTCCGCGACGAGCCCATTCTCGAGCAGCGGCAGCAGCGGCAGCAGGATCGACGTGGGGTAGCACCCTGGATTGGCGACGAGGGTTGTCGCGCGAATCTCGTCGCGGTGGAACTCGGACAACCCGTAGACGGCCTTCTCGAGGAGGTCAGGGGCTGTATGAGGTTGGCCGTAGGTCTCGGCGTAGAGGTCGACGTCGCGGAGGCGGAAGTCGGCGGACAGGTCGACGACCTTGCATCCGCGATCGAGTGTCGCGGCGGTGAGTTCGGCGGCGGCGCCATGGGGTGTGCACAGGAACACACCCTGTATCTCGCGCAGCGCGTCCAGGTCCAGCGGCAGGATCTCCGGGTCGGTCGGCAACGTCGGCGAGGGTGGGGTGTGGTTCGCGCGCGCCGTCATGCACGCGGCGAGTTCGACACCGGGATGCGCGGTCAGGAGGCGTCGAAGTTCCTGGCCGGTGTATCCCGAGGCGCCGAGTATGGCGACCTTCGGGATGCTCACCGCATCGCCTCCAGGTCGCGCGCGACTCGTTGCGCGTCCGAGTTCGTCGCGCAGATCACCAGGATCGTGTCATCCCCGGCGAGCGTGCCGAGGGCCCTGGGGAGTCCGACGTGATCGAGGCTGAAGGCGAGGGGCTGGGCGCCGCCGGGAGGAGTCTTGAGTAGCACCTGGTTTTGCGCGACGAGGGTCTCGCGGAGCCACTGCTTGACCGCGGCGGCCATCGCCGAGACCTCGTTTTCGGCGGAGCCGGGGGGTAGCTCGTAGCCATCGACGCCCTTGATGACGCCGAGCTCGCGGAGGTCTCGGGACAGGGTGGCCTGGTTGACCTCGAGGCCCTTCTCGTCGAGGAGCTCGACGAGCTCGCCCTGGCTCCGGACGTAGTGGGAGCTGAGCAGCGCCAGGATTGCCATGTGGCGCTTCTGGCGACCGTTGCCATGACGTGGGATGGGCTTGGTGGAAGACATAACTATGCGGGGATTACGCATAGTTATGTGATCGAGTCCACTGGGTCAATCCCGGGATCTGGAGATTCTGGGAAAAAGGGGGCTCGGGGGCTGGGTGACCCCCGGGCGAGCCGCGGGGGTGGCTCCTGGGCGATCCCGGGCCTGCTGCGTCGGAGCGGCGCCGCGTCCGGTATTGGTCAGTTCGGTCGGCGGCGGACGGCTAATCCCGGTTCATCAGGATGAGCAGGATGTACTTGAACATGATGATCACATCGACGAACAGCACCATTGCCGCGGAGACGTGCGCCGTCGCGGGGTATCTGCGCATGATGTTGCTGGTGTCGTAGAGGATGTACCCGGCGAACAGGATCGCGCCGAGGTAGCAGAACCAGATCCCCATGCTGAAGTCGAAGATGCATCCCGCGATCGCGAAGCCGATCATGCCGATCATCACCGTGAACAGCAGGCCGCCGAGGAATCCGAAGTCCCGACCGCTCTTGAACACGTAGGCCGTCAGGCCGATGAAGATGAAGGCTGTGATGATGGCTGCCTGCCCGATGACGGCGGGGCCGTTCTCGGTGCCCGCGGCGTAGAGGATCAGCGGCGCGGAGATGAGACCCCAGAGGAAGGCGAACCCGAAGAACACGAATATGCCGATGCGCGTCCCAGCGAGGGCGTGCACGGCCACGGAACCGCCCATGAACAAGATGAGCGAGATCCACGGACTGATGTTCCAGAGCGAGGTGGCCATGTTGGCCAACGGCGTGATGTGCGCAGTGCCCCACAGCGTCGACACGAACACCGCGACGGCGGCGAGCATGAGCGAGTAGGTCTTCTGCAGGAATACGGCCCGGGCGTCCGCCGGTGCGTTGATGACGGCCATCGCGTCGTCGTGGATGGCGTAGGGGTTTTGCTGTGACATGCTTTTTCTCTCGGTTCTCGTCGACTTGTGATCCGGGTCGGATCCCAATACTAGCGGATCGGGCGACCCCCGTCACCGTCAGTCCACCCGGCTGATTACGACGCGGTGGCCAGACTCCCAGCGATTCCGTTCGAGAACGGCGAGCGGAAGGGTGATTTCTCCGCGGTTGACCGTTTCGCTGGCGACCGCGCACCGCGCCGAGCGCAGCCCGCCGAGCCACCACCGGGCGTCGTCGACGAACACGACATCGCCGGTCTCGACCGACAAGGTGGTGCGGGCCGCGGCAGACAGAGCCAGCTCGGGCAGGTCGAGCTCCGCGAGGTCCGACTCGGAATCTGATTCCACCGGCGCCTCGGTCTCCGTGCGGAGGATCGTGGTCCGGACCTTGCCCGGTCGTTTCGAAGGTGTGGAAGACGCTTGCTGCCGACACGTCCACAGCGTCAGCCCGATGATCTTCTCGGGATCCGGCGGCGCCGTGCAGAGCGTGGCGACGATGCCGAACGTCGCGGACACCGCGACGCCGTAGCAAGCCCGGATGTACTTGAACCCTCCAGAATCGTCGATGCCGTGGCTGAAGGGTTCGATCAGGTCCGGAACCCAGATCGACACGAACATCATGATGATCCCGCCGGCGAGGCTCGCCATGGCGCCGTAGCTGTTGTACCGAGGCCACAGGAACGCGAACAGGATCGCGACGGCCATCGGCGGCGTGATCGCCGCGGTGAACATGCCGTGCGCCGCGTAGATCGACTCCTGCTGCATGTAGATCGGCACGAGGGCGACGCCCAACGCCGCGGCGAGGAGGGAGAGCCAGTGCGCGGCCTTCAGGTAGTGCTTGTCGTCGCGGTTCTTGACCAGGAATGGCTTGTAGAAGTCGTTGACGAGAATCGAGGACGACGCGTTGATCAGCGTGTCCGCCGTCGACATCAAAGCCGCGAGGAGGGCCGCGATAACGATTCCGAACATCCCCGGTGCGCAGAGGATCTCCGCGACTTCGACAAACGCGTGCTTCGCTTCCACGTCCGCGCCGAGCTCGCCGCTCGTGAGCATCGCCCGCGCCACCCAGCCAGCGCCCGCCACCGCGATCGCGGTCAGCGGCATGAGGACGAGGATCACCCAGCCCGCGGCCTTGCGTGCCGTCCCCGCCGACCGGGCCGACAGGAACCGCAGGAGCATGCCCTGGTTCATGAAGTAGAACGCGAGCCCGCCCGCGAGTCCGTCTTGCCAGAACACGCCGACGAAGTTGAACTTCGGATTGTCGTTGAACGGGGGTAGGGCCCGACCGTGGCCTTCGGGCAGGAGATCCCAGAACCGTTCAAAGCCCCCGACGTGGTAGACGCCGACGAGGAACAACCCCAAGCCGGCGATCAACAGCAGTACGCCCTGCAGCAGGTCCGTGAAGATCACCGAGGTCTGGCCGCCGGTGAACTCGTACGCCATGCACATCCCGGCGATCGCGATCGCGAACAGGATGATCCACTGGTCGTCCAGCCCGGCGAGTCCGGTCAGCGCCGTGCCGAGAGTGAAGAGGTTGATGCCGATGTAGCCGATCAGGTACATGAGCAGCACCAGCGTCGCGGCGACACGCACCTTGGCGTTGAAGCGCTTCGTGAAGTACTCCGGCACCGTCACGATGCCGCCGAAGTAGAGGATCGGGAACCAGCCGAACATCCACAGCGGCATCCAGAACCAGTCGTTGAGGTATGTCTGGCTCGACGCGATCCCGTAGCTGAATCCGGCCGCCGAGTATTTCACGAACGAATACGAGCCGACGAGCGTCGCCACGCACGAGAACGCGATCAACCACGCCGGGAACCGCTGCCCGGCCATGAAGAAGTCCTTCGTCGTCTTCGTGAACCGACCGAACATCGTGCCGAACACGGTGATCCCGACGAAGTAGAACCCGAGGACGATGAAGTCGAGCGTCTCCAAGCTACTTGCCCCAGATGAGGAAGACGCCCTGGATGGCGAACACCACGAGAAAGCCCGCGGTCAGCAGGACGAGCCGCCGGCGTCCGCGCGGATTCGATGGCGCGAGCACGCCCACCCGGATTCCCGCCCAGATGCCGATTCCGAAGACGAGTGCTTCGACCGCGTACTGGTAGACGAACGAGTCCCACATGCGAGAGGAGCTACTCCTTCTTCTCCGTCGCCGACGAGTGGTCGTGGATGATCCGCACCCCGTCCGACGTGCGTTGGACGATCACCGAAAAGAAACCCGACGCCGGGTCATCACGATCCAGGATGTACTGTCCGATCACGAGCGCCGTGTCGCTGCCGAGCGGTCGCGTCTCGAGGATCTTGAACGTCAAGACGCCGCGCTCCTTGGCCGTCGGGTAATTCTTCTTGTATCTGGCCAGAAGCTTGTCCAGCCCTCGGGTCACGCCGTTGCTTCCGCAGAAGGTCATCGACGCGTCGTAGTACGAGACGAACTCGGCGAGCTCGCCGCGGTTCCACGCTTGGCGCTGGGTCTCCATGAGTTCGGCGACTTCGGCGGAAGAGATCGGCGTGGCACAGCTGGTCAGCAGGCAGAACGACATCATGAGCGTGAGGGCCTTCATGCTCGGAGGGTAGGGGACAGCGACGACCGTCGCACACATCACCATCGAATCTAGCCAGAGTCCGGGATTCTTGTCTCGGTGGCGGACCCTCTTCGCTGTGGCCGCGACTTGGGTCATGATGGCATCATGCGCATCCTGCCCTGGGCCCTCACCTTGTTTGCCGTCACAGCGCCCCTCGCCGGTCAGTCTCTGCGCACGGTGACGAACACGAAGCTCGGGTTCAAGGTCAAGGTGCCCCGCTTCGTCAAGGAGGTGCCGACGAAACCCGACGAGGAGCAGATCATCGCGAAGTTCAAGGGCACGAAGAAGCTCAAGGTGCCGCGCGGGAGGATCTACAAGGACCGGAAAGGGAAGCGCCTGAAGGAATACCCGCAGGGGTTCGAGGTGTGGGTGGTGCGCATCAAGAACCCAGAGGTCCGCGAGGGGAAGACCGCGCCGAAGACTCCGGGTCGGAAGCCACCGATTCGAACAGCGAGCGGCGGAAACCTGTCGGACAAGGCACGCCGCCACAAGAACGCCGGTCGGACGATGCAGGAATTCATGAGGCGGCGCCTCCGCGGCATCGTGCTCACGAAAAACCTCGAGGCAAAGCCTCTGCTCAACAAGAAGCGCGTGCCGTATTCGATCCTGAGCACGAAGACGGCCGGGTCGGTCTCGCCGCGGGTCCTGAGCTTCACGTTCGTTCACGAACACGCGGACTACGGTTACGAGATGTTCGGGCTCGTGTTCCTCTGTACTCGGATGGATGCGTTCAAGAGGCTCGTCCCCACGTGCGTCAAGTCTCTGCAGCGGCTCGGTCCGGTCACCGCCTACGCGAAATCGGATCCCTACGCTGGCAGCAAGCTCAGCAACATCAAGAAGCGTCGCGAGATCCGCTCACGACTCGTGAAGGGATGGTACGCCGAGGACACGAAGAACTTCATCCTCGTCACGGACATGACGAGCAACTCGAGCAACCGTCAGTTGTTGAAAGACATGCTGATCGACCTCGAGATCATGCGGAAGGAATTCGAGAAGCGCTTTCCGCCGATCAAGCCGGTGAAGGTGGTCTGCACCGTGCGCGTGTGCAACAGCTACGACGGCTACCTCCGCTACAGCAGCAAGCCCGGCACGGGCGGCTACTGGCATCCCATCGCTGAGGAGTTGGTGCTGTTCAACCCGGTCGGCAAGATCAAGAAGGCCGCGTGGATGAAGCGCGTTACGCCGAAGTCGATCCTCTACCACGAGGCCATGCATCAGTACTTCCACTACGCGAACGGTGAGATGCCGCCTGCGTCCTGGTTCAACGAAGGATTCGGCGAGTACTTCGGCGCAGCCAAGACCGACCGCTACGAGAAGATCATCCGTTCGATCGGCAAGAACGACTTCCGGTTTCAGGTGATCAAGCGCGCGAAGAAGGACAGGAAGTGGCCGGAGATCAAGAAGATCCTGCCGATGCCGCAGCGCATCTTCTACGACCGCAAGAGCAAGGACTACCCGGTGCTGGACAACTACGCGTTCGGCTGGGCGTTTTGCTACTTCCTGGAGAACGAACGCAAGAAACCGAAAGGCGAGCGCAACGAGGAGTGGGCGGCGATCCCCGATGCCTACTTGAAGAACCTGCGCGCCGCGACCGGGGAGTACGCCAAGAAGCTGCCGTCGGGTGCGCCCAAGGGCGCGCTGACGCGGTTCGCGAGTCCAGTTCAGAAGGCCGCGTACGAACGAACGTTCAAGAACACGGACTTCGCGAAGTTGCAGGCCGCATGGGTCGCGGCGATGAAGTCCTGGTAGCCGAAAGTCACATTCCTGCGGCGTCGCGGCGGGATGACGAGTGTGGGAATGGTGTATAGTCGGTCTCATGAAGAATCTCATCGCCGTCATCGGTGCCTCCGACTGTGACGAAAAGACCTTTCGCGGAGCGTGGAGGGTCGGCGAACTCCTGGCCGAGGGCGGTTGTGATGTCGTGACCGGTGGTTTGGCCGGCGTGATGGAAGGTGCGTCCGCCGGTGCCCGGGACAAGGGTGCCAGCGTCATCGGGATTCTCCCGGGCGATGACCCCGCGGCGGCCAATCCTCATGTGACCGCAGTTGTGGCTACGGGGATGGGCGATGCGCGCAACGCGATCATCGCGAATTCGGCGGCGGGGTTCGTCGCGTTGCCCGGCGGCGAGGGCACGCTGTCCGAGATCGCGTTCGCGCTAAAGCGCGGCAAGCCGATTGTCAGTCTGGGTTCCTGGGACATCGATTCCCGGGTGCATCGAGCGGAGACGCCGGAAGCTGCGGTCGAGTGGCTCTTGAAGCAGATCGGCTGACGCGTCAGACTGCGTCGCTATGACGGCGCGGATCCTGGCCATCGACATCGGCACGAGCAGCACGAAGGGTCTGCTGGTGGATGATCGTGGCCAGATTCAGGCGACACACCAGGTCTGCTATCCGTTGTTGTCGCCACAACCGGACTACGCCGAGCAGGATCCGTCGCAGATTCTGGCGGCCGTGCGTGAGGTGATCGAGACGGTTGCGCCGCGCGGCGTGGACCTCGTGTTTGGTTGCGCGATGCACTCCGTGATCGGCGTGGACGTGATCGGCGCCGCGCTGTCGCCAGTGCTTACGTGGGCAGATCGACGCGCCACGCGAATCGCTTCGGAGCTTCGCACACAAGACCGCGCGCGAGGTTTGCACGCGCGCACGGGCACGCCGATCCACCCGATGTCGCCGCTGTGCAAGATTCGCCATATCTCAAGGCACGATACGGATCTGTTCTGCCGCGTAGATCGGTTCGTCTCGATCAAGGAGTTCGTGATCGAATCCCTCACCGGTGAGAGGTGTGTGGATCATTCGGTCGCGAGCAGCACTGGGCTCTTCGACGTCGCCCGACTGCAGTGGGATCGTGAGGCGTTGGAGTTCGCCGGGATCGACGCCGGACGTCTTTCACCGCTCGTGCCCACGACGCACGTGATCGACGACCCGAGCAGCGAACGCAGGATCGTCGTCGGAGCTACGGACGGCGTGCTTGCGAATCTCGGCGCCGGTGATGCTGACGCTACGGCGTTGTGTGTCACGCTCGGCACGAGTGGGGCGGCCCGACTCCTCGTGGACGGCCCGATGACGGATCCTGAAGGGCGTCTGTTTTGCTACGTGTTGGATGCGGGGCGGTGGGTGATCGGTGGCGCGATCAACAACGGCGGGCTCGTATTGGGGTGGCTGCAGAATGAGTTTCCCGACGAAGCCCGCACGCATGACGAGATCATCTCGCGCGCGTCGAAAGCCGTTGCGGGTGCCGACGGCTTGCTGTGCGTTCCTGCCGTGGCTGGTGAGCGATACCCGACGTACGATCCTCGAGCCGTGGTCACCCTGTCTGGCGGGCGCGAGTCTCGCACTCCCGACCTGACGATGCGGGCCGCGCTCGAGGGGATGATGCTCCCGTTCGCGCCGTTGATCGACGAAGTCGAGGAGGCGAGCGGCGCGGGATCATTGCAAGAAGTTCGCATCGGCGGAGGAATATTCGAGTGGGAGTTCTGCCGCCAGCTTCTCGCGGATGTGATCGGGCGTCGGGTCGCCATGTCGGACTCGCGGGAGAGTTCTGCACTCGGTGGGGCACGGTTGGGTTTTCAGGCGTTGGGCGTGGATCACGGTTGGTCGCACGAAACGACGTTCTCCCACACTCCTGATTCCGACGCCCACGCGGTGTATCGTGGACTCCTCGGTCGAAGGGACGACCTGGCACGCCCTGTCCGATGAAACCCACGTGAACCTCACGCGCCAACAAATCGAAGCCACCGTCGACGAAGGCCTAGCGGCGATGGCAACGGACGGCAAGCGCGTGTTGTTGATCGTTCCGGACAACACGCGGACGTGCCCGGTCGACGTGATGTTCGAGATTCTTCACGCGCGCCTGGGCGAGACGGTCGCGAGTCTCGACTGCCTCATCGCTCTTGGTACGCACCAGCCTCTGTCGCAGGTCGAGATCTACAGGCGAATGGGGATCACCGCGGAGGACCACGCCACGAAGTACAGGGGCGTGCAGTTCTTCAACCACGCGTGGGACGATCCCGATGCGTTGATGCAGGTCGGTTCGATTTCAGCAGACGAGATTCGCGCGTGCACGGATGGCATGTTCGAGATGGAAGTCGCCGTGACGTGCAACAAGATGCTGCGCGACTACGACATCGCGCTGATCCTCGGGCCAGTGTTTCCGCACGAGGTCGCGGGTTTCTCCGGCGGCAACAAGTACCTGTTCCCGGGCGTGTCCGGTCCCGACGTGCTGAACTTCTTCCACTGGCTCGGCGCGTTGATCACGAACCACGAGATCATCGGGACCAAATGGACGCCGGTGCGCAAGGTCATCGACCACGCCGCGAGCATGGTGCCGATCGAACGGCGGGCGTTCTGCATGGTCGTGCACGATGGTGGGTTGGCGGGCTTGTACCACGGCACGCCGGACGAGGCCTGGTCGGAGGCGGCGGATCACTCG
Source organism: uncultured candidatus Brocadiaceae bacterium (assembly GCA_964469555.1). GTDB lineage: Bacteria > Planctomycetota > UBA1135 > UBA1135 > UBA2386 > CAYYAQ01. The sequence goes on along the minus strand of CAYYAQ010000088.1, from coordinate 12,927 downwards.
GCGCGGGTGCACATCCGCAGGACTGGTCGGCGGTACCACACGGTGTTGTCCTGCGCGCCGGAGATGTATCCCGATCTGTGGACCGGCGGGAAGTGCATGTACAAGCTGGAACCCGTCGTCGACGACGGCGGGTCGCTGATCATCTACGCGCCGCACATCACGGAGGCCTCCGTGGTGCACGGTGAGTTGCTGCAACAGATCGGCTACCACACCCGAGACTACTTCCGCGAGCAGTGGGATGACTTCTCCCACCTGTCGTGGGGCGTCATCGCGCACTCGACTCACGTGAAGGGTGCAGGCACCTACATCGACGGTGTTGAGAAGCCCCGCGTCGAGGTCGTTCTCGCGACGGGAATTCCGGAGGAAACGTGTCGATCCATCAACCTCGGCTATCGCGATCCGGCGGGCATCCGACCGGGGGACTTCGCGGGACACGAGGACGAGGGCGTGTTGCTGGTCGAGCGGGCGGGAGAGATTCTCTACCGACCGTAGGGTGCGTTTGCTACCATCCCGCTCCCCCTCAGCCTTCGTCCCCTCGTCGAAAGGAACGGTCCGAATGATCATAACTCGTCTCTCCGTGATGATGTTCCTGCAGTTCTTCATCTGGGGGGCGTGGTTTGTGACGGCAGGCAACTTCTTCGTCGCCATCGGATGGTCGGATCACATTGCGACGGTCTACGGTCTCGGCCCGATCGCGGCGATGATCTCACCTCTCTTTCTGGGTTGCTTCGCGGACCGGTTCTTCGCCGCACAGAAGGTACTCGGCGTCCTGCATCTGATCGGCGGCGGTCTGATGTTCCTTCTTCCGGGGCTCGCCTTGGGTGGAGACAACTCCGCGTCCCCGTTCGTGTGGGTGTTCTTTGCCTACGTGCTGCTCTACATGCCCACGATCGCGTTGACCAACGCAGTGTCGTTCGCCCACTTGACCGATCAGGCGAAGCAGTTCCCGCTCGTCCGCGTGTTCGGAACACTCGGCTGGATCGCTGCAGGCATCCTCGTCAGCAAGATCCTGCACGCGGACACCGAGTCGATGCCCTTCTACATCTGTGGCGGTGCGTCGGTGTTTCTGGGTGTCTACAGTTTCTTCCTCCCCAGCACTCCTCCGGATCGCGAGAAACGGGTGTCCATGTCGGAAGCGTTGGGTCTGGGCGCGATCGGGTTGTTGCGCAATCCGTCGTTCCTGGTCTTCATTGTCTGTTCCTTCCTGGTGTGCATTCCGCTGATGGCGTACTACATCTGGGCTCCGGTGTACGTTTTGGAGAGTAGGCACGCGGAAGCGTCATTCTGGGACGCGGCGTACGTCATGTCTTACGGGCAGTGGATCGAAGTCTTCTTCATGTTGATCATGCCCCTCATATTCGTGAAGTGGGGTGTGAAGTGGATGCTCGCCGCGGGCATGTTCGCGTGGGCCGTGCGGTATGGCTTGTTCGCGGCAGGTGATGGAGCGTCACCGATTGCGTGGATGATCTGGGGCGGGATCCTGTTGCACGGGATCTGCTACGACTTCTTCTTCGTCACGGGGTACATCTACGTCGACAAGGTCGCGCCCAAGGCGATTCGCGGTCAGGCCCAGGGCTTCCTGATCCTGATGACGATCGGGCTCGGGAGCTACGTTGGGGTTGAGGTCTCCGACGCACTCGTGACGAAGTACACACCCGCGGAGGCGAAGGTCTACCAGGAGCAGGCCGGAGAGCTGGGGAATCGGATCAAGGTATTGCGGGAGAAGGAGGACGAGAAAAAAGCGACAGCCGCGGATCAGGCCGAACTGAAAGAAGCCCTGGTTCGCGACAAGCAATTGCTCGCCAAATACCGCAAGGACTGGAGCGCGATTTGGAAGTGGCCCGCGTGGGGGGCGGGGATCATCCTGGTCTTGTTCGTGTTGATGTTCCGCTACCGGCCGGGAGACGAGGACAAGCCCGAGCTCGAGACCTAGGCTCGAATTCTTCCGAGAAGCAGCGGTTAGTTCTCGAACGCCGAGTCGAACGCCGCCGCGGCCGACGTGAAGTCGACCTTGCGTACGAACGCGGAGGCTTCTGCGGCGCCGGCTTCGCGGGCCATGCCCGGGTCTTCCCACTCGACGGTCAACGGTCCCCTGTAGTTCGCGAAGTTCAGCTGACGGATGATCGCGCCGAAGTCGACGCTGCCGTGGCCGAGCGACCGGAAGTCCCACGAGCGACCGTCGACGCCGAAGTTGGCGTGGCCGCCGAAGACGCCTGCTTCGGCGCCGGTCTCCGACCACCAGACGTCCTTCATGTGGACGTTGAAGATCCGGTCCCCGAACTCGCGCAGGAAGCCGACGTAGTCGACGCGCTGGTAGCCGAGGTGCGACGGGTCGAAGTTGATGCCGAAGTTCGGATGGTGGTCGATCGCCGCGAGCGCGCGCCGGGTCGTCGTGATGTCGAAGGCGATCTCGGTCGGGTGGACTTCCAGTGCGAAGGACACGCCGTGACTCTTGTACTCATTCAGGATCGGACCCCAGCGCTTCGCGAAGTCCGTGTAGCCGGCGTCGAGCGCGTCCGCGCTCACCGGCGGGAATGAGTAGAGAAGGTGCCAGATGCTGCTTCCAGTAAATCCGTTGACGACGGTCCTGCCCGTCGCAGCCAACACGGACTTCACCGAATCGGGAGCCGCGTCGAAGAACTTCCGCGCCGCGCGCGCCGTCGCCTTCACTTCCTCGGCCGCGCGGGTGCGCACGCCCTCGGGTTCGCCGTCTCCGTAGATCTCCTCCGACAGGATCGCCTTGTGCCGCTCATCGATCAGATCGCACACGGCCTGCCCGACGAGGTGGGTGCTGATGGCGTAGCAACCCAGCCCGTGATCCTGCAGCACCTCCCAGTGCTTCTTGCAGTAGTCGTCTTCGGCGTTCGCGCGGTCGACCTCGAAGTGGTCGCCCCACACGGCGAGCTCCATGCCGTCGTAGCCGAATTCCTTCGCTTGCTTCGCGAGCGTCTCGATCGGGAGGTCGGCCCACTGGCCGGTGAAGAGGCAGACGGGACGTGCCATTGTTCTCTCTGTTGGGAAGGGTAGTGGTTGGAAATGAAAGTCTACTTGACCGCGCTGAGCTTGATAGCGCACCGCTCCTTGGCGGCGAGCATCGATGCCTCGAGCACGCGTTGCGTCTCGTATGCGTCGGCGAAGTCGGGGATCGGCACCACGGGTTTGCGTCCTGCCAGAACGCGCATGATGTCCGACGCCATGTTCGTGAAGCCGTGTTCGTAGCCGATGATGTGCGCGTCCGGCCACCAGTTGCCGACGTATGGATGGTGTTCGCCGGAAGTGCACATGATCCGCGTCCATCCACTCGTTTTTTCGGTGTCGAAGCCTTCGTGGAAGTGGAGGAGGTTCATGTCCTCGAAGTCGAACTTGAGCGACCCCTTCGACCCGTTGATCTCGATCGTGTTGCGGTTCTGGTTGCCCGCCGCGACGCGCGTGGATTCGAAGCTCGCGACCGCGCCGCCCTTGAACGTCGCGAGGAACAGCATCGCGTCGTCGACGTCGGACTTGCCCTTCTTCTTGCCGCCCTTCTGCCCGGCGATCTTGCCCGCGCCGGCCCCCGCAGCGTCCATCACGTCACGTTCCTTGATGAACGTCTTCGCGATCGCGCCGTTGATCTCCGCGATTTCGTCGCCGAGGATGAACCGCGCGGTGTCGATGATGTGCGCGTTGAGGTCGCCGTGGGCGCCGGAACCAGCTAGCTTCTTCTGGAAGCGCCAGATCAACGGCACGGACGGGCCGCCCCAGCTCTGCAGATACGTCGCGCGCACGTGGTAGATCTCGCCGAGGCGGCCCTTCTGGACCAGTTGATGGGCGAGGGCGATGGCGGGACAACGCCGGTAGTTGAACCAGACGAAGGTCTTCGACTTCTTGGCCTTCTTCGCGGCCTGCATCATCTCCCGCGCGTCCTTCAGCGTGCCGGCGAGGGGCTTTTCGCACGCGACGTGCTTGCCGGCCTCGAGCATGGTGATCGCGTGCTCCTTGTGCACGTGGTTCGGTGTTCCGATATCGACCAGGTCGATCGAGTCGTCCTTCGCGATGTCGCGCCAGTTCGTTGTCGTCCTCTCCCAGCCCCAAGTCTTGGCGAAGGCGTTCAGTTCTTTCTCGTCGCGGGCGCAGATCACGCTCCGCACGGGTGACAGGGGGAGGGTGAAGAAGTGGTTGACCTGGGCCCAGGCGTTGGAGTGGGCGCGGCCCATGAACTTCTGTCCGATGAGCGCGACGTTGCAAGTCTTCGGCATTGGTGGGAGTCGAGGGAGGGGTTGGGAGGGGTGAGGGCGCGCCAGTGTATGCCCTCGCTTGTCTTGATCCAGCGCGATCTACTCTTCGCGCTCGGCCTTCCGTCCCGCGAATCGTTTGCTCGGCGACTGCACAGCCATACAGTGAGGCTACCGAGCGCCGCCGCGCGCGGGGATGATTATGAAGTCCACGCTGTTCATTCTGCTCACGTGCTCGTCAGCGTGTGCCGTTCCGCAAACCGCGACGCGCGAAAACGGTGATCGACCTCGGGCCAGAGACGCCGGCATCGTCGTCGGCGAGATGCCGACCGGCAAGCACAACGCCATCACCGACGTCGAGGGCGTCCAGGTCGGCCACGCGACGGTCGTGCGCGGCGACGACGTGCGCACGGGTGTCACGGTGATCAAGCCGCACGGCGGCAACCTCTACCAGGAAAAGGTGCCCGCGGCGATCTTCGTCATGAACGGTTACGGCAAGCTCGTCGGTTCGAGTCAGGTCGCCGAGCTCGGTGAACTCGAGAGCCCGATCGCGCTGACCAACACGCTGAATGTCGGCAAGGTCATGGACGCGATGGTCGGCCACATGCTAGATCTGTCGGGCAACGAGAAGGTCCGCTCGGTCAACGTCGTCGTCGGCGAGACCAACGACGGTCGGCTCAACGACATCCGCGGTCGTCACGTCACCGCGGCACACGTGGCGTCGGCGCTGAAGAGCGCGGCTTCCGGTGCGGTCACCGAGGGCGCCGTCGGTGCGGGGAAGGGAACGATCTGCTACGGATGGAAGGGCGGCATCGGCACGTCTTCGCGGCGGACAGGTGGCCACACCATGGGCGTGCTGGTGCAGACGAACTTCGGCGGTCGGCTGACCATCGCCGGTGTGCCGGTCTACAAGAAACTCCGGCCCGGTCGTGGGCGAGAACCGGCTCCCGAAGACGGCTCGTGCATGATCGTCGTCGCGACCGACGCGCCGCTGTCTGCGCGGAACCTCGGGCGCCTCGCCATGCGCGCGATCGCGGGCATGACCCGCACCGGATCGTCGTTCAGCAACGGCAGCGGCGACTACGTCATCGCGTTCTCGACGGCGAAAGAACTGCGCATCCGACCGGGCGAACGGACGACCGGCGCGTCGGTGATCGCGAATGGCCAGATGAGTCGACTCTTCCGCGCGGTCGCCGAGGCCACGGAGGAGGCGATTCTCAACTCCCTGTTCCGCGCCGAGACGACGGAGGGATCCGGTCACACCGTGCGCGCGTTGCCGATCGAAGAGGTCAAGAAGTTGGTGGCGAAGTGAGTCTGCGCGAGCAACTCCTGTCTGAGCTGCCCGACGCCCGCCTCATCGTGCGCGCTCCCGGTCGCGTCAACCTGATCGGCGAACACACGGACTACAACGGCTTCCCCGTGTTGCCGATGGCAATCGCGAACAGCGTGTGGATCGCGATGGCGCCGCGGAGCGATGGCTTGCTTCACATCCGCAACCTCGATTCGCAACGCTACCCGGAAGAACTCATCTGCGTGCCGGACGTGGCCGACCGCCCGCGGCGCGGGTTCTGGTCGGACTACGTGATCGCCGCGGCCCGACTCCTGCCTCTCGTGGACGGCGCCGAGCTTCTCGTGGGCAGCGATCTTCCGGCGGCCGCCGGTCTGTCTTCTTCTGCCGCGCTCGTCGTCGCGTCGCTGCTCGCGCTTGCGGACGACGAGACGGCCGCCGATCGGCAAGCCCTCGCGCGCACGGCCATCAAGGCCGAGCAGTTCATCGGCACGATGGTGGGGGGCATGGATCAGACCGTGTGCCTGCTCGCGAAGGACCGCCACGCCTTGAGAATCGATTTTTGTCCCGTGCGCACGACGCCGGTCGCGTTGCCGGATGAACTGCGCATCGTCGTGATCGACTCCGGTGTGCGCGCCGAGAAGGGCGCCTCGGCGCAAGAGGCCTATAACGAACGTGTCGTCGCCTGCGCGATTGCCGCGAAGCAACTCGGCGCGCCGGAGGGCGGGCTCCTGTGCGACGTGCCCGCGGGGCGCTTGTCGGAAGTGCAGAACCTGGAAAGCGATCTCCTGCGACGCCGCGCGGGGTTCGTCCTGGCAGAAGCGAAGCGCGTGGACGCGGCCATCGCCGCGCTGGAGGCCTCGGACCTCGTCGCGTTTGGGGCGCTCCTCGACGCGTCCCACCGTGGGCTCCGCGACGACTACGAAGTCAGCCACGCGGAGGTGGACATCCTGGTCGATTGGGCGAAGGACGCCGGCGCGCTCGGTGCCCGCATCGTGGGAGCGGGATTCGGCGGCAGCCTGATCGCGGCCGTGCGGGTGGCAGATGTTGACAGGGTGGTCGCGAAGTTCGGTGGTTCCGCGTTTGTTGTCGCGCCGAGCGCGGGAGCGGAGCGAACGGAGGTCGGGGAGTGAGCGTCGCGAGCGGTTGGTTCGAAGGGCTGACGCCGGTGCCCGCCAAACTCGAGATCGCGACGGACGAAGCGTCGTTCTATCTGTTCTCCGACTTCACCTATCGGGTCACGGGGGCCGGATCGTCCGGGGCGACAGCCGCCATCCAGTGCTTTCTTGGATGGTGCGAGAACGTGCGCAGCGAGTCGGTCGAGGCACGAGCGACGTTGGATGAAACGGCCGTGCTCGAGGTCGAGTGCGCGAGGCCCGACGCCGCCGCGGCTGGCCTGGAGAATGACGAGTCCTACAAGCTCGCCGTAGACGGCAACGCTGGCCGCGTCCGAATCTCTGCCTCACAACCGGTGGGCGTCTTGCGCGGCCTGGCCACCCTGCTTCACCTTTCGGTGTTGGGGGCGGGAAGTCTGCGCGGTTGCGAGATCGACGATCGACCGCGATTCGCGTGGCGGGGCCTGATGATCGATGTCTCGCGCCACTTCATGTCGATCTCTGCCCTCGAGCGAACGCTCGACGCGATGGCGCTGGTCAAACTGAACGTGCTGCACCTGCACTTGACCGACGATCAGGGGTTTCGGTTGGAGAGCAGGGCATTCCCCAAGCTGCACGAGAATGGCAGTGCGGGCGAGTACTACTCTCAGGACGAGATTCGTGCGCTCGTGGACTTCGCGAACGCGCGCGGAATCCGGATCGTTCCAGAGTTTGACCTCCCAGGCCACGCGAGCAGTTGGCTCGCCGGCTACCGGCAGTTTGGATGCTCTCCGGAATCGGAGTACGCGGTCGTCGAGACCTGGGGGTGCGTGGATGTGTGCGTGAACCCACTTGTTGAGGAACTCTACGAGTTTCTCGAGTCGTTCTTCGCCGACATCCTACCTCTGTTCCCGGACGAGTTCGTGCACATCGGTGGCGACGAAGTTTTCGGAGAGGAATGGCGCCAGACCCCGGCGATCGCGCAACACATGAGCGAACACGGGATGGACGCGCCTGACCTGCAAGCTCTCTTCAATGGGAGAGTGCGTTCGATCCTCGCTCGGTCCGGCAAGCGTGTTGTCGGTTGGGATGAAATCGCACATCCGGACATGCCCACCGACGCCGTCGTCCAGTCGTGGCGGGGAGCCGAGTCGGTCGCCGCGGTCACGAAACAGGGCTACGCGTGCATTCGTTCGCACGGCTACTACCTCAACGCTCTTCTCCCGGCCGCCGAGCACTACGCCGTCGATCCGTGTCCGGCCGGGCTCGATGACGAGGCGGCTGCCCTGGTCCTGGGAGGCGAGGCGTGCATGTGGACCGAGTTCGTCGACGAGAACAATCTGGATTCACGCGTGTGGCCGCGAGCCGCTGTGATCGCGGAGCGATTCTGGTCGCCGCGGAGCAAGTGTGATGAGTCGACCCTGACCGTTCGCTTGTTCGCCGCCCAGGAACTCCTGCGTCGCTTCGGTGTGTCCCGCAACGGGAAGACTGACGGCAAACAGATGCTCGGGGCGGTGGAGAATGCCGAGATGGACGGTCTCGCACCGGAGCGACGTGACGCTGTGATCCTGAGCACAGCGACCGATCGGCATACCCTATTGAATCGGCTGGCAGATCTGCTTCCGGCGGAGAACTTCGTCGCCGCTCGGCTTTGCGAGTTGGTCAAGAACCGGGATCACGAGAGGATCGAGCAGCTACTGGAAGATCAGGGACGAAGAGACGACTTCGTTCCTTGGGCGAGGGTATCGGATCTCGATGCCGACCTCCTATTCAAGCGGATCCGGCGGGTGGTGGATATTGGTTCGCATGCTGTGGCGTGTCACCTGGGCAAGCGAAGTTGTGATGAGCAGTGGGTGGACGAAGCCCTCACCGAGCTCGAATCCTGCGCCGAGGCAGTCGATGGCGTCGTCGTGGCGATCGCCGAACCGGTGATGCAACTCGTCCGGGCGCCGCGTGGCACACGGCGGTAACGTGGAGGACATGCGCGGCCTGTTCCTCGAAGACTCGAAGCTCACCTACCGCGAGGATCTCCCCGCACCCGAGCCCGGTGCGGACGACACGCTCGTCGACGTGATCCAGGCCGGCGTGTGCGCGACCGACCTCGCTCTCAGCCGCGGCTACATGGGATTCACCGGCGTGCCTGGTCACGAGTTCGTCGGCGTCGCACGCACGGGCCCGCTCGCTGGCAAGCGGGTGGTGGGGGACATCAACGCGGCTTGTGGGACGTGCGAGACGTGCGTTGCGGGCAACCCCCATCACTGCCCAAACCGCACCGTGCTCGGCATCTTCCAACACGGTGGCGCGTTCGCGGAGCAGCTGTACCTGCCGACCCGCAACCTCCTCGAAGTGCCGGAGACCGTTGCGTCCGACGCGGCGACGTTCGTCGAGCCGCTCGCCGCGGCGTTCGAGATCGGCGAGCAGGTGAAACTCGAGGTTGGGCAACGCGCGCTCGTCGCGGGGGATGGCAAGCTCGGGTTGCTGTGCGCGTGGGCTCTGCACGTCGCGGGCGTGACGGTGACGGTCGCCGGTCGGCACGCCGAGCGAAGCGAACTCCTCCCCGACGCCGTGGAGTTGCGCACGGGGATGTTGGAGCAGGACGCTGTTCAGGATGTGAAGTTCGATGTCGTGGTCGAAGCGACGGGTCGTGAGTCCGTCCTGCCGCGCGTGCTGGCGTTCGTCCGCCCGCGAGGAACGATAGTGCTGAAGACGACGACCGAAGCCGCGACCACGATCGATCTCAGCCCGCTGGTCGTGGACGAGATCACGATGGTCGGTTCGCGTTGCGGGCCGTTCGACAAGGCCCTCGCCGCGCTCGCGGACGGGACTGTCCCCGTGGAAAAGATGATCGACGCCCGCTTCCCGCTGCGTGACGGCGTGGAGGCATTTGCGCGGGCCGGCACGGGCGGCGTGCTCAAGGTCCTCGTAGAGCCCGGTTAGGACTCGTCACACCCATCAGCGCGGCGCATGCACAGCCACACGGATGTAGTCGTTCACCAGGTCGAATGACCTGTTGTCGACGGCGAGGAACCACGCGAGAGAGGCGCAGAGGTATCGCTCCTGCACGGAGTGGGTGAAATCGCCCTGCTATGGGCCAAATCGCGGCAATCTCCCCACGGGAACTGGTTCCCGTGGGGAGATTGCCGCGATTTCGTGGTCGGCGAATTGCGGTAATCATGGGTTGGGCTGAGAGTAGGGGCATGCAGATGCTGATCCGTTCCCTCGCTGTGCTCCTCTGCTTCGTCGGTGCGACGGTCGCACAGTCGAAGGTCGTTACTGAAAAGAAACAGCCCGCGGATGGCCTCGTCGGTGTGCCATTTGTCAACGCGACCGCTTGGGCGATCGCCGATGCCAAGACCGGGCAGTTCCTCTACGGACTCAACGAGCAAGAAGCGATGCCGATGGCGAGCATCACCAAGATCATGACGGCGCTTTTGGTCATGAAGGTCGCGACGGCGAGCGCCAGCGCGCTGTCGGAGACCGTGAAGGTCTCCCGATTCGCGGGGAACACCGGTGGTTCCTCAGCGCGGCTGCGCCCGGGCGACGAGGTCAAGGTCTCCGATCTTCTGTATGGGCTCCTGTTGCCCTCCGGCAACGACGCGGCGAACGCGCTGGCGGAGCACTTCGGCAAGAGATTCGAGAATCCGAAAGACATCCGATCGATCCCGTGGAATGTCCGGTCGGCCGGACGGAGCCCTGCGTGGATGAACTTCGTCGCGGAGATGAACCGCGAGGCGAAGCGCCTGAAGCTCGTGAGCACGCGTTTCGTCAACCCTCACGGTCTCGACACGCAGTACCACTATTCGACCGCCCGCGATCTCCTCGTGCTGGCGAAAGCGGTGATGGCGCACGCCGAGATTCGCCGCCGCGTGGCCACGCGCGAATTCCGCGCGACGATCGTGACAGCCTCCGGAACCCGCCGGACCGAGAGTTGGAAGAACACCAACCGTCTGCTGGGGATCGAAGGCTACAGGGGCGTCAAGACCGGCACGACGTCCAAGGCCGGCGCCTGTCTCGTTTCGAATGCCGTGCGCGGAGAGAACAGCCTGTTCATCGTCGTGCTGAACTCGAACAACAGGCAGGGTCGCTATGTCGACACCCGAAATCTCTTCCGCTGGGCGTTCAGCCAGCGGTTGGCGGGAGGAAAGTAGCATGAAGATACACCCAACCTACGCGCTGGTCCTCGTGGCTCTTACCGCTCCGCTGTTGGCGCAGAAGAGCTGTGGTGGCCGCGTCAAGCTTCAGAACATCTGGACGGCGCTGTCCAGGCTCCACGACAAGGACGGTGACGGCAAGATCACCAAGAAGGAGTTCACGCGCGGCGACAAGCAGTTCAAGAATCATGACCGCGACGGGAATGGTCTGATCACCGCGGCGGACTTCCCCGAGGGTCGGTTCTGGAACGGCTTCGCGCCCGGTATGGGGCGACGCGCGGATCGGGATCGAGACGGCGTGGTCACGAAGAAGGAGTGGAAGGTGCTGACCTCGAGGCTCGACCAGAACGGCGACGGCGAGATCACGATGAAGGAACTCGGCGGGATGGCGCCCGCGCCCATCACCAAGAAGCCGAAGATCGTCGGGCTCATGTTCGACCAGGACGGCGATGGCAAGATCGAGGTCTCGGACTTCGCGACGATGTTCGCGGATCTCGATCGCAACAGCGACGGCAAGCTCGACAGCACAGAGCTGCGTGGCAACCGCTCGCTCCTCACGCAACCCTCGACCAGCGTGCCCAAGGTCGGCAAGATGGCTCCCGACTTCGAACTGCCACGCGCCGACGATTCCAAGAAGACCGTCAAGCTCTCGTCGTTCCGCGGTGATCGCCCCGTGGCGCTGATCTTCGGCAGCTACACTTGACCGCCCTTCCGCGACGCAGCCGGTCGGCTGAACAAGATGTATGAGGCGTACAAGGACAAGGTCGCGTTCTTCGTCGTCTACATCCGCGAAGCGCACGCCATCGACGGTCACTTGCCGATGGAGTTCGGCACGATCGAGGATCCGATCACTGCCGCCGAGCGATCGAAAGTCGCGAGGAAGTGCGTCGCTGGCATGAAGCTGTCGATGCCAGCCATCGTCGACAAGATGGACGACGCCGTCAGCCTTGACTACCACGGCTGGCCGGAGCGGCTCTACCTCGTGGGCAAGGACGGCAAAGTGGTGTACGCCGGGGGTCCCGGCCCGTTCCAGTTCGAACCCGCCGAGCTCGACGCGGCGATTCGCAAGATGCTCGCCGGCGCGAAGTCGACGCCGGTCGACTCCGCGATACCGAAGAAACAGAGGTAGCGCTAGCGGCGGCGCCGCCGGTTCGGCGAGTCGCCGTTCTTGGCTTCGAGCACTTCGGAGACGGCGAACTTGATGTGCAGGTCGCCGAAGCTGATGCGGAACTCGGCATCGACGCCGCTGACCGGATCCGGGTTGCGGCGACCGCCGGTCTTGTAGCCGTAGTTGATCACGTAGAGGCGCAGGTGTTCGGCGCGCTTGCCCTTGAAGTTCTCCGTGGGCAGCAACACATTCTGCTTCGCGGCTTCCTTCAGCTCGGCTTCGATCTTGGGCGTCTTGGCGCCGCTACGGCGGGCACGTGCGAGTTGCCGGCTCAAGCCGCGGAGCTCTGGCGACTGGAGCAACGCGCTCCACTTCTTGCCCTTCTCGTCCAGCTGGAAGCCGAACGCGTACGATCCCGCGGGAATGCTCACGTTTCCGCACTTCAGTGCGACATCGGTCTTGAGCGTGAAGCCACGGCTCCAGATGTAGTTGGGCCCGGCTGTCTTGACCTGTTCCGCGTTGTGCGGAACGGTGAACCAGGAAATGGAGACGTTGCCCTTCACGCCGGCCAGCTTCGTGACCATCGGATAGTGCGGGTGCGCCGTCTCCGGGTTGGAGGAGTAGGACAGCGGGGCGCACAGAAGCGTTGCCCCGGCGATGAGTGGGAGGATTGTCATGGCGATGCCATCATCCACAGCCGCTGTTGCAGCTGTCTGGCGATTCTGTGAAATGCTAAGCTTCTGACGATGTCGACCCGGTCCACAGTCGCAAACCACTCAACCGCGATAATCCGCGCGTGGGCGATATTCCTGGTCGTAGGCTCGGGATCACTCGATGCGCAATCGGAACCTCGGTTCCGTTACATGCCCGAGCTCGAGTTGGTGCACATCGACGAGAAGGGTCGGTCGCGCCCGTCCACGGTCGACAATGTGACCGGCCTCGCGTTGCGACCATCGACAGCCGGGGTGTCCGCGTGGATCAGCGCGAAGTTCGTGGACCCGTCGACAGAAGAACTCTTCCAGCACCATCTCCGGGGCTTGACCATGCTGCGACCGATGGAGCACCAGGAGAAAGT
>CAYYAQ010000087.1:0-22229 GCA_964469555.1 uncultured candidatus Brocadiaceae bacterium | reverse complement strand
GCAAACAGGAGAAAAGAACGATGTCCCGACCAATCTTGGCGATCGCCGTGCTCACGCTCTGCGCGTTGCAGACCAGCTGTGCCAGCATTGTCAGCAACATCATCGACTCGGCGACCGGAGCCGATGTGGAGCCTCCCGGAGCGGTTTGAGGTCGGAGGCTCCTTGGCAGCGCCTTTGGGCGGTCAGAACTGATCGCGTTTCCTTCCGCCGCATCACCCGCACACCGCGGGCGGTGCTCGGGCGAGAACGGGGGGGCGTACTGCCGCGGCAGCAGAGACCTTCAGTGAAGGGCGGGCTAGACTTCCGGGATCTCACCTCGGAGTTCGCCGCATGAAGATCCTCGTTGCGTTCACCGTCCCGTTCGTCTTCTTGGCTTCGCTCACCGCGCAAAAACCCGACGTGGGCACGGTGCGTCAGGCAGCCTGGGCGTCGGTGGACGCGCACACAGCGGAACTCGAGGCGCTGAGCAAGCGGATCTGGCGGTTCGCCGAGACGAGTCTGAAGGAGAATCGTTCGTCGAAGGCGCTGGCCTCCTACCTGGAGCAACAGGGTTTCGCGATCGAGCACGCTGCCGCCGACATTCCCACGGCGTTCGTCGCCCGCTACGGGAAGGGCACGCCGGTGATCGGCATCCTCGCCGAGTTCGATGCACTGCCGGGCATCAGCAACACGGCCTCGACGAAGAAGGCTCCTCTCGTGCGCGGTGGGGGAGGTCACGGTTGTGGCCATAACCTGTTCGCTGCCGGTAGCGCGGGAGCGGCGGTTGCGGCGAAGGAAGTCCTCGCCAAGTTCGATCTTCCCGGGACGATCATCCTCTTCGGTTGTCCGGCGGAGGAGACGGTCATCGGCAAGGTGTACATGGCCAAGGCCGGGGTGTTCGATGGGCTCGACGTCTGTCTGGACTGGCATCCGGGCACGAAGACCGGGGCGGACTTCGCCACGACGCGGGCGCTCAACAACTTCAAGGTCCGGTTCTCGGGGAAGACCGCGCACGGCGCCGGCGACCCGTGGAACGGTCGGAGCGCGCTCGACGCCGTCGAGTTGATGAACCACGCCGTGAACATGCTGCGCGAGCACGTGAAGCCATCGACGCGAATCCACTACGTGATCACCGATGGCGGGGGTGCGCCGAACGTCGTGCCCGACCGGGCGGAGGTATGGTACTTCGTGCGCGATCTGGATCGCACTGGTGTGATCTCGACGTACAACCGCGTCTTGAAGACGGCCAAAGGCGCTGCGATCGCCACCGATACGACTCACGAAGTAGACTTGATCACGGGCGTGCACGCGTATCTGCTCAATCGTCCGCTCACCGAATTGATTGACCGCAATCTCCGGGCAGCAGGAGCCCCGCAATGGACTCCGGGTGAGCAGCGGTTCGCCAAGCAGATCCAGATAGCGGTCGCGAAAGAGCAGAAGGGTCTGTTCGCCGGGATCGAGGCGATGCCGGCCGAGGAGCTTCCCGCACCGGGTGGTTCGACGGACGCGGCCGAGGTGAGTCGCCTCACGCCGACGGGCAAGTTGCGCGTCGCGTCGGCGCCGCTGGGTTCACCCTGGCACGCGTGGCCTGTCGTCGCGTGCTCCGGCACGACCATCGGGCACAAGGCGCTGCGCTGCGCGGCCCGGACGCTCGGTGGCGCCGCTGTGGAGTTGCTCGTGAGCCCTCTCGTGATCTCTGCCGCCCGCGCGGAGTTCGAACGGAAGACCCAAGACAAGCCGTACGTCTGTCCGATCCCAATCAACCGCAAGCCCCCCATCAAGTAGATGATCGATACAAGTTTTCGGATCGCGCGCGGCATCGCGATCTGTCTGGCGTCGACTCTGACCGCACAGGATGAATCCCATGCACCGGTCTGGGTTGGTACGACCGACGGCGTGATCCGTGTCTTCGACCTGGAATTGACGGGCAAGCTGACGCTGCGCGCGAAAGTCGCGGGGCCGAAGCGGCTGCGTTTCCTCGCGTTTCATCCGCGGCTTCCCGTGGTCTACGGATCCGTGGGCAAGGGCGTACAGATGTACCGCATCAAGGACAGGAAGCCTGAAGCGACCAAGTCGCAGGACGCCGGCGTTGGCGGCACGCACGTCGAGGTCGATCCGTCCGGACGCTTCGTGTTCCTCGCGAGCTACGGCGGAGGAGCTGTCGTCGCTTTTCCCCTGAACGAGGAGGGCGAGCCTGGGCCGAAGTGTTTCGATCTCCGGGCGCCTCAGGAACTCTGTCGCAAGGCGCACCAGGTGCGAGCGCATCCGACGACTCCGTTTGTCTACGTACCGTGTCTCGGCGACAACGCCCTGCAGATCCTGCGCATCGGGAAGAAGGGCGTCGCGTGGCGTGGTCGCGTCCGGCTCGCGAACGGAAGCGGCCCCCGGCACCTGGACTTTCATCCCAATGGAAAGCGTCTCTATGTCCTGAACGAACTCGCGAGCACCGTCTACGCGTATCGGATAGACGAGACCAGCGGCGCGCTGACCGAGATACAAGCGTTGTCAGGATTGCCGGAGGGCCGCGAACAGGGCAGCGCCAGTTCGGACATTCATGTCTCGCGCGACGGTCGGTTCGTCTACGCGATTCACCGCGGGCCGCTCAATCAGATCGTTGCGTTCGGCGTCGACGCGGACGGTCGCCTGACCGTCGCGGGCCGCACGCCGACGGGCGGTGATCACAGCCGCAGCTTCGCGCTCTCCCACGACGGTCGATTCGTCGTGCTAGCGCACTCCAAGACGAAGAACATCATCGTGCGCCGCATCGATCCGAAGACCGGCGTCGTCGGGGAGGCCGTCGACGAACAGAAAGTCGCGGCGGCAGCCATCTTCGTTGGATTCCGGGGGAAGCGATGAGCAGGGCATTCACGCGGATCGTGCTCGCTGGAGCGGTCGGCCTCTCGGGCGTGTCGGCGCAGGAGCCAGGACTGGGCGCCTTGCGTATCGACGCCGCGCACTCGCCCGAACCCAAGGAAGTCGCGCCGATCGAGACGGGGCTCCCCCTGAAGTTGAAGAGTGGCGCTCGCATCGCGTTCATCGGCAACACCTTGTTCGACCGCGCCCAGGACTTCGGGTTCTTCGAGACCTTGCTCTACCGGGCGTTCCCAAAGCACGACCTGACAGTCCGAACACTCGCGTGGTCCGCGGACGAAGTCGATCTGATGCCCCGACCCGCCAACTTTGGGTCCCTCCACCAGCACCTGTTGGCGCAAAAGACGGACGTGATCTTCGCGGCGTACGGTTTCAACGAATCGTTCGCCGGCGTGGAGGCGATCGGGAGATTCAAGGCGCGGTTGGTTGCGTTCCTCACGGTGTTGAGGAGCCGCGCGTACAACGGCAAGACGGCGCCGCAGATCGTCCTGGTCTCGCCGATCGCCAACGAAGACCTCGAGAACGTGCCGGCGGGCAAGGTCAACAACATGCGGATCGCGGCCTACACCGAGGCGATGAAACTCGTTGCTGCCGAGCAGAAGATCGGATTCGTCGACGTGTTCTCCCCGATGCTGAAGACGCTGGGGAAGGAACGAAAGCAGTCCCTGACCTTCAACGGCGTCCACCTCCTCGAGGCAGGCTACCGGTTGTTCGCATCCGAGATGTTCCGGGGAGTGTTCCATCGCGACCCGCCCGTGATCCGCGAGCCTCTGCGCGCCGCGGTGATCGAGAAGAACCGTCAGTTCCATTACCGCTACCGCCCGATCAACTCCTTCTACTACGTCGGAGGTCGCAAGGGACCGTACGGCAACAACGACTTCCTCCCCGCGATGCGGCGTTTCGATGCCATGCTGGCGAATCGCGACCGTCGCGTGTGGGCGATCGCGAAGGGCGGAAAGGTCCCGGCGGAGATCGACGATTCCAATGCCTCCCCGCTGCCGAAGGCGCAACGACGCCGCAACGTGAACCGTTGGATGACTCCCGCCGACGAGTTGAAAGCGTTCAAGATCGACCCGCGGTTTCAGGTGAACTGCTTCGCGTCGGAGGAGGACTTCTCCGATCTGGCCTGCCCCATTCAGATGCGTTGGGACGCGAGAGGACGTCTCTGGGTGTCTTGTTCCACGACCTATCCACACGTCTACCCCGGCAATGCAGGGGTCGACAAGATCATTGTCCTCGAAGACACGGATGGTGACGGTCGCGCGGACAAGAGTTCCGTGTTCGCCGACGATCTCGGCATACCGTTGTCGTTCGAGTTCGGAGACGGTGGGCTCTACGTGTCCGAACCTCCGCACCTCGTGTTCCTGGCGGATCGTGACGGGGACGGTCGCGCGGACTTCCGCCGCAAGGTGCTGACGGGATTCGGCACCGAGGATTCGCACCACTCGCTCCACGATCTCGTGTGGACGCCGGACGGCGATTTGTTGGGGAGAGATTCGATCTTCCTGCACAGCCAGGTCGAGACTCCGTACGGCCCGGTGCGCATGTTCGACAGCGGGTGGTTCCGGTTCCGACCGAAGACCCATCGTCTGCAGGCATTCGGTACCTACCGCTCGACGAATCCGTGGGGCGTGACGTTCGACGATTGGGGACAGCACGTGGCGAGCCACCCGATCTTCGCCTCGGCGTTTCACGCGACGAATCCCCCGTATCCGACGCTCCATCCGCGGCCCGCGGGGATCAAGGCGTACTCCGGGACCTGCGGTCAGGAGTTCGTGGACATGAAGAGCTTCCCCGACGAGTTGCAGGGTTGCTTCATCAAGGTCCGATACAAGCCGACCAACCGCGTCGAGATTCACAAGTGGCAAGAGCGAGATGATCACTACGCGGAGAAGTACGTGGGTGACATCCTGTTTTCGTCGAACCTGAGCTTCATCCCCGTCGACGTACGGTTCGGTCCGCGCGGCGCTCTTTACGTGCTGGACTGGTACAACCCGGTCAAGGGGCACGCTCAGTACTCCCTGCGAGATGAACGCCGCGATCGGAAGTCCGGGCGCGTTTGGCGCATCACCGCGAAGGACAGGTCCCTTCAGCAACCTCCGAAGATCGCAGCAGCACCGATCGATGACCTTCTCCGAGTGCTGGAACGCAGGGAGTATCGCTACCGATACTGGGCGAAGCGCGAGTTGCGGGATCGCGATGCATCTGCCGTCAAGAGGGCGCTCGACGCATGGCTCGCCGGGCTCGACGAGAAGGACCCCCGGTTTTGGCATCACCAGGTAGAGGCGTTATGGATGTACCGCAACATCCAGAAGGTGCGCGCTGATCTACTTGTCGAACTGCTCCGCTGCGACGAACACCACGCCCGCGCCGCCGCGACCCGGCAACTGCGGTACTGGCACGCTTGGGTCCCCGGGGCGATGGATCTGCTCGGCGCCGCAGCGATTGATGAGAGTGGCCTCGTGCGCCTGGAAGCCGCGATCGCCGCGAGCTACATCGGCTCCGTGGTCGCGCTGCGGCAAGTTCTCGTGATTCTCGACAAACCGCGCGGGGTCCACCTCGATTACGCCCTCGCGTGCGCGTTCGGATCCGAAGCGCTGCGACGGCACTGGGAGGGCGTGGAAGAGTTCGCGGCGATTCCGGTCTTCGTTGCGAAGTTCGGCAAGCGTCAGAAGTTCAGGGAAACCCGGTCGAGCGCGAAGAACGCGCAGTTCGACAGCCAAAAGAACCTGAAGCTCGTCGAGATCTCCTGCGTGCCCGAGAAGATGAAGTTCACCGTCGAGCGCATCGAGGTGAAGTCGAACCAGCCGGTGAAACTCGTATTCACGAACCCGGATGCGTGCGATCACAACCTCGTGATCTGCCGACCGGGCGGTGCCCTCAAAGTCGGCATGGCCGCGTCGGCGATGGCGCGCGATCCGAAGAACGCGCGCTCCGCGTTCATCCCGGCCAAGGAGCACAAGCGGATCTTCCGTGCGTCCGCGATGATCGGCCCGACGCGGAAGAGTCGCATCGACGTGATGCGGTTTCGCGCGCCCAAGAAGAGGGGTGTGTACCCCTACATCTGCACGTTCCCGGGACACTTCGCCATCATGAAAGGAGAGATGGTGGTGAAGTGACGCCGCGCGCGCGAACCTTATCTCTGGCGCTGGGAACAGGGATTGCGGCGGCGGCGTTGCATCTCGTCATCCTGCGGAACGGGATCTGGTTCACGCCGGACAGCTGGGCCTACTGGGAGGGGGCGGTGTCCATCCTGCGCGGGGAAGGCTATCAATGGTTCCACGGTTCGCCGGTTCAGCGCTGACCGCCGCTGTTCTCGTGCTACCTCGCGGCGTGGCGTTCTGTGTCCTGACGACGATCGTAATGTACGTCATGTTCAACTTGGCCTGGATCTTCGCGGAGCTCAAAGGACGGTTCCTGTACTTCGTTCCACTCCTCACCGGCGCGACCATCCTCATGGTCGTCCACACCATCGCGAACACGCGTCTCCGCGCCGTTCTGATCGTCCTGATCGTTGCGTTGCCTGTCGGCAAGACGATCAAGTACGTGATCAAGGGGCGCGCGTCCGCGACGACCATGTCCGACGAGAAGGCCCTCGAATCGCATTTCATCCGCGCGCGTTTCACGATCGATCCGTCGTGCACGGCTTCCCCACCCCGCCTGCGCGACGACGGCAAGCTCCTTGTTTCGACACCTGGGGCCGACTGGGTCGAAACCCAGATGCGCGCCAAGTAGGATCCTGCCGACCCAGTTCCGTAGCCAAGAGCGACCAACCATGCAGATGCGCGCCGCCGTTCTCGAAGAATTCGGCAAGCCCCTCGTCGTCCAGGACCTCGACATTGCGGACCCGAAAGCGGGCGAGGTGCTCGTCAAGCTCAAAGCGTGTGGCGTGTGCCACACCGATCTCTACACGGCCAGCGGCGCGGATCCCTCGGGCTACACGCCGTGCGTGCTCGGTCACGAAGGCGCGGGGATTGTCGAGACGGTTGGTGAGGGCGTGGCGAGCGTCGCGCCCGGCGATCACGTGATCACGCTGTTTTCGCCGGAGTGCGGCGAATGCATCCACTGCAAGAGCGGAAGAACCAACATCTGCCTCGCGATCCGCGAGCAGCAGGGGCAGGGCTACCTCCCGGATGGGACGGATCGGCTTTCGCGCAACGGCGAGCCGATCCGTCACTTCATGGGGACCAGCACGTTCGCGGAGTACACGGTGATGCCGGAGATCGCCCTCGCGAAAGTCGACCCGGCGGCCTCGTTCGACTCGATCTGCATGCTCGCGTGCGGCGCGACGACGGGAATCGCTGCGGCATTGTGGAAGGCTGAGGTCGAGGCTGGTTCGACGGTCGCGGTGTTCGGGGCGGGAATGGTCGGGCTCGGCGTGGTTCTCGGCGCGAAGTTGCGCGGCGCGGGGCGGATCGCCGTCGTCGACACGTCGCCGCAGCGGTTGGAGTTGGCGAAACTCGCCGGCGCGACCGACCTCATCCAGGGTGGCGACGACGCGGTGCAGGCGGTCCTCGACATGACCGACGGATTCGGCGCGGAATACACTTTTGAAGCGACCGGTCTCGTCTCGGTGATGGGGCAGGCCGTCGAGGCCGCGCGGATGGGCTGGGGTCTCTGCACGATTCTGGGCGTCGCGGGCAGAGGCGAGAAGCTCGAGATCATTCCGCGGTTCTTGATCACGGGACGAAAGGTACAAGGCGGCAGCTTCGGTGGTGCCAAGGGCCGAACCCACGTGCCGCAGCTCGTGGACATGTACATGCGAGGAGAGTTGGACCTCGACGCGTTCGTGTCGCACCGACTGACGCTCGACGAGGTGAACAAGGGTTTCGATCTGATGCACGAACAGGACGGCATTCGTTCCGTCATCCAATTCGACTGAGACAATCTAGTTATGTTCGGCAATATCCAGAACGCGCAGGGCGAGCAGCTTGACTACACGTACTGCCCTGGCGCGAGCGACTGTTTTGCCATCGTCGTCATCGGCCATGGCGTTACTGGCAACAAGGACCGGCCCTGGGCGGTAGCCCTGTGCGGAGCGCTCGGCGCGGCAGGCATCCCCGCGATGCGGATCTCGTTCTCCGGCAACGGAGATTCGGACGGGAGCTTCGAGGATTCGACGATCAGCAAGGAGGTCGAGGACCTGAGCGCCGTGATGGATGCGGTGGGTGATCGACGCGTGATCTACGCCGGCCACAGCATGGGCGGCGCTGTCGGCGTGCTGTCCGCGGCGTGTGACCCACGAATCCACGCCCTCGTGTCCCTCGCAGGAATGGTGCACACGCGCGACTTCGCGGCGCGAAAGTTCGGCGACCTGAAGCCGGACGAAGACGTGATGTGGGAGAAGCCGGAGTGCCCGCTGTCCCGGACATTCATGGAGGACATGTTCGCGATCGACACGGTCGTAGCGCTCGGTGCCCGGATCACGGTCCCGTGGTTGCTCGTCCACGGCACCGCTGACTCGGTTGTGCCGATGGGTGACGCGACCGATATCCGTGAAGCGGCGGGAGGACGACCGGATTACGTTGAATTGCGCGGCGCGGACCACGTCTTCAGCGACGATGCCGAGGCGAAGATGACTGCCGCGGTCGTGCCCTGGGTCGCGTCCGTGGCTGGATGACGGTAGGGGGGGGGATCCTCACAGTTTTGCTGGCGCCATTGCGGTACGATCGCCCAAGGCGAACAATGCGCAATTCTGAAGTACGTACAGGGGTTGTCTGCCTTCGATGATGACAGACGTGACCGAATCCAAGACGCCGACTTCCGCGGACCCCAAGGCTGGCTCCACTAGCGCTGGTTCCACCGCAGCACAGGCACTCGCCGCCGCCGGGGACATCGAGTCCGCCCGCGACGTCGGTGCTCTCGACGAAGCGCTGCTGGGCGCGCAGAAGAAGCTCGGAGCCAGCACGCGGGGTCTGGTCGAGCGCCTGATCTACGGACCGATTCCCGACCCCGCCGAGCTCCAGTCCGGCGCGCGCATGGCCGCGGGGCTGACCGGCAAGGGACAACCCATCATCGATGCGGCGCTCGGGTGCCTGGCCCGGGGCGAGGCCTTCGATGTCGACCACAAGATCTCGACCGAGCTGCGGGCGACCGTGGCCGCCGAAAAGGCCTACGGACTGACCGTCCCCGTCGAGTTTGGCGGTGCTGGTGCCGGCTATCCGGATCTCGCAGTGACCGAGGAAGAACTCTCCGCGAATGGTCTCGGCGCCCTCGCGGTGGAACTCTCTGGCGAGCTCACGATCGGTGCAGGATCGATCCTGGGCTACGGCACGAGCGAACAGAAGAAGACGTTCCTGCCGATGATCGCCGAAGGACGATTGATTGGATTCGGCCTCACCGAGGTTCGGATCGGCGTCAACGCGAAGAAGGTACGCGCGTACGTGGAGGAGGACGAGAACGGTGACTTCCGTCTGTTCGCCGCGGGAGATCGCAACAAGCTCTACATTACGAACGCGACGCACGGATCACTCGTCGGTCTCGTGGCCCGCGTTGGCAAGGACGGCAAGCGCGTCGGTTTGTTCATCATCGAGATGCCGTCAAAGGACGTCACCGAATCCGATGGCGCAGGGTACACGTTCGCGTGCGAACCCTCCGGCGTCGACGCATTCCAGTCGAACCTCAGCTCGCGGCTACACTTCGACAACTTCCCGATCCCGAAGGCCAACCAAATCCAGGCCGACGGCGTCGAAGTGTTGTTCTACTGCCTGCGCATGGGGCGCTGCATGATCGCCGCGATGTCCGCCGGCTACCAGCGCATGCTCGCGAGGGACTCGAGCTTCTACGCGATCCGGCGTCTCGGCGTCGGTGGTCCCGTCATCAAGCACGAACTTCCGCGCCTCGCGATCGGCAAGATGCTCGGTGGCGCGCTGCAGTCGCGCGCCCTCGCGTACCTGTCGCTGCAACAAGATGCGGACGGGGTGGACCTCGCAGGACTCCGTGACCTGACGAAGTCCGCGGCGGCGACAACTGCGATGGAGTCCATGATCGCGTGCGAACGCGTCCTCGGTGGCCGCAGCTTCCACAAGGAATGCCGCGTGAACGACTCGCGTTCGAACATCCACGTCTTCGGCGTCGTCGAGGGCGAGGACGACCTGATCCTGATGGGGATGGTCAAGGACATCACGGGCAAGTTCGTCGACGACTACATGGCCGGCATGCTCGGCGTCATCCAGTCGATCAACGTAGGTCGCGACGGAGAACCGGTCAGCCGCGAAGAGCGCATCCTTCGCATCGTCCCAAAGACGATGATGAAGTACCCCGGACGCTGTCTGGTCGCGACGGGCCGGCTGCTCGCGAACAAGAGCTTCTGGGCTCTCGCCGGGTGGCTCGGAGTGAACGCCGTCACGAGCGTTCTCCGGTTGCCCGGGCGCCTGATACCCTCGTCGATGCTCTCCCGCTACGCGTCGCTGCCCCGTGATCTCCGCGGCTTCGCACGTGTCGCCGAGCGCAAGTTGCGTGGCATGCGCTGGACCTACTTCTTCATCAATGCCTTCTACCAGCTCGAACTCACCCGCGCCCAGGTTCCGCTGCAGCGGTTCGGCAAGTCCGTCGAGCACCTCGTCTCGATGTTGGTTCTCTGCCACCACGCCGCGCTCGTCGACGAGAGCCAGCAGAAGGTTGCCCGGCTACAGGCACAACTCATCAAGGACAAGTTCGATGGCATCAAGATCGTGTCCGCGATGTTCGAGATGGAACGGACGCGCGGAATGATCGCGGATGTCGGCAAGAGCGTGGAGAAGGGTCAGTGCACGCTCCTCGAAGGCGTGGAGGCCGAACCGTTCGCGCACCCCTGGGAGTCAGAAAGCTAGTCCTTCATGAAGGTGCTCCTCGCTACGGCTGGCTACCCGCCCGATGTGTGCGGCGGAACCGAGAGGAGCGTGCAGTCGCTGGCCCGCGGGCTCCTTTGTGCTGGACACGATGTCGTGGTGGTCGCCGGGACGGACCGTTTCGAGGATGGGTTCCGTGTCTCCGAGGACAGTGACGCGGACCCCGTCTCCGGTCGCACGTTGCGGGTGCATCGCATCCACCGCGACGACTTGTTCTACGAGCACTGGCAGAAGTCGCTGGCCCCGAGGGTGGGCCGGGCCTTCGACGACATCCTCCGCGCCGAGCGTCCGGACGTCGTGCACGTGCACCATTGGGTTTGTCTCACGAGGGACCTCGTGTACCGCGCGACGGTCCTCGGGTTCCCTACGGTCCTGAGCCTTCATGACTACGCGTCGAGTTGCTTGATCGTGCACCGTATCCGAACGAGTGACCTTCCGTTTTGCCGTTCCAAGCTGGGTACCGACCCCTGCCTGCGCTGTGCGCAGTCTCAGCATCCCGGTACGCCGTTCGTCAGCGAAGCGGAGCAGTCTGAGCTATTGGACAGCTTCCGGCGCGTCGCGTCGCGAGAGCTCAGGTCTGCGGGACAGGTGCTCGTGTTGTCGCGCGATCAGGGGGGGGGCCATCGAGGAGCTTGTCGGATCGGGTCTCCGGGACGTGGATCTGCGTGCGCTCGGGGTCGGGGTGGACTTGGAAGTCGACGACCGCGCGTTGCAACCGCTGCCGCTGCCCGGAACCGGAGGTCAACGTCTCGTCTTGGGAACGTGGGGAACGCTCCACCGCCTCAAGGGCGTGGACCTGATCCTCGAGGCGATGCGGAGGTTGGAGGATCATCTGCGTCCCGAGCTGCACGTCGCGGGCGTCGAGGTCGATTCGCAGTTCAAGGCGGAAGTCGTCGAGCGCGCGCGCGGCCTTGCAGTGAGTTTCCACGGCGCGTTCGGCTTCGGTGAGTTGGCGGAACACGCTGTGACCCGGGTGCACGCAGCCGTCCACGCGACCCGTGCGCGGGAGACGTGGGGTATCACCGTCGACGAAGCGTTGGTCCTGCGGATTCCGATGGTGTTGCCAAGGATCGGGACCTTCGTCGAGAGGATCCCGGAACGGGCCGGGGTGGTGTACTACACATCGGGTGACGTCGCGGCTCTCGCGAACGCGTTGAGGAACCTGCAAGAAGACGCTGATCTGCTCCCCGAGCTTCGCAAGAGTCTCCCGGAAGCGCGCGATGTCGTGCAGCCGGTCGGCGAGTTTGTTCGCCGCGTCGTCGGTGTGTACGAGGACGTCGTCGCGAGCGGCGTGCGGTCGGTTCGCGACATGGAAGACCCGCCGGTATTCGAGTCGACCCATGAGCGGCGAATGGCTGAGTGGGATCGAATGTGCGCGGCGCACCTCGGGTCGGAGCGTTCGTCCTGATTCGAGGCGTCTACAACGTGATGCTCAGCAAGTTCGTCACCTTCGTCGCGCCGTTGGGCAGCCTGATGGCGCCCTGCAGGTAGGCTGTTCCCTTGCCCGCGGTCGAAGCAGGCAGGAAAGGCGTGATGGCGACCAGCCCCGAGCCGTTGGCGTTCGTGGGGGGGCCGGACAGGAAGAGAAGCGGTCCCGCCAGGTAGAGGCGACCGGTCTGGCCGTACAGCACGCCGCTCGTGCGCACGGCTCCGAGGGTGACCACGGGAATGCCACCTGCGCCCAGCGCGGCGATCCGCGCGTCGAAGTGGTGGATGCATCGCGCGCGCCGCATCACTTCCTGCTCGACCGAGCGACTCAGGTTCGGTCGCACGGACTAATGACCCGGTACACCAGACCGCCCCGCGAAAACGGAGTCTCGCGGGGCGGCTGTAAGAAGGGAGACCGACGCTACTTGGACTTCTCGCCGATGTCCGCGCCGAGCTGGCGGTCGCCGAGCAGGTGTTCCGCGAAGTACTCCCACATCCGATTCGTGAAGTAGTCGCGCGCGCGTCCGAACCCGTGGCGGGCGCCGGGGATGATCAGCATGTCGAAGCGCTTGTTCGCTTTGATCAGCGCGTCGACGAGCCGCATCGTGTTGGCGGGGTGGACGTTGTTGTCGATCTCGCCGTGGACGAGCAGAAGGTGGCCCTTGAGGTTCTCGGCCAACTCCGCGTTCGTCGGGACCTTGATCTCGAACTTCTTCTTCTTCGTCTGGTCTTCACTCTTCGTGGTCGTGGAGCTGCCGCCGTCTCCCTCCTTGCGTTGGCGTTCCGCGAGGCGCTCACGCCAGGTCGAGCGCTGCCGACGTGTGTTGGTCTTCGTCTTCGTTCCGGTCTCGGTCTTCTTGGTTTCGCCGCCGGCCTTCTTCTTGGTCTTGGCGCCGGTCTTCTTCTCGGTCTTGGCGTCGGCCTTCTTCTTGGTCTTGGCGTCGGTCTTCTTCTTGGTCTTGGCGTCGGCCTTCTTCTTGGTGTCGCCGGTGGTCTTCTTCTCGGTCTTGCCCTTCTCGTCGGTCTTCTTCTCCGTCCCGGTGGTCTTGGTCTCGCCCCCGGCCTTCGTTTCCGTCTCGCTCTTCTTCTTGTCTGCGGCGGCGACCTCCTTGAGGCCGTGGTACCGCTCGGACCAGCTGTTGTTGTAGATGTTGTTGTCGTGGTTGCCCGCCGACGACACACCCACCTTGAAGAAGTCGTTGTACGGCTTCTGCATCAGCGCTGCCGCGGTCATGAACCCGCCACCCGAGTGGCCGTAGATGCCGACCTGCTCGACATCGATGAACGAATGCCGCATGGCGAGTTGCTCGATCGCGGCCTGCTTGTCGGCGAGGCCATAGTCGCGCAAGTTGTAGTAGCCGTAGTTCGCGTAGGCGCGGGAGCGCTTGGGCGTGCCGCCCCGGTGACCGACCTGGATGACGATGAAGCCGATCTGGGCCAACTGCTGCCGCGAACTCGAGGCCGAGAACGTGTGCGTGACGCCCTCCTGCTGCGGTCCGGGATACACGTGGACGATGATCGGGTACTTGTTCTTCGGGTCGAAGTCGAACGGCTTCCACATGTTGCCGTAGAGGTTCGTGACGCCGTCGCCGGCCTTCACGGTGAACGTCTCTGGCATCTTCCAGCCTACTTCGCGAAGCCTGGTGAGGTCGCACTCTTCGAGCTTCATGACGAGGTTCCCCTCGGCGTCGCGCAGCGCTGAGCCCGGCGCCTGGTCGACGCGGCTCGAGTTGTCGACGACGAACCGCTTCGACGGCGAGAGGCTGGAGCGGTGGGTGGCGTTGCCCGGGTCGAGGAGCGTCAGGCCGGTGCCGTCGAGGCGCACGCGGTAGAGATGTTCGTAGTAGATGTTCTCACCCGGCTCGCGACCGTTGCCGCGGAAGTAGAGGACGCCTTCCTTGTCGTCCAGGCTGACGATCCGGCTGGCCCGGAACGCGCCGCTCGAGATTGGGTTCTTGAGCTTGCCGTCTTCGCCGTACAGGTAGAAGTGACCCCAGCCGGTTCGCTCGGACCACCAGATGAACTCCTTCTTGTCCTTCACGGCGCGGATGCTCTGGGTCTTGAGGTACCCATCCTGCGAACCTTCGCTGAAGAGAGTATCGACCTTCCCTGTCATGGGATCGAGGGAGCAGTACTCGACGTGGCGCAGCAGGCGATCCCTTCGCATGAAACGCAGACGCTTCGTTTCCTTGTGCCAGGCGACGTTCTGGTAGCTCTCGTCCTGCCACTTCGTCTTCACCCGCGTCAACTTCTTGGCGTTCCGACTGAAGTAGTGCAACTCGGAAGTGCGAACCCTCTCTTCGCCGGGCATCGGGTACTTGTAGGTCTGCAGCGAGGGGCGTGGATCGGCGATCGAATTGACCAGGAAGAGGTCCTTCAGCCCACGTGAGTCCCGCCGAGTGGTGTAGAAAGCCGTCGAGTCCTCGGACCAGGTGATTCGAGAACCGCTGCGACTGCGTCCGGACCGGCTGCTGCGCGTTGTCCGCGTCGTGTTCCGCCTGTCACGGTTGTTCTCGCGATTGCCGCGGGTGGAGGTGCGGGACACGCCGCCGAAGCTGTAGTCCTCGACGCCATCCGTGGATAGTTGACTGGCGGATTCTTCGTTGTACTTGAAGCGTGGGCGCGGCGGCGTCTTCTTGGCGCTCGCGTCCTTGGACTTTGTGGCGCTCGTCGTCTCGGCTGCGCCGCTGGTCTTGGCGACGACCTTGCCATTCGTCTTCGACTCACCGTTGGTCTTCAGATCGGCGGTGGCGACCTTCTTCCCGTTGTTGCTCTTTGCGTCGTCCTTCTTCGCGATCTTTTCCGGGAGCTTCTCGCCCTCCACGTAGTAGAGGTTGTGGTCCTTGGCGTAGACGTACGCGGACTTGTCCGGCGTGTAGCTACGATTGGCTGTACTACGGCGGCTTTGTTCGCCCGTGCTGCTCTCGCCCGTTCCGCGGCCTCCTCGACCGGTGCCTCTCCCGCGACGTTCTGTGTCACGGTTGCGCTCCCGCATGATCTTCGTGATCTCTTCGCGAGTCATGTTCTCGAAGTTGGTGCGGCTGCCACGACCGCTGCTCCGGGAACGTGATCGCGGTGCCTTGCCGATCTTCTTCACGCTGTGGTCCGTGCGGTGGTATTCGAACTGGAAGCCGCCCGCGTTGAACTTGAAGGTCTTTCCGTTCTTCTCGAACTGGATGCCGGACACGCTGATCTTCTTCGCGTCCACTGCCTTCTCCGTCGCCTCGGTGATCGCTCCGGCGACCTTGCCGTGGTCGAAGAGCTCCGTCTTCGTTCGCGCGTCGGAGTCGACCAGCCAGTACTTCGTTCCGGCGCTCGTCCGGTAGCTATACCAGAAGCGGTTGGACTCCCCGATCCACTGCGGCGAGACCGAAGTACTGTACGAGAACTGCTTCAGGAAGCTGCTCGAGTACTTCTTGGCCAGTTTGTAGTTGCCCTGGTTCTCGGTTCCCTGCGCGTAGAGCGGCGCGAAGGACACGACAACGCTGGCGATGAACGCTGACGAAAGGGACGGGATCCGCATGGTCTTCACCTGCTTCGATTTGAACAAGACTGTTTTGAAAGGCACTCTCCCCATGCCCACACCCGATCGAGGAGTCGACAGGGGCCAAGCCAGATTACTCTGGTGACTCCGAAGGGCAACTACCAGCCTTCTCCCGGACTGGACGCTTTCGGTCGGGGGGGAATGCGAGTACCGTTTCCGTGTCTTATCGCTGCCCACGGGGTGGGATCGGGCGAGCAGAGACTTCAACTCCGGTCAGCATCGAACGTTGAGACTTCGCAAGGAACGGGATCCGCGTTTCGTCGAGCGCAGCACCATTTGGTCGAAGGGCTATCGCATCTACGTCGGCAGCGAGTCTCGCGAACACTGCTTCCAGTTCACGCGGCGCACGTTCCGGCAACTCTCATCCGAGGTCCAGGCGAGGGGGATCACCTGCGTCGGGCAGCTGGGACGGGAACGCTTGTGGTGGACGGGCCGGGAGGATCTGTTTTGGGCCGACGACGAGCTCACCGCGGAGGACGTGGAGTTGCTCGTGTGGGATCGACGGCGGCGGCAGGAGGGGCGCCTGGAGAGGCTGCGCAAGATTCGCGCTCGGGAGTTGCGCGCCGATGAAGCCCGACGCGAGCGGATTCCCGAGGAGGTGCGCAATTTCGTGTGGCTGCGCGACGAGGGACGCTGCGTGAACTGCGGTTCCGAGGAGGAGTTGCAGTTCGACCACGTGATCCCGTTCGTGCGTGGAGGGGGGGCTTCTACTGAGAACGTCCAGATCCTGTGTGGCGACTGCAACCGCGCCAAGGGCGAGGCGATCGGTTAGTCGGCAAAAGCACCCCGCAAGGCTTCGCACGCGCTCGCTCCGCGCCGCCGCGAGATGCGGCGCGACGGTCCTAAACTCGTGGTTTCCAAGCGGTTGAAGATCCCACGCGAACGTAGGGCGCCGGTGACCGGTCAAGGCGTCATTCCGCATCAGGCCGGAGAGTCCAATCGTCCGATAGTAACAGGGTTGTGGCTACAAGCGCCGCACGAGGGTGATGACTGCGGAGAACGAGACAACTGAGGTGGAGTCCTGGGAAGGCGAACTGATCGATCAGTTCGCAGAGTTCCTCAAGTGCAGTTCTATCTACCCGAGCAACAACGTGCGCGTGCGGAGCGCGCGCGACGGCTTCTTCGCCGCCGTGGAGAAGGTGAAGAAGGTGCGTGGGTCGCGGCTCGTGATCAGCCTGGAAGGCGACAACTTCGTGGTCGCTGGGATTCAGGTCGAACCCGAGAGCCCTCCGGCGGTCTGGATGCGTGACGCGTTCATCCGCACGGCCCTCGGTGGGTTGGAACTCGACGCGTCGATCGAGCGCTCGGCGTTGGCGGAGTTCGCCGAGCAACTCCGCGTGAACTACGGCAACCCCGACAAGAACTATGGCGTCCTCTGGCCTGGGAAGTTCGAAGGCATCACGCCCAAGGAACTGCGCTATCAGGGGAGGCATGGTGAAGATGCGAAGCTCGCGGAAGCGCTGCCGGATCTGCCCGAAAACCCCCGCGCCAAACAGGACCGAGTGATCGGCTCGCTTCTGCAGGACGAAGGGTTGATGGCAAAACTCAAGAACCTCCAGGAGATGCTCCAGGACAACATGCCGGAGGGAGAGACCGCGCAAGTCAACTTGTTCGAGCCAATCCGGGCCGCTTTGCCGATCGAGGCCGTGCTCAACCCGAAGGCCGCGTGTGACCTCGTCGAAGAGATCCTCGAGATCTGCGAGTCGAAGGTCAAGGCGATGGTGGCGAAGGAGAACTTCACCGAACAGGAGACGATGGCGGTCGCGATCGCCGGAATCGGTCGTCGGTACTTCAGAGCGGGTGTCAAGGACATGGGTGTCATCCCGCAGGAATCCCTGCCGGAAGGCCGCCCGGAGGATGCGAGCATCCTCGAAGATATCGATTTGATGTTCGCCGAGTTCGTGGCGTTGCCAACCTGGGATGACTTCGAACTGAAGATCGAAGGTGAGCCCTACACGCGCGAAGCTCTCGGAGTCTATCTGCACGACTTCGTCAACGCGCCGAGTTCGGACACACCGTCGCACGGGCTGATCTGCGACATCCTGAAGAGCGCGCCCCAGCACTCGGATCTCCTCCAGCCGTACGTGGAACTGTGCCTCTCCGACAAAGGCCTCAAGGAGGAGAACCGGCACGTTTGGCGCGTCATCGAGCTGCTACAGAAATCGGATCCGACCAGAATCCTCGAGGACCGGACATTCCTCACGCCGGAGGTCGTCCAGTTCACATTCCCGCGTCAGTTCGGTCCGTTCCTGGACACGTTGAACGCGTCCCGTCCTGCGGAGCTCGAACAGCTCGCCGACATCTGTCGCCGAGTAGGTAGCGTTCGCATCACGGAGTCGGGCGACTACCTCCTGGAGACGGCGAAGATCGTGACGCGGCGCCGCCTCAAGAAGATCCTGAGCGTCGACAGCGACGAAATGCTGCCGCTCGTCGGCGTGATCGCGCAAGTCAACGACAACTGGGTGCGCGATGCCGTCGCTCGGTTCATTCGACGGCGGAATCCCCCGGTGGAGGAGTCCGCAGCGCTACGGGTCGTGAGGCCGCTGGACTGGTTGTCGCCGCAATACCTCGAGGCGCTGTGCGTCCGAAGTCCGAGCCGCTCGCATCGCCAGTGGTTGCAAGAGGAGTCGAGTCGATTGTTGCGCGTGTTCCTTCGCGACACGGCGGGTCTCCAGGAAATGCTCGAGCGCCGCATCCGCGCCGTTCACATGCTCGCGGCGCTGCCCTCGGAGGACAACCTCGAGCTTCTGGGCGACGTTGTCCAAGAGAAGAGATTCCGGTTCTTCCGCTGGAAGACCCGTGGCCTGCGCAAGGCTGCGCGCAAGGCACGCAAGCAGATGAAGAGACAGCTGCAGGGCGAACGGGAATGATGGACGAATTCTCAGATCCGGTCGGAATGCCCCCGGACCCGGAGGTGATGGTCACCGCACTGGTCGACGACCTCGTCGCGGCGTTGATCAACACGCGGATCTACTGGAGTGATCACCCTCGCGTGCAGGACTCGTGTCGCGTCGTGCTCCGGCACTTGAAGTCCCTGTGTGACGAAAAGAAGAGCGATAGCATCACCATCTCGGTCACGACGGACTTCCTCGTCTACGAGGATAGACCTCTCCTCGGTGCCACGATGGGGGCGAAGCGCTTCATCCAGACGTTGAGGGAGTGGAACTCCGGAGGCATTTCCCTGTCCAGGTCCGCGAAGAACGCGGACCTGGAAGCCCTGCTGAAGGCGCTCAACGAGAAGCGGGAGGAGGGCGAAACCTACGGCACGATCAACGAGAAGATCAGAAAGCACGGACCCCAGCGTGTGTCGCTGCTGCCCGGGTACCGCAAGACTGGCGGAGAGGGTGAGGTTTTCTACAGCGAAGAAGATGCGAAGCGCATGCAGTGTTTCGTCCCGATGCACATGTACCAGTCTGTGATGGACCTGTTGCAGGGCATCACGGTCTCGGTGGCGACTGGCGGGAGAATTGACTTCGACCCGGTGATGGAGCACGCCGAGGACATGCTGCACCGATTGGAGATGAACGCGGGTCCGATGATCAACCTCGCGAGGCAGGAGCAGTACGACGCCTTCACTTTTGGACACTCCATGCGCGTCAGCGTTCTCGCCCTCAACTTCGGGCGTGCCGTGACGGACGACAAGGAGACACTCATCCGACTCGGCACTGCGGCGCTGCTCCACGACGTGGGCAAGGTGATGGTGCCCTTCGAAGTCCTCCATTCGAGCAAGCCCCTCAGCGACGAGGCGCGCGAGGAAATCTGCCGTCACCCGGAGTACGGCGCGCAAATCCTGATCGACCACGACGACCCGGACCCGCACGCGATCTCGGCGACGTTTGGTCACCACTGTACCCACGGTGAACGGGGATACCCGCGGACGATCCACGAGCACAACATCTCGTTGGTTACGGAGATCGTGGGAATCGTCGACGTCTACGAGGCACTCACGGCTGCTCGCCCCTACAAGCGCCCGATGTCGCCGATCCGCGCCTACCGGATCATGATGGGCATGAAGGACAAGTTCGAGCCCGGGTTGCTGCGACGCTTCATCGAGGTAACGGGCATCTATCCGTGTGGTCAGTTGGTGGAGATGAACACCGGCGCTCTCGCGCGCGTGGAGGCGCAGACCAAGGACCTTCACCGCCCGATCGTGAAGCTCCTGTGCGACCAAGATGGTTGTCTGCTCGGCGAATCCGTCGAGAACATCGTCAACCTCTGCCAGCAGATGGATGCGGATACGCTGTTCATCCAGCAGATGCTGCGCGAGGACGTGAGCAGTCTGGTGGCGTCCTCTTAGTCGCGATTGCTTTCGTCGATCTGCTTTGAAAGGTAGGCGACCACCTGGTCGATGCCGATTCGTTCTTGTGCGAGCGTGTCACGTTCGCGAACCGTGACCGTCTGCTCGGTGAGGGTGTCGCTGTCGATGGTGAAGCAGTAGGGCGTGCCTGCCTCGTCCATGCGCGCGTAGCGCTTGCCGATGTTCTGTTTGACGTCGAGCTGAACGTCGTACCGAGTGCGTAGCTCGTTGTAGAGTTTGCGTGCGATCTCTGGCATGCCGTCCTTGTTGACGAGCGGGAAGATCGCCGCCTTGATCGGCGCCACGCGCGGGTGGAACTTCATGAACACCTTGCTCGGTCGACCGGGGTCGGGCGTGAATGCCTCGCACAGGATCGCCAGCACGCCGCGGCTGAGTCCCGCGGCTGGCTCGATGACGTGCGGCATGTAACGCGTGTTGCGCTCCTGGTCGAAGTATTCGAGCTTGGTCTTCGAGAACTCTTGGTGCTTGGTGAGGTCGTAGCAGCCGCGGTGGGAGATGCCCTCCAGCTCCCCGAAGCCGGGGGCTGTGAACGGATAGCGGTATTCCACGTCGGCGCAGGCCGTGGAGTAGTGCGCGAGTTCGTCGTCGTCGTGGTCACGGCGGACGAGGTTCTCGTCGGTGAGGCCGACGGACTTCCACCAACGATGTCTCTGGTCCACCCAGAATTCGTACCACTCCTTGGCATCGTCGGGAGGACAGAACCACTCCATCTCCATCTGCTCGAACTCCCGCGAGCGGAAGATGAAGTTGCGCGGCGTGATCTCGTTGCGGAAGGACTTGCCGATCTGCGCGATGCCGTAGGGCACCTTGACCCGCATGGTGTCGTTGACGTTCTTGTAGTTCAGGAAGATGCCCTGGGCCGTCTCCGGTCGGAGGTAGGCGACGTCATCTTCGGTCGCGGCGGCCCCGATGAACGTGCGGAACATCAGGTTGAAGTCGCGTGGCTCGGTCAGGTCGCCGCCGCAGTTCGGGCAGGGTGTGACTGGTCCGCCCTCCGCCTTTGGCCCGGTGGCGACGTACTGGAGCAACGTCGGGAAATCGAGCTGCATCTGCGGGTCGTTCTCGAGAGCCTGCGAGAGCGCGGCCATCGTGGCTACCGCATCCGTCGAGAGGGCCAGGCCCGGGGCGAGCTTTCGGCCCTTCTTCGACGCCCACTTCATCGCGTCATCACTGTTGACGTTGACCGAATCTCCCCAGTCCGTGACCGACATCGACTCGGCGAAAGCCGACACCCACTTGCTCTCCTTGAGCATCTCCCACACGTGATCCGCGCGGAACAACTTCTTGCAGATCCGACAGGTCTGCATCGGATCGGAGAACCCGCCCACGTGTCCGGAAGCTTCCCATACCTTCGGATTCTGGATGATCGCGGAGTCGAGGCCGACGATCGTCAGCGGTTCGCCGTCTGGCCCGTTGGGAGGGCACTTGACCATGTCGCGCCACCACGCATCGCGCAGGTTGTTCTTCAACTCCGTGCCGAGGGGGCCGTAGTCCCAAAAGCCGTTGAGGCCACCATAGATCTCGCTGGCGGGAAAGACGAAGCCGCGGCGCTTGCAGAGCCCGACCAGCTCTTCCATGGACTTCTCCGACGCGGGCACGGTCGGGACGGTGGTTTCGGCAGTCATGGGCGGGGATGGTAGCGGAGCCGCCGTCGGGTTTCTCGTCCGAGCTTTCTCGCCGAGCGAGCTTCTTTCAGTGGGCGTCGAGCCAATTGCGACCGTGTCCCATGCTGACCTCGAGCGGGATGGAGAGGTCGACCGCGCCCTCCATGCACTCCTTTAGGAGAGTCTGGGCCTGCTCCAATTCGTCATTCGGTACGTCGAGCACCAACTCATCGTGTACTTGGAGCAACATCCTCGTGCGCAGTTTCTCTTCCTTGATGCGGTGGTGGACCTTCAGCATGGCCATCTTGATTACGTCTGCGGCGCTGCCCTGAATGGGCGTGTTGACCGCCATGTTCTCGGTCGCGATCCTCTGCATCACGTTCTGGGACTCCATCTCGGGAAGCAGGCGGCGACGACCGAACATCGTGCGAACCTCGAGGTTATTGCGCGCGGCCTCGAGGGTCTCGTCGAGGAACGCCTTCACGCGAGGCAGTGCACGAAAATACGAAGCGATGAACTTCTTGGCCTCGGGTGGCGTCATGCCGGTCTCGTTCGCCAGACGGGAGGCTCCCATTCCGTACATCAGACCGTAGTTGATCACCTTGGCTTGCGACCGCATGTCCGGCGTGACGAGCTCCGGAATGATCCCGTAGATG
>CAYYAQ010000086.1:0-22477 GCA_964469555.1 uncultured candidatus Brocadiaceae bacterium | reverse complement strand
CAAGACCGCGAAGGACAGGCAGAAGTAGTCGAACGCCCTGGCCTTGCACACACAAACGTGACACACCGCTCCCAAAACTCTCGAGATTCCCAGGGTGGATTCACCCTCATCGAGATCATGGTGGTGGTCCTCATCCTCGGGCTGGTGACGAAGGTGGTGGTCTCCAACATGGGTGCGTGGATCCCCGAGTCCTCCCTCGATAGCCAGGCCAACGAGTTCCGCTCGAAGATCGATTTCCTCCGATCCGAGGCCAAGATCCAGGGCAAGCCCTACAGCATGGAACTCGACCTCCAGGGCAACCGGATCCGCCTGGTGCTGCCTCCCGAGGACCAACTCGTGACAACCGAGGATGACACCCTCGCAAAGACGATTCCGGTCGGCTGGAAGCCGCTGAAGGACTGGGTCAAGTTTGCGGGCCACTCCATCGCTGGCCGCGAAATCGAGATGAAGGATAAAATCCTCATCACGTTCGATGAGCAGGGCTTCTCCGCCGACCAGTCGGTGTACTTCAGTTATGATGAGGAGGGCTCGAAGATGATGTGGACGGTCCACCTCCGGGGCCTGAGCGGCACCACCGAGGTCCACCGCAACTTTGAAGGCGATCGAGCCATCTTCAAGGCCACGGAACAGTCGGATTTCTGATGACCAAGACCGAAGAATCCGGATTCACGCTCATCGAGGCGCTGGTCGCCCTGGCCATCGTCGCGCTGGTGGTGACGACTTGCCTGATGTTCCGGACCGGATCGCTGGTGGACGCCAGCGAAGCGCGCAACTGGCGCGTGGCCCGCGAGCTCGCCCAGGAGATCCTCTCGGAGTTGCGTGCCGGTGCGCGCGAAGAGCCACCCGACTTCCAGATGGACCGGAAGTCGATCCCGAAGATGAAGGACGTCGACGGATGGTCGTATCAGATCGTGATCGGTGAGGAGAAAATCTCGTCACTCGAGGGCGACATCGAGGGCGAGGCAGAGGTCGGCAACGAAGACCAGGCAAGCGCCACCGTCTCGGAACGGCGCGCGTGGCAACGCGAACGCGACGACCTGCGCGAGGCGCGGCAAAAGGGCGTCTCGTTCTACCAGTACCGCGAACAGTCCGACCTCGAAGAAGAGGATCGCCTCGCCCGAGACGAACTCCCACCGAGTGAAGACGAATTCGAAGAGGTCGCAGTGTTCGTGTTCTTCCCCAATGTCCGGGCAGTCCAGGACCACGGTGGGGAGTTCTCGCACTTCGTCCTGAAGGCGAGGTTGTCCACCATGGCAATCCAGGGGCTGACCCCTGAGGAAGCGGAGACGATCGCCGAAGGTCAAGTCCAGGGTCCCGAGGGCGCCGCAGAAGGTGCCCCCGGCGGAGGTATCTCGAAATGAGCAGTCAGGAGTACAAAGTGATCTACGCAAAGCAACACGGTTTCACGCTCATCGAGGTCTTGATCGCCATCGCGATCACGGCGGCGGTGATGGTCGCCGTCTCCGCGACGTTCATTACGACGTTGCGTTCCCACCGCGAGGTCGAGAGCCTCACGGAGTCGACGGAGGCTGGATCGCGGATCCTCAACCTCTTGGAGCGAGACCTGCGTGGACTCTGGATCTACAACATCAAGAACAACGAGATCCTGAAGGGTCGCAACCTGGACCTGAACGGGCAACCCGCGGACCGCATCGATTTCATCACGAGCACGGACTCGGTCTCGACGATCCAGAACGTCGCCGAGACCCCGGCGCACAGTTCGGTCTGCGAAGTGGGCTACTGGCTACGACCGAATCCGAAGGACCCGCTGCTGATGGAGCTGTGGCGGCGCGAGGATCCGATGGTCGACGACGAGCTACTCCTGGACGGGAGATTCCAGCTGGTGCACGACCGACTGCGAAGCTTCAACATCACCTACTACAAGACGCTCGGCCACAACGCCGAGGAGATCGAAGAGTGGGACTCGAGCGAGAAAGATGAGTTGCCCCGGGTGCTCAAGATCGAGTTCACCATCGAACGGAAGCTCGCGAGCAGCAACGAAGTGACCCACTCCGAGGTGGACGACTTCGAGGACAACAACAAGAAGTACACCCACTACATCGTGCTCGAGAAGGAGTACATGGACATCCTGAAGCCGAAGGTCGCGATGATCCCGGTCTTCCCCGGGCCGCCTGGCTCCGGGGACGCTGGTGGCAGCGGCAGCGCTGGTGGCGGCGAAGACGGCGGCGTCAAGGGTCCCGCGGGACCCGGCAGAGGCGGCAAGGGCGGCGGTGGCGCCTTGGACCCGATCGAGGCGGGTGAAGGCGGCAAGCGTGACGGCAATCGCGGCAGCGGTCGCGTCGTCGAGCGCTTCGGTCCGAGCATGCCGCGGGGATTCCCCCCCGGCGGTGGTCAGGGCAACATCGACATCAACAGCCTCTTCCGGATGTTCGGCGGCGGCGGCGGTGGCGGCGGCAATCCGTTCGGCGGCGGCAAGCGCTAACGGTCCTGTCCGGGGAGTTCGAGGCAACAGGGCGGCATGCCCGACCGAACAACGCCCGGGCTGTTCAGAGCGCCCGACCGATCGTCGTGCGCCCGCCCATGTATGGCACGAGCGGCTCGGGAATGGCTACCGTGCCGTCCGCCTGTTGGTGGATCTCCAACAGCGGGATCAGGATGCGCGGACTCGCCAACACCGTGTTGTTGAGCGTGTGGCAGAAAGCGACCTTCTTGTTCTCGTTCCGCCGGTATCGCAGCTTCAGGCGTCGCGCCTGGTAGTCGTGGAAACGAGAAGCCGAATGGGTCTCGCCGTAGTTTTCTCGTGACGGCATCCAACACTCGATGTCGTACTTCTTGACCTGCGGCGCGCCTAGGTCGCCCCCACAGACGACGACCACGCGGTACGGCAACTCGAGCGCCTGCAACACCTCTTCCGCGTTACGGACGATGAACTCGTGGTGTTCCTTGCTGCGTTCGACGTCGCCGATGTCGACGATCACCTGCTCGACCTTCTGGAATTGGTGCACGCGGTAGAGACCCCGCGTGTCCTTGCCGTAGGTCCCCGCCTCACGCCGGAAACAGCAGCTCCGACCGACGTAGAGCTTCGGTAGTTCGTCCTCGGAGAGGACCTCGCCGGAGTGGATCGACGTCACCGGCACCTCGGCGGTGCCGATGAGGTTGAGTTCGTCCTTCTCGCAGCGGTAGGTCTGCTCCTCACCACCGGGGAAGAACGCCGTGCCTCGCATCGCCTCGTCTCGCACGAGCAACGGCGGGTCGACGAGCGTGAAGCCCTTGCTGACCATGTGGTCGACGGCGTAGCTCAGCACCGCGTCCTGCAGCGCAGCCCCGTCCCCCATCAGGAAGTAGTTGCGCGAACCGGCGATCTGCGCCGCGCGCTGGAAGTCCATCCAGCCCTGCGCCACCCCGAGGTCGTAGTGCGGTCGCACCTCGAAGTCGGGCTTCGTGATCTCCCCCCACGTCCGCACCTCGACGTTGAACTGGTCGTCTTTGCCCTCGGGGACGCCCTCATCGGGGATGTTCGGGATCCATGACAAGGTCTCGTCCCGGTCGGCCTTCAGCTGGCGCTCCTTCTCCTCGAGGCCCTGAAGCTCAGCCTTCAAGGTCTTCTGCTTGGCCAGGAACTGCTCGCGCTCCTCGGGCGACAGCGTCCCCATGATCTTGCCCATCTCCTTGCTCGCGGTCTTCTGCTCGGAACGCAGGCCGTCGATCGTCGGGATGAGCCCGCGGATCGCCGCGTCCAGCCCGAGGAACTTGTCGACGGCTTCGACGCGGTCGGGGAAGTGCTTCTTGATGGCACCTGCTTTGACGGCGTCCGGGTTCTCCCGGATGACTTTGGGATCGAGCACGAAAACTCCAGCTTTGGGGATCGAATGGCAGCGCGGACTTTATCGAAGCCCGCGCTCCCATTCGACGCGCGTTTTCTGGATGGAACCTATTTGAAGTTCGGCACCACGATCTTGCCGAACATCTTGTGCTTCTTCAGCCGAAGCCCGATCAGGGCGCCGGGGTACGGCATCTCGAACTTCAACACCGTGGAGCAGGTCTTGTCCCCCTTCACGATCGGGAAATAGGCGACGTTGACCCCCATCCCCTGGATGTTGCCCGCCTTGACGTGGGCATCGCCGAGCGTCTTCGACGCCGTGTTGAGGATCACTGGCCCGCTGATACCGACGTAGGTTCCGACGACCTTGGCGCCGCGGCCATTGGCATTCTTGGCCGCGACGATCTCGGGGGCGGGCGTCGGCCCCTGGATCTTGCCGTAGACCTCGCCGGACACGCCGAGGATCCGGAAGAACAGCGAATCGATCACGACGTTGGTCTCGTCGCCACCCTTCTTGAAGTCGAACTTGAACGGCCCGCCGAGCTTCACGACGGTCTTCTTGCCCTTCTCGACTTTGATCACCTTGGAGTCGCCCTTGAAGATGTGCGCCATCTGCGTCTGGGCGCCCTTGCCCTTCTCCGCGCGACCGTAGCAGATGTCGTACTCGCCCGCCGGGACCTCGACGGCCTTCTTGCCCGCGATGTTGAAGGCCGTGGTCTGCAGCGAATCCCGACCGCGGATGATCAGGAGCTGCGGCTTCACGTTGCGGCTTCCGCTCCACTTCATCGTGACCGTTCCGACATCGAAGAAACCCGGGTGGAGTGGCTCCGCCTCGACGGCCTTCCCCCGGTCCGCGCTCTTCAGCAGGAACCACGTGTCCTTGATCTTGACCGCACTCGAGTAGGGCACCACCGCTCCCTTCTTGCCGATCTTGATCGAATCGAAGATCGCGACACCGCGGGGGTCCGTGGGGCCGTAGCCGTACAGGCGAGTCTTGAACCCGTAAGCCATCGGGTCCGCGCTGAACAACAAGCCATCGCAGTTGTCGTCGTAGAACGTGATCTCCTCTTCGTTGATCTTCGCGACCCAGCTCGACATGCTCCGGTAGTAGACGCTGATGTGCTCCCTCGTCGGCGCGACGTTGGTGACCGCGCCGGCGAACGGCTCGGTCGAGCCGCCAATGAAGAACGCAAAGCTGTAGGGAGACTTGTCGGCCAGCTGCACCAGCGACGGCTTGATCTTGGTTCCCGCGGTGACCTTGGTGACGTTCTCGCCGGGGGTGCCCTTGAGCGAGATTCCGATCTTGGACGAACCCGTGCGCACGAGGTAGACCTCCTGCTTCTTGAACCAGACCATCTTCGCCGGCTTCTCCTCGATCCGTGAGGACAGCCAGTTCGTCGGGACGGCACCACCGTTGAAGCACGAGTCCTTCGGAAGAGCCTTGAGCGGCTTGAATGCGAGCCTGCTCACGAAGGGCTTCCTCTTTCCGTCGACGAACTTCTCCAGCCCCTCGACGTCTCTCTTCAGGCCAGCGTCCTTGCGCTCCTTGGCCTTCTTCTTCTCGTCCTTCATCGTCAGCTCGGTGCCGGCGACCCAGTTTTTCCACTGCAGGTAGGAGGTGTCCTTGTTCCAGTTCCAAGAGTCCCGCTGCGCCATGAACATCTTGACGTAGTCGATCGCGTCCTTCGTGTCCTGCACGGTGTGGTTCGGGATGGCGTTGACCATCACGGCGAGAGTCGAGTAGACGTCGGCGGCGATGATCTTGTGCCCGATCTCCTCGCAACGCCGCCCGAGGAGCAAGCCCTGGTCGACGATCTCGAGGATGCCCTTGCGGTCGCCAGCCTCCTTGAGCTTGAGCCAGTCCTTGTAGAGCTTCCCGCGGTTCTCTTCCGCCTTGTAGAACTGATTGATGCGGTCCGCGTTGGCGCGGGTGTAAAGCCGCTCGACGTAATCGAGCGTGTCGACCTCGAACACGGCCACGAACCCGGTCTTCAGTTTCCCCAGCGAAGGGCTGTACTCCTCCTTCTTCTCCGTCCGGCGCTGTGAAACCAGCAGCGCCTGGTAGTGGCGTATCGCCGAGGCCGGCTGACCCTGGACGGCCTTGGCGATGGCGTCGTCATTGCTGAACTTCATCGCCTGGCTGAAGGTCTTGACGAACAAGTCGTACGGATCCTGCGCCGCGAGCGGGGCGGTGAGGGTCGACGACATCACGAGGGCGAGCAGGAGGGGAAGCGCTTTCATCGGGTCTGCTTCGGGTGTGCGGAAGGGCTTGAAGTGCCGGTCATCGTAGCGCGGCCCTCCTCCGGCCCCAAGCTCCGGCAGCCCTCCGGAGCCCTGTCCGCACCAGTTGGCCCTCGATCAAGCCAGCTACTTGCGGGACCTCTTGCTCACCTTCTCCAGGAACCTTCGCTCCGGCGGCGTCAGCTCCGCCATGCCCTGCTGCTTCACCTTGTCGAGGATCCTGTCGAGGGCCTCCTGTTCGCGCCGCTTCGAGCGCTGTGCCCCTTCCGCACGCTTGCGCTGCAGCCAGGCGACGGGTCCGACACCGGAGACCACGATCCCCTTCTTCGACAGCTTGAACGCGATGAAACCCCAGAGCGCACCACCGAGGTGAGCGCTGTGCGCGACGTTGTCACCGGCGGACTGCCGCAACCCCATGAGCTGGTAGTAGACACCAAGGAACACGAAGAACCCCACGAAGTAGCGCATCTCCGGCTGAATGAAGACCATGTTGATCCGCCTCCGCGGGAACATGCAGGCCGCATAGACCATGATCCCGAAGACCGAGCCACTCGCGCCGATCACCGGAATGGCGGCTGTGCCCATCGCGACAGCAAGCCCCACGTAGACGAGCCCACCCAAGATTCCACCCGCAAGGTAGAGGCGAATGATCCCGATGCGTCCCCGGCGCAGGTGACTCTGCTCGAACCCCTCATCCATCCGCCCTTCGGCCAGCGTGCCGAAGAAGTAGAGTAGAACCATGTTCCAGACGAGGTGGAAGATGTCGGTGTAGCTGTGGAAGAACTGGTACGTGACCAGCCTCACTGCGCCGAGGCCGAAGGCATCGAGCACGTTGGCACTGCTCAACCCGACGTACGGCACGATGCTGAAGTTGAGGATCAGATCGCAGCCGATGTTCTTGATCCCGAACGCGGCGAGGTTGATGGCCAGCAGGATCTTGATCCCGGAGGTGAGCGTGGGAAAAGCCCGTTCGAAGTGACCGTGGTGTCCTGGTTCAAATTGCGTCATGTCCGTCTTGCCGGCGACCTGATCAAGAGCCCGGAGCCGATACTATTCATCGATTCCGCACGTGCCCAGACAATTGGCTGCCTGCCACAAACCGTGAACCCTTCTCGCTCGGGTGGTTTTGTGGCGCGCCGGCTCCTATCGTAGACGTGCACGCTTCCTACGGCACTGCCGCATTCCTGGACGAAGATTCTGAAGTGACCGCCAACATCATCGACGGACGAGCCCTGGCCGCCAGCATCCGCGAGGATCTCATCCTGGCCCGAAAAGAGCTGGGCGATCGCGCGGTCCGCCTGGTTTCCCTGGAAGTCGGCGAGAGCCCCGCGGCGGAGGTGTACATGCGGAATCAGCGCCG
Source organism: uncultured candidatus Brocadiaceae bacterium (assembly GCA_964469555.1). GTDB lineage: Bacteria > Planctomycetota > UBA1135 > UBA1135 > UBA2386 > CAYYAQ01. The sequence goes on along the minus strand of CAYYAQ010000086.1, from coordinate 15,095 downwards.
CGCGGCCGACAGGGTGGGCATCGACTTCGAGGCCCGCAATCTGCCGATGGACATCGGCGAGGAGCGGCTCACGGCCCTGATCCACGAGCTCAACGACGACGACTCGATCTCCGGCGTCATCGTGCAGCGACCGCTGCCCGTCGGCATCGACCCGCGGCGCATCCAGCTGGCGATCCGTCGCCAGAAGGACGTCGAGGGCATGCACCCGGCGAACATGGGGTCGCTCCTGTACTCCGAACCGCGCCTGCCGCCGTGCACCGCCATGGCGGCGTTCCACCTGATCGAACATACCGGCGTGGATCTCCGCGGCGCGGAGACCGTGGTAGTCGGACACAGCGAGATCGTCGGCAAGCCGATCGCGATCCTGCTGCTGCATCACTTCTCCACCGTGACCGTGTGCCACGTCGGGACGCGTGACCTCGCCTTCCACACAAAGCGCGCTGACATCCTGGTCGTGGCCGTCGGCAAGGCCGGGTTGATCCACTCGGACATGATCAAGCCCGGCGCCGTCGTGATCGACATCGGCATCAACCACGTGGACGGCAAACTCTGCGGCGACGTCGACTACGAGGCAGCGGCGGAGGTGGCGGGGTTCATTACACCGGTACCCGGCGGCGTCGGCCCCGTGACGGTGGCGATGCTGATGCGCAACACGCTACGCGCATCGGGCGCCGAGGGTATCTAGGGCATCGCCCGCGACTTCAGCAGGCGTTCGATGCCCCAGACCGAGACCCCCACGGCCAGGACCGACCACTCCACCCAGTAGTAGCCGATCGTCACGGCCTTCTTGGTCTCGGTGAAGCCGTACGAGTGCAACCCGATGTTGTAGAGGTTCACGCCCCAGAAGGCCCACATCACGATGATGCCCAGGAAGACGCCGCACAACGCGATGCCGAACTCCCGCACGTAGCCGCCCATGCGGGCGTGCAACACGACCAGGAACCCGAGCACCAGCATCAACGCGCCGTTCTCCTTGGGATCCCAACCCCAGAAGCGGCCCCAGCTGTCATTCGCCCAGACTCCACCGAGGATCGTGCCGACCGTCGAGAACAACAGACCGAAGCACAGCACGCCGTAGATGACGCGGGAGAGGTCGCTGTAGAACTTGCTTGGGATCAGCTTGTACCCGAGCCGCCTGCGGACGAGTTGGACGACCTTTCCAAAGATGTAGACGTGCGCCAACAGCGCTGCGAGCGTCCCGGCGCAGTATCCGAGGGTCACGACCGTCACGTGCGTCGAGAGCCAGAAGTTCGTGTCGAGCACCGCGACCAGCGGCTGCATCGTGTCGACCTTCTCCACTCCCTCGTGCCAGGAGGCGAGCATGATGCCCAGACCACCCGCGACCGCGGCGATCGACATCGGCATGACCGAGCGCCGCGTCCATTCGACGAACATCATGAGCAGTACGCCGACGCCTACGATGAACAGGATGGCCTCGTACGGCGTCGTGATCGGCGGGCGCGAGCGGATGATGCACCGCAGCACGATCCCGGTGATCAGCATGACCGCGCCCGAGATCGCGGTCGCCCACGCCACCCTGTAGACCCACTTCGCACGGGACTTGATCCACAGAAACGCACAGCACAAGAAGGCGAAGACGAACGCGTACTCAGCCCGCGTGAACCAGTCTGACTTGTAGAACCCGACCTCGAGGTCGATCTTGCTGAACTCGTCCCGATCCGTCGCGCGCTTGACGCACTCATCGGAGAAGGCCTTGAACTCCGAGGAGAACTTCGCCATGTCTTTCCGCACGTCGGAGAGCGCCTCGATGCGGCGCAGCATCGCAACTTGCTCCCGATCCACGTCCTCGCCGCGGAGCAGCATCTGGACCACGTCGGAGCAGGCCAGGTACTCCTCCTCTTTCGAGTCACTCGGCGGGAGGAAGTGGACGTACTTGCTGAGCTCGCGGGTGATGCGGATCGCCTCGAGCAGGTCGTAGACGCGATCTTCGAGCTCTTTGGCGGGGGCGTGCAGCCCCTCGCCCAGTTCGGAGAACTTCGGGGCGAGATCGAGGAAGCGCACTTCCTTCTTGCCGGGGAACGCCTTGTCGAACCCAGGCAAGCCCGAGACGTCGTGCTTCTCTCGCGCGAAGTCGAAGGTGCCGAGGATGTAGCGCAGACGCGGGAGCGTGCGAGACAGCGTGACGATCTGCGTCTCGATCGAGTTTCGCTCGTCCGGCTTCTTCTCCGAGAGTGCGTCGCCCTGCTTGAACAGCTCCTGCAGACTGTCCTCGAGCTCGCGCATCGAGAAACGGTCGCGACGATTCTTGCCCGCAGTGGCGACCCCGATCGCCTTCACGACCTTCGTGTCGTCGACGCGCACGACCTTGTAGTCCCACGCCTGCTCGGGGAAGAACAGGCAATCGAGGAACCAGGCCACCGGCTTGAGCTTCTCGCCCCACTCCGTCTCGAACGTGCGCTTACCGTTCAACCGGAGCATCTGGAATCCGGCGTACGTGTGCAGAGGCTTGATGCGCCCCTCCTCCTGCACCGGAATCCGGGATGCGGCGTCGAGCACCTCCTGGGGCCACGGCTCCATCCGGATGCGCGAGGACTCGCTTGGCGACTTCTTGTCGACCGCGTCCTGGGCCGTGACGACTCCGAAAGTCAGCAGGACCGCGAACAGACGGAACAGGTTCTTGACCGTTGCCTCTCTCATCACACGGTCCTCCGCAGGGCATTCTGTTTGTTGACGTGTTTCGCGAGCTTCGTCAGCATGTGGATCAACAGCCCGAAGGCGATCACGAAGCAGGCGTACTTCGGCCACTGATCCGACGGGTTGCTCGAGACCTCGAGGACCGAATAGTACCGACCGGATCGGTTGTCCTGGGGCCCCCAGTTGTTCTGGCTGAACATGAAGCCGCCGTAACGCATCGGCTCGTTCATCGCGATGTGGAACCTCTGCTCCGTGCCCTTGTCGATCTTCGTCACGTCGCTCTCGAAGAGCATCGGCGTGCTGACTCCCGGGTGCTCCTTCTTCCGGAACTCATCGAGCCGGACTTCGAACGGGAGGTCGAAGATGCACTTGCGCAGATCGATCGTCCATGGCACACCCTTCACGGTCACGGTCCACGGGTGGTTATCGTAGCCGAACAGGAGACCGCGCAACGGCTTCTCACCGTCCGCGTGCACGGTGACGTAAGCCCCCGCGATGTTCATGGGCGCTTCCTTCACCCAGGGCATCTCCTCGAGGAGGACGCCGTCGACGACGTTCGTGGCGAGGGACGTCTTCGCGCTCCGCGGGCGGCAGTTCTCGAAGTAATCGTCGACTATCAGCCGGAACGGCACCTTCGAGCTGTGGAAGGAACCGTGGCGCTCGAGATCACCGCCGGGAATCAGATGCTCACGGACCGTCCCGTCGCCGAGCTGCTCCCCGATCGCGATTTCCCATTCATGGAAGCTCGTGTAGATGCTCGTCTTCTCGTTCGGCCACAGCTGCACGTAGCCGTTCGTCGACTGCGAGAACTTCACCAGGCCGGCGATCAGCAGGAAGATGATGCCAAAGTGCCCGATCAGGATCCCGGTGTTCCGCCGGCGCCACTTGATGCGCACCAGGCCTCCGCAGATCAGGTTGACCGCCAGCAAGCTGAGCAGGAGGAACGCACCGGGGAAGCGGATCCCGAGATCGGGCAGGTCGAACGCCGCGAAGTTGATCCGGCAGATGAAGCTGTCGAAGTACACCTCCTGCGCCTTCACGAGTCCGATCGACTTCTGGGCATACGTCCCGAAGTAGGTCAGCACCATCAAGCACAGCAGGATGATGCACGTAAAGCCCACGGACGAGAGCGGCGACATGACCGACTCGAACAACCCCTTCGGCTTCTTCACCTTGCCGGGCTTCTCGACGGTCGCCGCCAGGGGCGCGTCCGGGGAACTCGCGTTGACGTCATGCAGCGCGTCGGCCTTCTCGGGATCGGTCCTGGTCTCGATGTCGCTCACTTGTCCATCCTCAACGACTCGCAGAACGCTGCGAAGTTGCTCTTCTGCGCTCTCACCTGGGCGTTGGGACCGGTCAACTTAACGAACATGTTGGCAACTGGCAGGATCGCCATGACCCCGAGTACACCTTTGGTCTTGCCGTAGGACTCGAGCATCGAAACCTGCTTGTCGAACAGGGACAACTTGGGTAATGCGGCCAGCGCCTCGCCGTCCAGCCCTGATTCGCCGATCTCGCCCGTCCAACGAGTCACGTTGTCGGCCCAGGAACCCGCCGCGCGGCCGAGGAACGTGATCCAGCAGCTCGTGCCTTCGCCAGTCGAGAAGGTGACGTGGCGCATTTCGTGGCCTGGGATCTTCGCCCAACCGTCGGGAACGTCCCAATTCAGCTTGGGGCCACCGTGCGTCTCCGCGCCGGGCTCCTTGCTCGCGCGCCGGCCAAAGCGGCCCTTGAAGGCGAGCGACGTGCAGAACTCGTCGAATCCCGCCATCGCCTCCTCCATGGAGGCTTTCGGACCCAGCATCTTCACGGACATCGCGAACTCGGGGAACTGTGCGTAGCTCGCCAACACGCGGTGGTTCTCCTTGGGCACGCCACCGTGAGCGCTGAACGTCCCGGTCATGTCCACGCGGTGGGCGTCCCGATCGAGGAGCGTGCCCCGCCGCATCGCGGCGATCTCCGCGGCGCTCGCCGGGGGCAACCCCATCTGCGCGCGCCAACGATTGATGTTCCACGCCGCGGTCCCACTCGAGAGATACGTGACGTAGCACTCGACATCGCCCACGCGCATGTTCACGACGCGCAGCGGACGCGAAGGCAGTTGCTCCCACCCGGCGGGAACCGTCCACTCGAGCATGCCCGCGATCTGCTCCTCGGGGGTCCCCGTACTCTTCTCCGAGAAGTTGAACCGCTCGCGCATGGTGGCCCCGATCCGGACGGTCTCGCCGTTCTCGCGAACCTTAGAGATCTCGATTTCAGGGTGCTCTTCGCACGCCGTGAGCGCCAGGACCAACCCGGACCTCGCTATCCAAGAACCAGCGCGAACCGAAGTCATCATCGCAACACCGTTCAGAAGTTTCGTCGCAGCACGTAGTCGGCCAGCGTCGCCATCGCGTCGCGAACCGGCCCCTGCGGAAGCGCGTCCAAAGCGCGAAAACCCGAATCGACGAATCCGCGCGCCCTCGAGAGGGAATATTCCACGGAGGCGTCGACGTCGAACTCGGCACGCAACTCCCGCAGACCTTCCGCCGCGGTCCGTTCTGATCCGTTCGAGGACATGAGCTCGAGCAGCCGCGGTCGCCTGTCTCCGCTGTTCTCAAGCAGTTGGAGGAGTGGGAGGGTCAGCTTGCCGAGCCCCAGGTCGGTGCCCAGTGACTTGCCGACCACCGCCTCCACGCCCGTGAGGTCCAGGCAGTCGTCCATGATCTGGAACGCGATGCCGAGGTCGGTGCCAAACTCACTCATCGCGGCGGTCTGTGCAGGCGTCGCGGACGCGTAGTGGGCGCCGATCTGGCCCGCAGCGCCGTACAGGATCGCGGTCTTCTGCGTGATCACTTCGAAATAGCGCGCCTCGTCCCAGGCGACGTCGCCGCGGTGCAGGCACTGGGTGATCTCGCCTTCGCAAACGGTGCGCACGGCGGCGGAGAACAACCGCGCGCAAGCGGGGTCATCGAGTTGCACCGCCATGTGGAACGCCAGCGCGTAGATGTAGTCGCCGAGCAGCACCGGCACTTCGTTGCCGTGAAGCTGGTTGAGGGTCGGCTCCTGGCGTCGCACCTCCGCTGAATCGAGGATGTCGTCGTGGACGAGGGTCGCGGTGTGGATGAGTTCGACGACCTTGGCCGCCGTCATGTGCGCGGGCGTAATCTGGTCGAAGACCTTTCCCGCGAGGAACACGAGGCCGGGTCGCAGTTGCTTCCCGCGGTACCGGACGACGTGATCGATCAGCGGCTGCAGTTCGCACGCGCTAGGACGCAGATCCTCGGCAAGTTCCGCGTTCATGCGAGCCAATTCCGGACGGACGAGCGCCAGCACGTCTCGCAGTTCTGCGGTGCTGGACACAACTACTTGGAGACGTTGTCGTCGTCCCAGTCCCGCGCCCGCTTCTCAGCGATGTCGGCGTCAGTCTTCTTGCCACCCGAGCCAGCGGATCCCTCCGCGTTCGCCACGCCGGTAGCCTCGTCGCCGCTATCGGGACCCTTCAGACCCTTCTTGAACTCCACGATCCCGCTGCCCATGGCGCGGGCCATGCCGGGTATCCGGTGTCCGAAGAGGAGCAGGAAAATCGCGAGGATGATCCATAGCTCCCAACCGCCGGGGAATCCAAATCCTATGTAGGAAGTCATTTGCAAGCCTTGTGGGAACCAGGATCATCGCATCCGGGAAGGAAGTCGTCGACCACCGATGCCGGAAAGCCGCAATCCGCCACGGGATTTCACTCCTGCGTCTCGGTGGGGATGGTTTCGCCAGCATTCCCGGTGGCTTCGAGCCACGCCTCCCACGCTTTGGGATCCGACCCAAAGTCATTTCCGGTCAGGCGTTTGAGGTTGCTTTCGGCGGATTCCCGGACCTCTGCTTCGGCGGAGGCGAGCGCGGCGACGAGGATGCGGATCGCTTCCAGGTTCTTGCCGCTGGCGTCAGCCCCTGCCTTGGCCTTGGCACGCGCGTCGTAGAACTGCTTGAACTGCCCGAGCACCTCGGTGAACCGCTTCTCCATCCGCTGGCGTTCGATCACGAGGAACATCGTGTAGATGCAGACGATCCCGAGCACGAATCGGAGCAGACCATCCTCGCCGAAGGTCTTCTGCAGCCCCTCGAGCGGGAGCCAGTCCTCGAACCACACCACGGCGGTCAGGGTGAGCAACACCCACGGGGTCAGGCGACGCAGGGGGGTGTCCATGGCCTAGCCGAGCACCTGCTTCATGGTCTCGCCGAGCAGACTCGGGCTGTCGACGACGGTCGCGCCAGCCCTGGCCAGCGCGGCGGTCTTGTCCGCCGCAGTGCCCTTGCCGCCGGAGATGATCGCGCCGGCGTGACCCATGCGCTTGCCCGGAGGCGCGGTCGCCCCCGCGATGAAGGACACGACCGGCTTGGTCACGCAGGACTGGATGAACTCGGCAGCCTCTTCCTCCGCAGAGCCACCGATCTCGCCGATCATGATGATGCCTTCCGTGGCGTCATCGTCCTGGAAGAGCGAGAGGCAGTCGACGAAGTTCGTGCCGTTGATCGGGTCGCCGCCGATACCGATGCTCGTCGTCTGGCCGAGACCGGCGGTCGTCAGCTGGTAGACGGCTTCGTAGGTCAGCGTGCCGCTGCGCGACACGACGCCGACCTTGCCCGGCTTGTGGATGTAGGCCGGCATGATGCCGATCTTGCAGCCGCTGTTCTCGGTGACCGGCGTGATGATGCCGGGGCAGTTCGGGCCGATGAGACGAGCGCCGGTCTCCTCGAGAAGCGCATTCGTCCAGGCCATGTCGAGGACCGGGATGCCCTCGGTGATCGCGACGATCAGCTCGATGCCGGCCTCCGCCGCCTCGCAGATGGCGTCCGCGGTGAACGCGGCGGGGACGTAGATCTGGGACACCTCGGCGCCGGTCGCCTCGACCGCATCGCTCACCGTGTTGAACACCGGGATGCCCGAGACGTCCTGTCCGCCCTTGCCCGGCGTGACGCCGCCGACGAAGTTCGTGCCGTACTCGACGCCCTGCAGCGTGTGGAACGTTCCCGCTTCCCCGGTGATGCCCTGGGTGATGACCTTGGTGTTGCCATCGATGAGAATTGCCATGGTGTGTTCCTCTTTCTTAGCGGGTGAGGGCCACGATCTTCTCGGCGGCCTCGTCTAGGTCTGTGGCGGTCTGCAGTTTGATACCGGAGGCTTCGAGGATCTCGCGGCCCTTGGTCACATTCGTGCCCTCGAGACGCACCACGAGGGGCACGTCGAGTTCGACCTCCTTCGCGGCCTCGATCACGCCTTCCGCGATGATGTCGCACTTCATGATGCCGCCAAAGATGTTGACCAGGACGCCCTCGACCTGGGAGTCGGACAGGAGGATCTTGAAGGCGTTGGTCACCTGATCCTTCGTCGCTCCTCCGCCGACGTCGAGGAAGTTGGCAGGTTCCCCGCCCTTGAGCTGGATGACATCCATCGTCGCCATCGCGAGACCAGCGCCGTTGACCATGCAGGCGATGTTGCCGTCGAGCGCGATGTAGTTGAGGTCGAACTTCGCCGCTTCGATTTCCTTCGGATCCTCCTCGTTGAGGTCCCGGTAGCTCAGCACTTCCTTGTGGCGGAACAGGCCGTTGCTGTCGAAGTTGATCTTCGCGTCGAGGGCGATGACCTCGCCGCTCTTCGTGGTGATCAGCGGGTTGATCTCGGCGATGGAGCAATCAAGATCGACGAACAACTTCGCGAGGCCCGACATCACGCGAACCGCGCCCTTCACCTGTGCGCCTTCGAAACCCAGGCGATAGGCCATCCGGCGAAGCTGGAAGCCCATGATTCCCTTCACCGGGTGGATTCGCTCGCGGAGGATCGCGTCGGGGTTGTCCTCGGCGAGCTGCTCGATCTCGACGCCGCCCTCAGCCGCTGCGATCATCACCGGTGAGCCAGACTCGCGGTCCACCGCAACCGCGAGGTAGAGCTCGCGGTCGATGTCGCTGCCGGACTCGACGTACACGGTGTGCACGATGCGACCTTCCGGACCGGTCTGATGGGTGATCAGGGCTTTGCCGAGCATTCCAGCGGCAGCTTCCCGCGCCTCGTCCGCCGAGCGGACGAGCTTGACGCCCCCACCCTTGCCGCGCCCGCCGGCGTGGATCTGCGCCTTGACGACAGAGAGTGGCAACTCCAGTTGGGAGAAGGCATCGGCAGCCGCATCGGCGGTCGTAACCGGGATGCCCTTGGGTACGGGCACGCCGTACTGAGCGAGCAACTCCTTGGCCTGATACTCGTGGATTTTCATGCTTTCAACTTCGCGACAGGATCTTCTGACTCCGCGCCAGGGCGGAAACGGTAGCAACGAACGCCTCGCAGGCAACGGGACAGTGGACGGGTTGTGTCGATTGCTAAAAGCCGGGCGTTGCTCGGAGAGCCCGCATGCCGTTACATGCGTAGGCATGGACGGCATCCTGGTATTTCAACAGATTCACGGCCTGGTCAAGGAGGGATATCTCGAGAGCAATCCCGCCATCTGCCCGACCCAGGTCCAACCCTCCAGTCTCGACCTGCGGCTCGCCACGCGAGGCTACCGGGTGCGCAGCGGGTTCCTGCCAGAGCACTGCAGCGTCGCGGACCGGCTGGAGGAAACCACCATCTACGCATTCGATCTGACCGACGGCGCCGTGCTGGAGAAGGGCCACTGCTACGTGATTCCCCTCCTCGAGCAGGTCGCCCAGGCGATGCCCTACGAAATCCACGCGAACCCCAAGTCGTCCACGGGGCGGCTCGACCTCTTCACGCGGTTGCTGGCGAACCACAACGGACGGTTCGAGCTGGTGGCGCCGGGATACACCGGCCCGCTCTACCTCGAGGTGGTCCCGCGGTCGTTCCCCGTCCGGGTGAAGACCGGACTGAGCCTGTGCCAGATCCGGTTCTGTGAGGGGAAAGCCGTTCTGGACGACGACGAATTGCGCGCGGAATACGAGCGCGGCCCGCTGCTGTTCCGTGACGACGGCAGCCCGATCCCGCTGTCCGACGCGCGGATCAATAACGGCCTGTGCATGGGCGTCTCGATCAAGCGGGACAAGGACCTGCGCGAGGCCATCGGTTTCGTCGCGCGGCGCTACACCGGCGTGTTGGACATGTCCGAAGAAGGTGCGCACCTGCACCACGAGTTCTTCGACCTGATCCACGAGCCGATCAACGGCCACTACATCGTCGAACCGGAAGAGTTCTACATCTTCGCGTCGAAGGAGCGCGTGCGTGTGCCACGCCACCTCGCGGCGGAGATGGGCGCGTACGACATCGGCATCGGTGAGTTGCGCACGAACTACGCCGGGTTCTTCGACAACGGCTTCGGCGGCAAAAACGGCACCCGCGCAGTATTGGAAGTGCGACCCCACGACGTACCGTTCCTCGTCGAGGACGGCCAGGTGTTCTTCCGGTTGCAGTTCTTCAAGACCCAGAAAGAACCCGAAGTGTGCTACGGCGACGACAAGCTCAATAGCCACTACCAGGGTCAAGGACTGAAGCTGAGCAAGCACTTCCGGCAAGGGACCGAAGCGGAAGCGGCCCTGTAGGAAGTCCTCGGCGACTCGTCAGAACTTCATCCCGAGCTTGGTGAGCTCCGCCTGGCGTGACGACCGCAACGCCGCGTCCTCGGGCGCGAGTGCCACGGCACGCTGCCACGCCCAGAGACGAACGAAGGCGTCCTGCGGGCGGTTGAAGAGCTGGGCGACGAGGCGCAACGCCGACAAGTCCTTGGGCCTGGACTGCGCAGCGAAGAGCGCCGCCGCGCGCGCCTGATCGTGCTCGCCCAGCGCCACGAAACGCCTGGCGGCATCGAGCGGCGTATGCAACTTGCCACCGCTCGCGGCCAACTTCTTCTTCTCGTCCGCGAGCAGTTTCGTCGCTGTCGGATTGCCGGCGTCGATAGCGAGCGCGCTCGTAAGCGCCTTGACCGCGTCAGTCGAGTTGCCGGTGAACGCCATGACCTGCCCGATCAGAAAGTAGGCCAGCGGCACGTTTTGGTTCGACCGCAGGGCTCTTGTCGCCTCCTGCATCCCGTCGAACCAGCGCCCGCGCTGGCAGAGGCTGCGCGCACGGAACAGCATCCCCTCGAGGGGCTTGCCATGGAACTCCATGCCGCGCGCGGCCCCGTCGTCAGCGCGGTTCTTGTCGTCGCCGCGGTAGAAGTCGCCCCAGAACTGACCCTGGCTCTCACGCCCGCGACGGAACTCGATCTTCGACAACAGATAATAGGACTTCGAGTCGAACGGGTTGGCCGCGAGGTGCTGCCCGAGCCAGTTCGCCGCGTCGTCGTGTCTGCCCACTCCCGTCAGCGTCTGGGCCATGGGGACCAGCGGTCGCTCTTTGAGAGGCAGGGACTCGAACAGGGTGAGCGCCTCGGCGAACCGCATCCGGTCCTTGTAGATCATGGCGAGCCCCCAGAGCACATCCAGGTTCGCCACCGCTTCCTCGCGCAGGCCGACCAGAAGTTTCTCTGCCTCGGCGAGTCGAGCGGTGTTGTAGAAGATCTCCGCCTTGAGCCGTCGCGCGTCGACGTGGCTCGGGTCGATGGCGAGCACCTCGTCGAACGCCTCGAGCGCGGGCGCGTACTGTCGTCGGGAGAGATGATCTCGCGCCCGCGCCAGACTGTCGACCAACGCACCTTCGTCGCCGGAGCACCCAAAGAGCAACAAACACGCGAGGAAGCCCGCGGCGGGCCGCGCGGTAGTCACGCATCGGGGAAACGACGCGGTGTCACCCACCCAGCTTCAGCCGCTCGACAGCGAGACTCTGGACTCGCGTTTCATCCTCGATGATCAAGAGCAGCTGATTCATGTCTATCCCCGTGAACCTCTGCGCGAGACCCGTAACCGGCCAGTAGATCTCCAGCATCTTGATGCTCTCAGCCTTGCCGAGCCCGATCGTCTGGCGCAGCGGATTCGCACCGAAGCTGCCGCCGCTGTTGACGTGACGATAGATGGAGCGCGTCTTGCCGTCATCGACGACCTCGACGCGAATTCGCGCCCCGATAGCGGAGCGGTTCGACCGCTTTCCGACGAGATGGATCGAAATCCACTTCATCCCAAAGCCGGGGTTCTCGAACAGCGCGTCGCCGAACTTGTCGCCGCTGTAGGCACCCCCCATCTGCGCAAACACGTCGTGGTCTCCGTCGTGGTCGATATCCCCGAACGCGATGCCATGCCCCTTCTGCAGATGACCAAACCCACCGGCCATCGTGACGTCGACGAAGCCCTTCCCGCCCTTGTTGCGGAACATGACGTTGGGCACGAGGGTGTGGTAGTCCGGATCGCCAGTGCCCAGGTAGAAATCGAGGAAGCCATCGCCGTCGATGTCTCCGAAATTCGAACCCATCGGCAACATCGGAAAGTCCAGCCCCTGCTCCTTCGCGACATTCGCAAATGTCCTGTTGCCCAAGTTGCGGTACATGCCAGGCGACTCGAAGTCGACGGACTCGCTGCCGAGATAGTGGGAGGCGAGTTTATCCACGCGACCCGTATAGCTCGCGACGAACAAGTCCAACGCACCATCGTTGTCGAAGTCCCAGAACCACGTCGGGAAACTCGCGATCGGCTCCGTGAGACCCAGATGTGACGCGACGTCCGTGAACGTGCCGTTGCGATTGTTCACGTAGAGGCGATTCGCCCCCATGTAGTTGGACACGTAGAGTTCGGAGAAACCATCGCCGTCGACGTCACCCCAGGTCACGCCTTTTGTATAGCCGAGATTCTGCACGCCGGCTTCGGCGGCGACGTCGGTGAATGTCGAGTCGCCGTTGTTTCGGAACAGTTGGCAGGGCACCTGCATGTCGTTCGCGTGCTCGTTTCCGATGAAAACATCGAGGTCGCCATCATTGTCGTAGTCGAACCAGGCGGCGGTCTGCGTCGGATAGTGCACATCGCCGAGCCCGGACCGGAACGTGACATCAGTGAACGTGCCGTCTCCGTTGTTGCGCACGAGTGAGTTCGGGATGCGACCAGCATCTCCCAGCCACGCGCCTCGCAACACCAGGAAGTCCAGGTAGCCGTCGTTGTTGAAGTCAGCCTGGTTGAGATTGAGACCACCAAACAGACCCGACAGGCCGGCGGCTTCGGTCTGGTCGGTGAACTTGCCGTTGCGGTCGTTGTGGAAGTACCGGAGTTGACCAGTCGGGTCCCACGTCGACGTCACGACGTCCAGGTAGCCGTCGTTGTCGAAGTCGTCGAGGATCGCCCCACCGCACAGATTGAACGTGTTGAGGCCGACCGCCTTCGCGACATTCTTGAACTGGGGAAACTCAACCTTGGACTGAAACGTCTCGACGGGGATGAGGAAATCCTTCGGGACGTCGTCGGGATAGCCACCGATGGTCATGTAGGCCAGATTCAGCAACCAGCGGGAGGCGAGCACCGTGTCGATGCTCCGCGATGCGTTTACCACGCGTGACTGGACATCGTACCCCTTCGATGGAGCGCGGAGCAGCCCTTCGAAAAGTTCGATGGCCTTCGTCGAACCCTGAGTCTTCGTGTGCACGCCGCCGGGTTGAATTGGGACGATGCAACTCTCCGGTCGACCGAGGACGCAACAATTCTCGGTCTCGCCCAGTCGCAGCCAGGCTACGCCGAGCTTGAACTTCACGTAGTTCGCAACACTCGGATCGAGATTCGCGGCGGGGAGCAGTCGGTATGCACTGGTCAGGTGATCGATGGCAAGTTCGAGTTTCCCGAGCCTCGCGTAGGCGTTGCCGAGACCGAACTCGACCTCGCAGCGCCTGACTGGGGATGCCGTCGGCTCCAGTGAGTCGAGAGCCGATTGGCGCTCCTCGGCCATGGCACTGCCGAGATAGGGATCCTCCGTCGCGATTCTGTCCGCGATCTGCCGGAGGCTCCTGATCATCCTCGCGTGACTCCCGGCTGGCGTGAGCGCTCTCAAGTCGGCGGGGTCATTGGACTCGCCTCCTCCGAACATGAAGACCACGGTTATGATCACGATCACGACCACCGCGGCGATCGAAATCAGGAGCTTTGAACTTCCGCTGGACGGCGCCGCAGATTCGGAGGCGTCGGGCGGGGGTTCGCTCGCGTCGCCCTCGATTCCGGTCACGTCCGTATCGGGTCGTTCGCCCGCGTCGTTGCTTTCTTCCAGATCATTATTCGGTATGTCAGGCATGTGGCTTCGAACTTACTTGCGGGAAGATATCCCGCGCAAGACCACGGTCGGGATACTGGGTTACCTTGAGGCGCCCACCGATTACCCGATCGCATGTCGAAGTCCCCACCCCTGCGGCTGATCGCATTCCTGTCCCGCATCGGACTGCCGTTCAGGTCGCCGGCCCAGGGCGCGCCGGTCAAGCCACAACCGAATACCGGGACCTTTGCGCAGCGGTTCAAGGAGTCGCATCCCCTGGGCAGCTTCGCCGAGATCACCAAACGCCTGCGGCTCGAGAGAGGCTTCATCCAGAAGCACGACCCCGGGGCCGTGCACAAGATCGGGGACGAGTCGTTCTTCGTGCACGTGCCGTAGAATTACTCCAGCAAGGGAGGCTTCGGACTCCTCGTTTGGATCAGTCCCAGTCCACAGGAGAAACTGCGACGCGGGCTGGCCGGCTGCCCTCGAGAAACACAAACTCATCCACATCGGCGCGAACAGGTCAGCCGGTGGCTCGGCGATAGCCGTGGCAGTGCGTTGAAGCTATGATGAAATGGCTCCCATCTCGGGCGATCCACGGGTCGCTCGATGCCACCCTCGTTCCGCCTCCTCACCCAGCCAATGCACTCTCACTTCACCCGTTGTTCCCTACTCGCCGTCTCGTTCGCGGCTCTCCTCACCACCACAGCCCAGGCACAGCACCCGCAACTCCTGACGCCGGTCGCCAACGTGCCCGCCAAGGCGCACGATTGGCTTCACAAGAAGGAGGCGATCGACGCCTCGATCGTCCAGACGGAGTACGTGCGGATCGATACCGCTGCGCTACTCAGGCAGTCGGGTCCGAAGTTCCAGACTTTCAGTCTGCGCCTCTTCGGCAAGCTCCACGTGCTCGATTTCAACCGGACGAAGAACGTGCTCGGCTACCACGTCCTCCACGGCACGGTCCGCGGCAGGAGCGGAGACGCCATCTTCGTCGTCGCACCCAACGGCCAGACGCACGCGACGATCCACCTGGTCGAGGACTCGTATGCGCTCGCGCACTCGACGCACACGGACGTGCACCTTCTGCACCGCATCGACGACTCGAAGCTTCCTCCGCATGCCCACCCGATCCCGGTGAAGACCGTGGCTCCGGATTCGGGCGGCCCGGCCACGCCGGCGGGTGGCAACGACACGCTCCTCGACGTCGCCATGTTCTACACGCCGAGAGCGCTCGCGGCGGCGGGCAACGCCACCAGCATCCAGCTGAAGTGCGTCAATTCGATCGAACAAGCCAACGCGACCAACAAAGCGTCCAAGGTCGCGGCTGAATTCCGCCTCGTCTACATGGCGTTGACGAACTACGCGG
>CAYYAQ010000085.1:0-22735 GCA_964469555.1 uncultured candidatus Brocadiaceae bacterium | reverse complement strand
CCGGTTGCAATCAGGGTCTCGCGGTTTCGAAGGGCGAGTTCGTCCTGATGCTCAACCCCGACACGGAGATTCTCGACGGCGCGCTCGGCAAGTCACTCGCGCTCATGCGAGAGCACCGGGACTGGGGGGTGCTGGGCTGTCAGGTCCTGAAGTCGCGTGGCGGCGAGATCCAGCGCACGGGCTTCTCGTTTCCGGGGCCGATGAACCTCTTCCTCATCGCGACCCTCCTGCACCGGGTCTTCCCGCGTTCAAAGTTCTTCGGTCGGCCCGAGCTCTCGTTCTGGGATCGTCAGAGCGAACGGAGAGTCGACGTCGTGACGGGAATGTACATGTTCATCCGACGCGAGGCGATCGATGCCGTGGGCCCGATGGACGAGGCGTACTTCGTCTACGGCGAAGAAGCGGACTGGTGCTACCGATTCGGGAAGGCGGGGTGGCCGTGCGTCTTCTCGCCGCTCGTGCAGGTCGTGCACGCCGACGGCGGCAAGCAGAGCACATCCCAGATCCCCGTGCGGATGTTCGTCCAGCTCCAAAAGAGCTTGTTGATCTTCAACCGCAAGAACCTCGGATTCTGGGCGTGGCTCGCCGCGAAGATGATCTTCGTCGGGTCGATGACCTTCCGCAGCCTGGGATTCCTCGCCTCTTCGCTCTGGAAGGGTCGCCCAGCGTGGCTGCGCGCCCGCTGCACCCTCGCCGCGCTGAGGTATCAGCTCACGGGCTGGGAACCGGCACGGGGCTAGAAAGGTCAGGCTCAACCCGAGACGCAGGTAGAACGGGGAGGACATCTCCGTCTGGGCCACGCGACCGGCGACGCCGTCGGTGCAATCGCCCGCTGACAACCAGCACAAGGGGGTGGGATTCGACCTTCGAAGAAACCTATCCCCGAAAGTCGGCCTCGACGCACGACTCTGTCCTACACGACAGCAGCCGCACGCGAATCCGATCACAACGACCGGAGAGGCGCAGCGGCGTCAGCGAAGCAACTACTTGTTGCCGCCGACGAGGATGTCGAGTCCGTTCGAGAGCACCGCCTTCAGCGGTGTAGGTGCGCCCGAATCCATCACCATGCACTGCACGTAGAAGTGCCGCCCGATGTCCACGGAGATCGAAGCGAGACGAAAGCTCTACGAAGACAAGAAGCCCTACCTGAAGTAGCGGACTAACATGCCCAGGCACTCGCACGCGAAAGGTGGCACCAGGTCGCGACTCGCGCGAGATTCATCTCCGCGCCATCTCTGACGACATCGCGCACTCCGCGATGGCCTTCATCTGCAGCAAGACGAGGGCCTTCACGTCGGGCAATCGGTGCGCGAGGTTGATCCTCGCTTCATCGCGGTTCTTGTAGGACTGCTCGAGTTTTTCGATCACATCTATGGTGTCGAGATCGCGCGGATCTGCGACATGGTCACCCTGGCCGCACGTCTC
This sequence comes from uncultured candidatus Brocadiaceae bacterium, assembly GCA_964469555.1. Taxonomy (GTDB): domain Bacteria; phylum Planctomycetota; class UBA1135; order UBA1135; family UBA2386; genus CAYYAQ01. The sequence goes on along the minus strand of CAYYAQ010000085.1, from coordinate 21,310 downwards.
GAAGACGCCCTGCGTTTTCAGGCTGTAGGCGATCCCGGACGCGGGAACACCGGAGGAGAGTGCCGCGATCGCAGAGTGCATGCGCGTGCCGCAAAACCAATCGAGCTGCGAGATGACCCACTTCAACTCCGACTGATCGAAGTAGCTGGGCAGCGTCATCAATCTACCCTTGCCGTGCCCTTCGAGGGCGCTCTCGACGACGTCGCACGCCGCACCATCGGATTCGTGGACGCCGTGGACGTGAGGAATGAGCACGACCCGCACGCGTTCGTCGGCGAGCAGTCGACGGATCAGCTCGTGGACCACCGAGGCGTACTCCGCTCGGAATCCGAACCGCGCGATGTTCTCCTCGTAGTTCCCGTACAGCAGCCCGCTGACGTTGATCCCCACGAGGATCTCCCCGTTCTGCCGTCCGAACCAATACCGGATCGTGTCCGTGACTCTCCCAACGGGTTCGTAGGCCGTCAGCCCGAACGCCATATCCACACCGGATCGATGTCGCTTCGGATCGAACTCACCACCGAGCAATTCTTGCAGCGCGGCGAAGCTCCGCGGATCCCGCGCCCACGCCATCGTCGAACTGCGCACGATCTGCTCGGCCATCTCGCGGTTCTCTCGCTCGCGGAACGGACCGTAGGTCTGCGGCAGAAGGACCAGTCGAGCATCGTGCTCCAGCGCGATGAGCTTGTGTTGCGCGATCGCGCTGAATCTCTGCGTGCCGTAGAGGTCTGCAAAGCTGTCGCCGCCGCTCACATCAACGACGGCGTCAGAAGCACGGATCACCTCGACGCCGGGGTTCCAATTGCCGCCGACCCTGGCAGCGAATCGCATGTTCCAGAGGCAGTCAGCCCGGTAGTAGCGCCGGGAATGGTTCGCGCCGATGCTGCGGTACGCGAATTGGCGGTCACCGAGACTGAGCTTCGAGTCGCGCACCCCCTTCATCATGTCGAACACGGTCAGGTCGAGATCGGGGATGTGCTCCGCGAGACCCGCCGCCGCCGAGTGCCACAGCGCCGACACGCCCAGGTTGCCCGTGTCGGGAGACGCCCCGAACATGCAGACTCGTGTCATTCTTTCTCCCCCTCGCCGATGAAATCCCGGATCGCGGTCAGCAGGGAGGGCGACGCGTGGGGGCCCAGCGGATCCCCCTCGAAAGAGCGAACGGGAGTCAACTCATCCAGCCGCGCAGCTATCTCCGTCTCGTCCATCGCCACGAAGATGTTCGGCCACCGCCGGAACGCTTCGGCCGTCGCCAGCTGGTGATCGTTGCGCTGTTCCCCGAACTTGCACTGCCGCGGCATGATCAACAGCGGCTTTCCCATCCGCAGGGCTGAGATCACGGTGCCCATCCCCGCGTGCGCGATGATCAGGTTCGCTTCTTCCATGCGCTGCCGCACGTCGTCGGCGGTGAGGATCCTCTCGAATGGCATGTGCTTCGGCTGGAACTCGGAGTCTCCGATCTGCGCGAAGAACTCGAAATCCGGATGAGCACCAAACCACTCGTCGGTCTCGCGCACCAACCGATCGAACGGCAGCTGGGTTCCGACCGTCAGGAAGATCACAGCACCGACCCTCTGAATTCCGGGCCGTCCGTTTCGGCGAGGTGTTCCCATTGCGTGAGCCAGAAGTCGACGACCTTGCCGGCCTTCTGACCGGACATCGACAACGCACCGGCGTTGGCCACGCTGTCGATCCACAGCGTGCGCGCGCCGAACAGCCGACCGAAGCGGCACGCCCAGTACCCGGGCGCAGCACCGGTCGTGATCACGACCTCGGGCCGGAAACGCATCACCTGGAAGAAGATCTGGAGCAGCAACAACGCCATCTTGAAGACCGTCGTCCGGTTCGCATCCGCAACAACGTGGAAGCGTTCGCCCTGGACGGACTTCTCCGCCGACGCATCCGTGCACACGAAGCACAGATCGTTGCCTCCGAGCGCCGGCCTCAGCCGCATGAGCTGGATCCAATGCCCTCCTCCGGACGCAACCGCCATCACGCGCTTGCCAACCATCAGGTCGACGTCCTCACTTCCTGTTCTTTGGGAGGGTTGACGGGATCGGACTCCGAGTCGCCCGACGTCTCGGCTTCGAACGACACGACCGTCACGGGGGTGCGCAGCCCCTTGCGGAAAATGCGGCGTACGGTTCCGACGAACGACTTGACCTTGTCCGAGAAGCTCAGGTTGCGCCAGAAGAAGCGGAACATCGGCATGTTGACGTAACGCGGCGCCGGCGCACCAAAGAGCCTCAGCATCTTCAGTCGGACCCAGATCTTGCCGCGCACGCCGTAGAAGTGACCCTGTGATCCCGGCAGAATCTTCGGGTCCGCGCGCTTCACATCCAGGTAGCCCGCGGCGATCGCCTGTTCCAGGATCTTGCGCCCACGCTCGGTGCGCACGAGGATCATCGACTCGCCCTTCTCGTCAGAGCCGAGCTCGCGGTACCAGGGATCACCGACCGCAATGTCAGCGAACTCACCGGTGTGGTCGAGGCAGAGGTAGCAGCGCCATTGCCGGTGCTTCTGCAGGATGTCGCCCCACGACGCATCGTAGGCCATCTCCTCGTGGTGTTCGACGCCGTCCTTGCGGAACGTCGCCGTCGCGTTGCCCGGCCAGCCCTTCCCTCGATAGCGCACGTCGGTGACCGTCTCGGGGTCTTCGACGCCGAGCGCTTCGAGCATCTTCAGCGTGCCGCGCGTGCTCGGCGTACCGGCGCAGAAGATCGCGATCGTCAGGCCGACGTTGCGGTCCAGGGAGGGTCGGATGGCGCGCGTCTTCTCGACTGCCGCGACGTCGCACGGCTTGCCGATGAACACACACGGCGCGGGCGCATCTTCAATCTTCCGGAGACTGTCGCAGGGACTCGCCGGCGCGTAGCGCGAACCGGTCGCGCTGAGCATCTCGTCACGGGACCGACTCAGCGTCGTCTCGTTGAGGTAGCGCCTATCCTCGCGAGCCTTGATGTGGAGAGTGCCGTGCATCCCGCCCTGCTCCATGCAGTACAGCGCGAGAGCCGTGGCCGCCCCACCGCTCGACGCCATGAATCGAACCTCCTGATCCGAGGCCGAACCTTCCCAGGTCTCGAGGATCGGACCCCAGCCCGGAATCAGTTCCTGGATCCACTTCGGGTCCTTCTCGTCGAAATCGCGCTCGAGGTGAATGCCCGGGCAAACCTCCATCGCGTCCGGCGTCGCCGCGGTCTCCGGCGTTCCGGCCTGTGGCACGGGTCGACGCCCGAGATCGAGATCGTCGACCATCCGCACGTTGTCGGGACTGACGGACGCGCAGGCACCGCAACCCGTGCACATCTGCCCAGCGGCGACGTCGAAGATGTTCTGCATTCTCATGGCGGGCGAAGGGCAGGGCGGACAAGTGGGCACCCGGTTTCGGCGGTGTCATCGATCGGATCCGACAAGGAGTTTATCGACGTTCGAGCCGACCCGACGTAGGGAATGTCGGGTCCAGTTGGAACCCGCTGAGATCCCGGAACACGGGGGAGTCAGGCCAGCGGGAGAAGCGAAAGGAGGACATGCGAAGGCCTGCTCCGATCGTGGTGGACGACCTGATGGGCGGGGATCATCTCCGAATCGAAACCCGTTTGCGAGCCGGTGTTGGGATTCCTGTCCCACAGCGGGAACCCGCTACTCGTCACGTGCAGGCGGATGCGGTGGCCGCGCCGGAAGACGTTGCTCGTCGGCAGCAACTCGATGTCGTATTGGTCGACCTCACCGGGGGTCAGCAGCTCGGGCTGTTGCCAAATCGAACGCCGGAAACGGGCGCGGAGGATGCCTTCGGTTAGGTTGTAGGCGGTTCCATCCGGGGCGACGTCCACCAATCGCGCGACGAAGTCCGTGTCCTTCGCGCTGGACGACGCAAAGAGCCGAACCCTCACGGGACCGGTCACCTCGGTGGCCGTCGCGAGAGGTTCGGTCGAGAAGACGAGGACATCATCGCGACATTCGATCGGTCTCTGGTCGACAGCACCGGGACGGATGATGTGCGGGATGTTGACGTCCGAAAACGAATGGTTGCCGCCCAGGGTCGGGACCGGGTCAGCGGGATCGTAGGTGTAGCGGCTCGGCTCGACGTCGACCCCAGGAAGGTCGTTGCGCAACTCCCCAGGGTGCAGATAGTACTTCGTCGGGACGGCGCGCGCGGGGGGCCAGTGGTCAAACTCGCGCCACTCGTTGGCCCCCATCGCGAACATACGGACAGGCTTCTCGTCACGCACGCCGTTCTCGACTCCCTTGACCACGTGGTCGAGCCAGCGGATCGCGAGAGAGATCTCGTCCTTGCCGACCCGAAGCCCGAAGTCTCGGTCGCCGGCCACGCGGTTCAGGTGGTCGGTGGGGTCGATGATGATCCGGTTGTCCGGCACGTTGCCCGCGGCCTGCAGCGTCTCGAACACGCGCAACGACGCGCCCGGATACGCATCGTACCACCCACCCATCTGGAACACGGGAACCTGGATGCGGGACAGATGGCCGTCTGCACCGTCGGCGCGCATGGAGAGCGCTCGCCAGTAGTCGTCGAAGGTCGAGTGCTCGACGTAGTCACGCCAGAGTTGCCGGCTCTCCGCCTCGACGCGATCCGGATTCGGGCTGCCCACCACTTCATCCAGGGTTCGCAGCGGCAGGTGGCGGAAGAAGGCGTCCCAGCCCATCGCGTCGATCTCAGGCCAGTGCCGCTTATCGTAGGCGCGACCGCGGGCGGACATCGCCAACAGCAGCGCCCCGCCTCGCCAGTAGCCGCAGTCCCAGGGGTCCGTGGGAGAGACCTGGGGCACAATCGCTCTGAGGTTCGGGTGGCCGAGCGCGGCGACGAGCCACTGCGTGATGGCCCAGTAGGACTTCCCGAACATCGCGACGCGCCCATCCGACCAATCCTGCTCGGCGATCCACGAGAGGGTGTCGTGACCGTCTGCGGCGTCGTGGAAGAACCGGCGAGCGATGCCTCCCGCGCCCTCGGACTTGCCGTGGCCGCGGGTCGACTGCCCCACGTAGGCGTATCCGGCCCGGCAGAATCGCCGTGCATCGTCCTCGAAGCCCGGCCAGTACCCGCGGGTCAGGACGACCGGAAGCGGACCCGCTGCCCGTTTCGGTCGGCACACGACGGTGTACAGTTTCGGGCCATCCCGCATCGGCACCAACCGGGTGAGTCTTCTCATGGGTTAGTCCACGCTCTCTCGACCGCGGCAGACTCGGAGAACAGGGGTCATTTGGCCGATACCAAGCAATACAATCGTGGCGGAGATCCTACCGCCGACCTCACACACAAACGGCCCGAATCCATGACGCAACTGAGCGAGTCCATCGAGCAAATCGAAACTGTCGGCTACACGCACCTCAAGGGCGTCTACGACAAATCCACCATGGAAGAGGCGCTGCGTCGTATCAGGGCGCAGTTCGAGGCGACGAAGGACTCGCAGTCCGATCACGTACCGTTCCTGAACATCGGGCAACCGACGGTCTACAACCTCCAGAACAAGGACATGTTCTTCTTGGAGATCCTGTTCGGCTCGGACCTCATCGAGGACCTCCTGAAGCGATTCCTGAACGACGAGTGGTTCAAGCAGATCCCAAAGGAGGATCCGTGCTACGTGATCCGTTCGTACATCTCGCGTAGCACGAACACCGTGACGCCGATGCACATCGATTCGTTCATCCCCTACCTCGGGGAACGACCGTACATCATGCAGTACGCGATCATCCTCGAGGCACAGAACGAGAAGAACGGTGCGACCGTCGTCGTCCCGAAGACGCACAAGTCGGGGGAGTATGCGACTCAGGAATCGTTCGCCGACGCGATCTCGATCGAGTCCGAGGTCGGCGACGTCGTGATGTGGGACAGCCGGCTGTGGCACGGCACGACCGCGAACAACACCGACGGCACGCGCTGGTCGATCATCGCCACGTTCTGCCGCTGGTGGGTAAAACAGCACTGGAACATCCCGATGAACCTGCCGCAGGAGATCTACGAGCAGCTCACCGACAGCCAGAAGGCGGTGATGGGATTCTGCTCGATGTCGCACAACGACGAGACCGAGGGCATCGACCTGAAGTGCGGCTACGACTCACTGAAGCCGCGCGTCAACGACTACCGCCAGTCGGTGATCAGCTAGCGTCCAGCTAGTGATCGTGCCCACGCCTCTTCAGGATGCGCTGGACGGCGAACGTGAAGTCCAACCGCTTCGCGTTCCGCAGCACTGTCAACTTCACCTCATCGCCAGGGTGCTTCTCCTGGAGCACGTACGCGAGAATCTCGCTCTCCGTGTTCCTGCCGCGACCATCGATCTGGAGGATGATGTCCTTCGAGCGTAGGCCGCTCGCCCGCGCCTTCGCGTTGAATCCGGAGCCACGGCGGGCGCGAAGCACGCGGCCGATGCGCACAGAAGACTCGTTCGCCTGGATGCCCTCGGTCTTGCGCTCCGCATCGGTCAATTCGGATAGCTCGTCCAAACCGATCACCTTGCCCTTCAGCCCGTTGAACGAGTAACGCCACGCGAACTGATCGCGGCGACGCCAGCCCTTCGGCAATTCCAGCGTGACGTCCTGTTCCTTGCCGTCGCGCTTGATGCGAACCGGGAGCTTGCCGTCGTCGGGCGCCTGGTCGAGCGCCCACTGCACATCGGCGATGGACACGATGTGGTGCCCGTTCAGCACGAGGATGTTGTCACCCTTCTTCATTCCGGCCTTCGCGGCGTCGCTGCCCGAAACCACCGACTGGATCGTCGCGCACTCGCCCGGGTCGAGAACGAAGCCGATCTTGTCCGGCATCGGGAACGACCAGAGCAGTTCGTCCGGCACGGGCTTGCGGTTGTTGAAGTAGAACCCGACCTCTTCTTCTGCGATGCGGTGGCAGTGGAAGCACTCGCTCCGACCGCGTCCACCGCTCTGCGCAGCCAGACCCGAGACGAGGAAGGTCAGGAGAGCCACCGCAACGAGACCGTGGCTGCACCCGAGGGATGAGAGTTTCATGGCCCACGATTGCGGGAATCCATCGCGGTTGTCTTGTCCCATTCTTTTGTCAACCGTAGGCTGGACCGGGTCTTGACCGGCCCTGGAGGGGTCAGCAGCGGTGATGCGTAACAAGAAGTTCGTCTTCGCGGGCAACCGGTTCTACGTGCTCGAGCAGATGCTCCTGCGGGAGCTGAATCTCGTGCATATCCTCGCCGTGAGGGACTCCTACCTGCAGCACGTGCTCGAGCAGAAGGGGATCGAGTTCACCGTGGTCGAATCGAAGGGCCAGTTGATCGAGACGATCGAGGCAACGGACTTCGACTACTTCGTGGCGAACGGCTGCCCGTACATCCTGCCCATCACGCAACTCTCGACGGGCGAGAAGAAGTTCGTGAACGTCCACCCGTCCCCGCTCCCCGATCTCCGGGGCGCCGATCCGGTGCCGGGCGCGCTCCTCCACGAGCGGGACGCCGGCGCGACGTGCCACGTGATGGACGACGGCATCGACACCGGCGGGATCATCGCTCGGGTCGTGATCCCGAACACTCCCGACCTGGAGTGCGGGCTGCTCTACCAGCTGAGTTTCCTGGCCGAAGCCGAGGTGTTCCACGCAGCGTGCGAACGTGGATTCAAGGTTGCCACGGACAACCCCTCCGGCGGCGACACGATCTACTACACGCGTCGCGAGGAGGACCTCGAGATCGACTTCGACGAACCGACGTCGAAGATCGTGGCACGGGTTCGAGCGTGGTCGACACGATCTCAGGGCGCGCGATTCCACTTGGGCGAACACACGTTTCGGGTCATGGCCGCGGAGGAAGTGACGAACCCCTACGTGATGACCCGACTCGACGACTACGAAGAGAACGAGGTGGTCTTCCGCTACGAGACCTCACTGTTGATCCGACACGGCACGGCGTTCCTCAAGCTCGCGTCGATCGAAGGAGACCTGTCGCTTGTCGAGCCCGGCCAGATCCTGTCGCGCCCCCCCGCGGTATGAATAGCGCAGAGCTTCTCGAGAAAGGTCCGGGGTTCCTTTCCGGCTGCTCGAGTACGCTCGGCTCGGAAGAACCCGAAGATGGCGAAGTTCCTGGAGACGAAGATCGCGGCGCGTGGCCCAGCGCGATAAGAAGGAACGCATCAGTGTGATGGAGTGGATCAACAGGAAGCGGATCTTCAAACCGTCTGGCGAATTCGGCTGGATGAACTCGCACGCGCAGATCCCGACCGTCCTCGACATGGGCGACAAGCTGCGGGTCTACTTCTCGTCGCGCCCGAAGGCGGGATTGAGCATGACCGGGTTCATGGACGTCGACCGTGAACAACCCGACAAGATCCTGAACCTCCACGAGAAGCAGATCCTCGAGGTCGGGCCGATCGGCTCGTTCGACGGGCACGGGATCATGCCGCAGTACGTCTGCTTCAACGGCGACGAGGTCTGGATGTACTACTCCGGCTGGGATCGGCGGGTCGACATCCCCTACAGCAACTGGACCGGGCTCGCGATCTCTAAGGACGGCGGCGTGACGTTCGAGAAGGCATTTGCGGGGCCGGTCGTCGACCGCACTCCGGACGAGGTCTACTCGGCGACCGGCTGCTACATCCTGCGCGACGACGACGGGTGGCACATGTGGTACGCGTCAGGCGTCGAGTGGACCGAGATCGAGGGACACTTCGAGGAGTACTACGTCATCAAGTACGCGCACTCCGACGACGGTGTCAGCTGGACGCGTGAGAACCGGCAACTTCTGCCACCCGAAGAACCGCGTCGTCCCACACACCGACCCTCGGTGATCAAGCTCGGCGATGAGTACCACTTGCTGTTCTGCTTCCGTGGACTCGAGGACTTCCGTGACGGCAAGAACGCCTACCGCATCGGTCACGCGTCGAGCACCGACATGTTGAACTGGACGCGGAGCGACGACGAAGCCGGGATCGTGCCATCCGGCGAGGGTTGGGATTCGAACATGAACGCCTACCCCTACCTGGTGCAGACCGATACGCGCGTGTTCCTGTTCTACTGCGGCAACGGTTTCGGCGCCGAGGGCTTCGGCTACGCCGAGCTCCGGCGCTAGGTGAACCGCGACAGCTTCAGGAATTGGTCGCTGTTCAGGCGCTGCACGTCGGTCGACTTCTGGATCACGACGCTGCCATCGGCCAGGTCCTTCGTCACCAGGCTGTTGGCACCTAGGAAGCACCGGTCGCCTAGCGTGACCTCGTGGGCGACCGTGGAACTGGTCGCGAAGAAGCAATTCTGACCCGCGGTCACGACACCGGAGATGTTCGCGGTCGAGGTCACCCAGCAGTTGTCGCCGACCGAAGAGTGGTGGCCGATCATCGCGCCGCTGAAGACGAATACGTTGTGACCGAGCGTAACCCATGGCTGAATCGCGACGTTGTTCATCACGAAGCAGTTGTCGCCGAGCTCTGTGCACGCGGGCATGCCGGACTCGGGGTGGACGAACGTCACCAACTCGTAGCCCATCCCGCGCGCGGTCGCGACCTTGGCGGCACGGAGGTCATTCATGCTCTGGTAGCCGAGCGCCACGAACATGCCGTACTCGCTCGGCGGATACTTCTCCTGGATCTCTTCAAACGGCACTACGGGCACGCCGTGGAAGTGGTCGGTCGTGATGTACTCCCGGTCGACGGTGGCCGCCGCGACTTCGAAGTCGCCGTCGTGCGTCATCTGGTAGTGGATCACGTCAGCGATCTTGCCGGTGCCGAAGAGAACGATCTTCTTCTTCATGACTGCTCCTGCAACTGCTTGCGATCAATCTTGCCGTTCCGATTTTTGGGTAGCGAAGGCATCGTCTGCACGACCTTCGGAACCATGTAGGGGGGAAGGATTCGCTTGACGTCGGCGAGGATCGCCTTGCCGTCGACGTCGGAGGTCGTCGCGACGTAGGCGAGGATCTTGCCCATGCCCTGCGCGTCCTTCTTGTAGACGACGGCGACTTCGTCCGCGTACTCGAGCGTGGCGAACGCCGCTTCGATCTCCTCGAGTTCGATGCGGTAGCCCATGTGCTTGATCTGGTTGTCGATACGACCCCTGAAGTGCAGGTTACCGTTGGGCGCGCGGCGCACGAGGTCGCCGGTGCGGTAGGTTAGCTGACGGAAGCGATCGTTGAATGGGTTCTGGATGAACGACTTCGTCGTCCGCTCCGGGTCCCGGTAGTAGCCGAGGCCCACGTTCGGCCCGAACAACAACAGCTCTCCGAAGTCCTGATCCTCGGCGTCGACCGGATCGATCTCGTAGCCGAAGTTGGGGGCGATGTTGCCGAGCGGGGCGAGATCACCCATGTCCTCGAAATCGACGTTGCTGATGACGTACGACGAGCAGATGCATGTGCACTCGGTCGGCCCGTAGACGTTGACCAGCTGGACTCGAGAACCGTAGAGGTCGTACAGTTCCTTGAGCTTCGGCTTCGGGAAGCCCTCACCACCGAACACGAACGCCCGGAACGTCGACATGTCGTCCGGCCCCAACGCCCGCGTCGTCAGCAGGTACACGAGCATCGACGGCACGGAGAACCAGATCGTGCAACGACCATCGGTGACAGCCTTGACGAGATCCTTCGGTCGCTTCGCAGTGTCCGCGTCGACCGGGCACATCGTGGCTCCGTTGAACAGCGAGACGTAGAAGTCGAAGACGGAGTTGTCGAAGTAGACCGGGTTGACGTTGGTCAGGGTGTCGTCCGTCGTGACGTCCAGCGCGTCACGACCCCAGGCGACGAAGTTCATGACGTTGCCGTGGGTCATCCCCACGCCCTTGGGCACCCCGGTGGAGCCCGACGTGAACATGATGTACGCGGGATCGGTCGCGAGAACTTCAGCCGTGATGTCCAGGTTCTCGTCGGAGGCGAGGTCTGCGGCGTTCCGAAACGCGTTGCCCGCGAGCGGTATCTGCCGGATGGCGCCGTGATCCTCGAGGTAGTCCGGCGCGTCGGCTTGTGTGCCGTCGAACAGGATGAGCGCCGGCGCGCACGTCCGGATCATCTTCTCGATGCGCTTGGCTGGACTCGTCGTGTCGAGGTTGCTGTAGGTCACGCCGACCTTCAAGCACGCGAGCATACAGGCGTACGCGTCGACGGACTTGCGATTCAGGATGCAGACGACGTCACCGCGAACGAGGCCCGACTCCAGGAAAACGCGTGCGACGCGATTCGAGCGTCGGTTGAGTTCGTCGTGCGTGACTTCGGAAGTATCCGGGAACCGCAGCGCCGCGAGACTCCCGTGCTCGCGGGCGATACCGTAGTACTTTGAGCCGAGATTGTAGACGTAGCCTTCGGACATCATGAGAGAAGCGGGCTAGATCCTGATACCGCCATCGAGCTCGATGACGCGTCCGTTGAAGAAGTCGTTCTCGATGATGAACCGCACCGCACCCGCGACGTCTTCAACGTCGCCCAAGCGATTCAGGGGCGTGTTCTTCTTGATGTACTTGATGTGTCCATCGCTCAGAGCTGAGCTGGTCGAGGGCGTATTCATGAATCCAGGTGCGATGGCGGCGGCGCGGATCCCCATGACGCCGAGCTCCTTCGCCCACGTCACGGTCATCGCGTTGACGCCAGCCTTGGCTGCCGCGTAGGCGGATTGTCCGGCGTTCCCGCACGCCGTGATCGAACTGATGCTGATCACGACTCCCTTCAAACGACGCTGCAGCATCGCGTCCGCAAAACAGAGCGTCATATAGAACACTGTGTTGAGGTTTACGTCGATGGTGCGGTGCCAATTGTCCAGGCTGTGCTTGCGGTCATCCCGAGACATCAGGTTGATCAACGGCTCGCTGTGTATCATCCCGGCGTTGTTGATCAGGACTGTCGGCGGCGCATCCGACTCGAACGCCGACCGCACCGTGTTCTGCACGGCTTCGAAGTCCGTGAGGTCACACACGTGTGTGTGAAGCGCGGGGTTTGCCGCTGCGATCTCATCGAGCGCGCCGACGTTCTTGTCGATCACGTGGAGCGCGCGCAGGCTCCCTGAGAGGCTCTCGACGAGGTGCTTCCCGATGCCGCTCGCGCCGCCCGTGATCAGTCCGACTTGCTCGCTGAGGATCATGACGTGGGCTGAGACCTCGCCTCGATGATCTTCTTGACGTCTCCGAGGCTCCGCATATTCGCGATCTCGTCCCCGGTCAGCTCGAACCCGAACTCACCCTCGAGGGTCGTGATGAACTGCATGTGGGACAGGGAATCCCACCCCTCCATTTCCATGAGCACCTGGGAATCCTGAAGTTTCGACAGGGTCGCACCGAAGGACTCGGAGAGCAGTTGGCTGAGCTTTTCTTGATGGTCGGCTTGCACGTTTCGAAGATGTGGTGTCTTTCGGATGCTATCGGCGGGATTGGGTGGATTCCATTACCACGCCGGGACCTCTTCGAGTCCTGCCTCGGGACGGGAAGGGGCACGACCGTGTATGAAGCTGCAACAGTCGGAGCGGGGATAAATCCGCGTCAGCTGCAGTTGCCTACCGGACGACATGAGTAGAGTAGTAGTCTCTCCCGTTTCTCGCCCACGGTGCTCAGCGAACCCAAATCGATGTCGATTGGCCCCACGGGGTATGCTCATGCCAACTACGCTGCCGCGCTGCGGGAGTTTGGAAGGCCGCGGAAAATGCACGCGTGCACCGGCTGGGTCCTCGAGCGAGAGATCGCCGGCGCAGGTCACACCGACCTCATGGGCTGCTACCCGATCTTCTCGTGCGGCAACTGGTCGGGATTGGCGAAGGACCTCGAAGAACTCGCGGCGCTGCCCGAGTCCGATGCCAGGGCTCCGGTCAGCATTTCGATGGTCCTCGATCCGTTCGGCGACTACGACACCGAGGAGCTGAAGGGCCTGTTCCCTGATCTCTGCCGCCCGTTCAAACAGCACTTCGTCGTCGACCTCGAACAGGACCCGGCCGAGTTCGTGGGCTCGACGCATCGTCGCAACGTGCGCAAGGCGCTGAAGAACCTCACCGTGGACGTCGTCGACCAGCCGGCGACGCTCGTAGACGTTTGGCACGGCCTCTACGAGAACCTCATTGCGCGCCACGAGATCACCGGCGTCTCGGCGTTCTCCCACGACAGCTTTGCCGCACAACTTGACACTCCAGGGATGACGATGTTCCGGGCGAGAGCGGGCGACGAAACCGTCGGGATGGTTTTGTGGTACAGTCAGGGGTCACGCGGCTACTACCACCTCGCCGCATACACCGAGAAGGGCTACGATCTGAAAGCCTCCTTCGCAATCTTTTGGACCGCCATCGAGAAGTTCTCCAGCGAACTCAAATGGCTGAGCCTGGGCGCGAGCGCGGGACTGTCCGGCGACGGGGTCGATGGTCTGAGCCGTTTCAAGAAAGGATGGTCTACCGAAACGAGGACCGCCTATTTGTGCGGGAGAATCCTCGACCGATCCACCTACGATCAGCTGAGCATTAGACGCTCGGCTGTGGAATCACCGTATTTCCCGGCCTATCGAGGCGGGGAGTTCAGCTGACATCACGCCATGAAGACGACAGCCGAGAGCAAGACGTCAGTCTCCGAACTTGCGATCTTCGGTTCCAAACCGGCCTTCGACGACCTCGTCTACGTCGGCCAACCGACGATCCCCAATCGCAAGGAGCTGATGTGCCGAATCGAGGGGGTCCTCGACCGCAAGTGGCTGAGCAACGCCGGGCCGTGCGTGAATGAATTGCAATCTCGCCTCGCCGAGATCCTCGGAGTGAAGCACTGCGTCGTCATGAACAACGGCACCACCGCGCTGGAGATCGTAACCCGCGCCGCGAACCTCGAGGGTGAAGTGATCGTGCCATCGTTCACGTTCATCGCGACTCCCCACTCCCTGCAGTGGCAACACATCACCCCCGTGTTCTGCGACATCGACCCGAAGACGCACAACATCGATCCCGCAGCGGTCGAGAAGCTCATCACGCCAAACACGACGGCGATCCTCGCCGTGCACCTGTGGGGCCGGCCCTGCGACGTCGAGGCACTTCAGGAGATCGCGAACCGCCACAACCTCAAGTTGCTGTTCGACGCAGCACACGCATTCTCGTGCTCGCACCAGGGCAAGCTGATCGGTGGATTCGGCGATGCCGAGGTGTTCAGCTTCCACGCGACGAAATTCTTCCACACGCTCGAAGGCGGTGCCGTCGCCACGAACGACGGCGAGCTCGCGAGAAAGCTAATGCTGATGAAGAACTTCGGGTTCACCGGCTACGACCGCGTCGAGCACGTCGGTCGGAACGGCAAGATGAACGAGATCTCCGCGGCCGTCGGACTGGTTGGCCTGGACCATCTCGCGGACCTCACAGAATCAAACCGTCGCATGCACGCGGAGTATCGCACCCTGCTCGGCGGCACGCCCGGGATCGAACTCGTCGATTACAACCCGGACGAGAAGAACAACTACCAGTACATCGTCGTCGAGATCGACGAGGACGTACTGGGTCTGAGCCGGGACGAGGTGCTCGCGATCCTGCACGCAGAGAACGTGCTCGCGCGCCGTTACTTCTACCCCGGCTGTCACCGTATGGAGCCATACCGCTCCTACTTCCCCAACGCGGGGCTCATCCTTCCGAACACGGAGTGGTTGGCAGGTCGCGTGTTGATCTTGCCGACAGGAACGAGCGTGACCCTGCAGGACATCCGCACGATCTGCGGCATCATCAAGTTCACCGCCGACAACAAGGTCGAGATCAAGCGCCACGCCGAAATGCAACTGCGACTGCAGGGTCCGCGGTTCGGTGAGACTGGCGTCGGGTCGGAGACCATTCTCTGATCGGAGTCTTGGCGTGAAACTCGGTGTCGTCGCAGCGGTGAACAAGCACGACGTGCTCGAACAAAACCTCCTCCGGTCCCCGATGATCGCGGAAGGGCAGATCCCGCTGCAGACCGAGGAAGGCCACGCGACCTGCTCGTCCGCGTACAACACCGGCATGGACGCGATCGACGCGGACGTCATCGTACTCGCCCACCAGGACGTCTACCTGCCCCGCGGCTGGGACGAGCGGTTGATGAGTTGCGTGTCGACGATCGAAGAAGAGGGCACCGACTGGGGGGTGCTCGGCGTCTACGGTGTCCGTGAATCCGCGGAGCACGTCGGTCAGGTGTGGTCCACTGGCTTGCAGCGAGAACTCGACTCCCGCGTGGAGACCCCCCAAACGACCGTATCTCTCGACGAGCTCGTAATCGTGGTGAAGCGCGACGACAGGTTGCGGTTCGACGAGTCCCTCCCGGGCTTCCACCTCTACGGCACGGACATCGTGCAGACGGCGCTCGATTGCGGCATGAATACGCTCGTGTTCCCAGGCCCCGTCATCCACAACAGTTCGCCAGTCCGCCGCCTCCCGTCGATCTACTGGCAGGCCCACCGCTACCTCAGCCAGAAGTGGCGCGGGCGCATGCCGATCCCGACGTGCACGGTGGGGTTGCCCACGAGGATCCAGGACCGGATGCGTTTCTTCGCGCGCCACGTGAGGGATTCGATGCTGACACGACCCGAACCGGCGCAGCGACTCGAGGATCCGGCGGCGAAGGCGCGCGAGTTGGGGTACGAGTAGGTCAGGCTTTTCGATCGCTACGAACTTCGGGCGGGAGGAGTGGCGGATTCGATCACAGCGCCTACGCTGCGCTCGCTGCGTCCTCTGGATCGCGCCACCACCCACTCATGATCTCCCGTATCCCGTTCGCGCTCGGCCTGCTCGTGACGACTGCCGTCTCACAAACCCCCCATCATGCGATTCCCGGCGTGAATCAAAAGGGACTCGATGCGAAGGTGCGTGGTCTCGTCGCGTTGGGAGAACTCGGTTGCGCGAGTTGCCACGCCGCCGGCACGCTCGCGTCGCGGCTGACGACCCGCACCGCCCCCGACCTCGCGGCCGTCGGGCGCCGCCTCGACCCGAAGTACATCGCGGCGTTCCTCCACGATCCGCAGGGCACGAAACCCGGCACGACGATGCCGCACGTGCTGGGGGTCCTCAACAAGATCGATCGTGACGCCGCGGTCACGGCGCTGACCCAGTTCCTCGTTTCGCGTTCCACGCAGCGATTCACGCCCACCGCTCCCGATCTCGTCGCCGCCCGCCGCGGGCGGGATCTGTTTCACAGCATCGGATGCGTGGCATGCCACGCGGCACGCGATGACAAGGGGCAGGAGATCAGGATGGCGGACTCGGTACCGCTCGGTCGGTTGGAACGCAAGTACAGCGTCGCGAGCCTGACGACGTTCCTCGGGGATCCTCTCGCCGTGAGAAGGTCTGGACGCATGCCGCACTTCAAGTTGACGCCGCGAGAGACCGCGGACCTCGCCAACTACTTGCTCGAGAGCTCGAGCGTGTCCGCGCGACTGAAGTACACGCTCTATCTCGGTTCGATGCACGAAGGGCTGAAGCGGCTGAGCGGCAAGGAGGTTCGGAGCGGAGTCGTCGACGACCTCGATCTCTCCCGCTTCACGTCGTACCGCGACGACTTCGCGATCCGCTACGAGGGTTTCGTCCGCGTTGAGGCCGCCGGCAAGTACACGCTCGAACTCTCGTGCGATGCGGTCGGCTCCCTGCAGATCGGCGGCGCGCCGCTCTTGTCGATCAAAGCCGGCGGGACCGAGCACGCGACCACGGAACTCGCAGCAGGACGCCACGCGATCGAGCTGACGTATCTGCACATCAGAGGAGATCGCAAACTCAACCTCTCGTGGTCGGGGCCGGGAATGATCAGGCACACGATCCCCGCCGCGGCCTTCTCGGCACACAAGGTCAAGCCGCAAGCCCGCAAACCGCTGCGGCTCGACCCGAAGGTCGTCGAACTGGGCAAGGCATTCTTCACCAAGCTCGACTGCGTCCGGTGCCACTCGATGCCGGGCGTGGGGTCCGCGCCACCGCGCACCGCGATGCGAGACCTCGATCTCGTGAAGGGCTGCCTGTCCAAAGGCGGCAAGGGACCCCGATACGTCCTCTTGCCAGAGCAGGCGAAGGACATTCGCACGGTGCTCGCGAGGGATGCTGTCGAGTTGACTCCCGAGCAGGAGATTCAAAAGCACATCGTCACGTTCCGTTGCGTGGCCTGTCACCAGCGCGGCGAGGTCGGTGGAGTCAGCGAACTCCGCAACGATTACTTCCAGAGCATCGGCGAGAACCTCGGACCGTCTTCGCGCATCCCCCCGCCGCTCACCGGTGTCGGCGCGAAGTTGCAGGCTGATTGGCTGGCCAACACCCTCGCCCACGGCCAGTCGATTCGCCCAACGATGAAGACGCGAATGCCCGGTTTCGGGCGCGCGAACACGGCGCGGCTCGCGACGCTGTTCGGCGAAAACGACAAGCTCCCGCCCGTGAAGCTCGCTCCTCCTCCGAAGGACCGCAAGAAAGCCAAGGCCATTCGCGACATCGGATCCCAGCTCGCCGGGGACAAGGGCATGAACTGCATCGCGTGCCACCAGTTCGCCGGGCGCAGCTCGTCGACGATGATCTCGGTCGACCTCATCGAGACCACGACGCAGCGGCTCAAGAAGGACTGGTTCTACCACTACATGATCAACCCGGTCCGCTTCCGAAGCGACACGATCATGCCGCTGTTCTTTCCGGGAGGCGTCTCCACGCGCAAGGACATCGCCGGTGGAGACACCTTGGCTCAGATCAATAGCCTCTGGGACTACCTGGCGAAGGGCCGCAACGTGCGCGCGCCCCGCGGGCTGTCGCGCCCTTCGATGGAGATCGTGGTGAAAGACGAAACGGTGATGCTGCGCCGCAGTACGCAGAACACCGGCAAGCGCGGCATCTGCGTCGGGTTTCCCGAGAAGATCAGCTACACGTTCGACGCCGAGACCCTCGCCCTCAACCAGATCTGGTGGGGAAAATTCATCGATCCAGGAGGAGTGTGGAACGGCCAGGGGAGTGGCCAGGTGGGAATCAAGGAACGTGAGAGGGTCATGTTGCCGAAGGGACCGACGTTCGCGTCCCTGAAGGACCGCGAGGTGCCGTGGCCGACCAAGACGCGCCGCGAGCTTCAGCACGAGTTTCGTGGCTACGAACTGGACGCCACCCGGCGGCCGGCCTTCGAATACGAATGTGAAGGCGTGAAGATCTTCGACGCGCCCACCGCGGTGCGAGCAGATGCGAACGGTCGAGCGATCCTGCGGCGCAAGCTCACGTTCGTGAGTGACAAGGCCAAGACCCTGTACTTCCGCGCCGCGCTGGACAAGAAGATCGAATCCGTCGGGCAGGGAGTGATTCACGTCGGCAGGTTCCTGGAGTTGCGCGTCCCGCCGGACGGTTTCCTGATTCGCGACACGTTGGTCAGCGACAAGCCCAGCAAGGAGGTCGTGATGGCCATCGCCATAGCACGCGGCAAGACCGAACTCGTAGTCGACTACGCGAAGAGGGAGGGGAAGAAGTGATACACCGAGCACTATTCATCACACTGGCGTTCTCGACTGCACTCGGCGCACAAGAACTCGGCGACACCTGGGGGACCATGCAGGAGGAGGCGAAGTACTACCGCATCGTCGACCTCCAGATCCCACGCGATCTCGCGCTGGAGGCAGGCAGCATGTGCATGCTCCCGGACGGACGACTCGCGGTCGGCACGCGGCGCGGCGAGATCTTCATCATCGCCGGCGCGTTCCAAAAAGTCCCCGAGGTGAGGTTGCAGAAGTTCGCGAGCGGCCTCGACGAAGTTCTTGGACTCGGGTACCGCGACGGCGCGTTCTACGTGACGCAGCAGACCGAGGTCACCAAGATCACCGACAAGAACGGCGACGGTCGCGCCGATCGATTCCGGACGCTGAGCGACGCGTGGGGGTTCCAGCACTACCACGAGTTCTCATGGGGCTCACAACCGGACCCGGAGGGCAACATCTGGATCGTGCTCGGCCTGTCGAGCTCCTACCACTACAAGGCCAAGTTCCGGGGCTGGGCATTCAAGATCTCGCCGGAGGGCAAAGCGACCCCTATCGCGAGCGGTATTCGCAGCGCCGGCGGTGTCGCGCCGAACGAACACGGAGTGATGTTCTACGCAGAGAGCCAGGGGCCCTGGAACGGTTCGTGCTCTCTCAAGCACCTGAAGCCCGGCGGTTTCATGGGCCACCCGGTCAGCTTTCCAGCGTACGAATTCGCGCCGGCTCTGACCAAGCCGATCGAACCGCAGACGCGGTCGCGCCTGCACATCGAAGCCAAGCGTGTGAAAGAGCTTGTGCCTTACGCCGTCGTGTTCCCCTACCGGAAGATGGGGCAGTCGATCTCCGGCTTCCGGGTGGATCGCACGGGAGGCAAGTTCGGCCCCTTCAAAGACCAGATCTTCATCGGCGACTACAGTTTGAGCATCGTGATGCGCGCGACGACCGAGAAGATCAACGGCGTGTGGCAGGGCGCGTGCTATCCGTTCCGCGAGGGATTCAGCACGGGCCTCCTTTCGCTCGAAATCTCCCCGAATGGCTATCTCGTCACGGGAGGCACGAACCGCGGTTGGCCAGTACGCGGTAGTCGGAAGTTCGTGCTCGAACGCCTGGAGTGGACCGGCGTGACACCATTCGAGATCGAGCGGATCAGCATTCGACCCGATGGCTTCCATCTGAAGTTCACAGCGCCGATCGCGCCGGCGACGGCCGAGAAGCCCGGGACGTATCAACTGCTCGCCTACACGCACATCTACCGGCAAGGCTACGGCAGCCCCGAGGTCGACCCGTCCAACCCGAAGGTCAAGCGGGTTGTCGTGGCGCTCAATCGCATGAGCGCACGCATCGTGGTCGAAGGCATGGTGCAAGGTCACGTTCACGAGTTCGATCTCGCGGGTCTGCGGGCCGCGGACGGTCGATCGCTGTTGCACGCCAAGGCGTATTACACCGTAAACGAAATCCCCGGGAAGTGAGTTCAAGCTGAAGGCATCGCGCGACTCTTGATGGTGAACCGGAAACGGGGGACGCGAACTCCCACAATGCGGAACTAACCTGCGCGGCGCGCCGTTTTCGCTGAGCACCAAAAAACTCCGACGAAACGTCGCTTACGCTACCATCGACGTCGCTCGCCTTTGCCAGACCATGCTTCCAACCGCGCACCAAAATCAATGCATATACAACCCACCTTCATCGTAACCGCCCTGACCGCGGCCTTCTTCGCTACCGCCTCGACACCGGCACAGACCACCGCCGGTCGCATCGCCTGGCTCCCGTTGCCGTTCGCCGTCAAGGACGCAAACGATGTCAACAAGACAGGCGAGTTGTGCATCGCAGCCAACCTCGGCCCGGAAGTCTGTGAGACGGTCATCAACGGCGTGCACTTCCAGGCCGATCGTGCCCACTGGACGAAGAAGATCCTGGTGCGCGGAGGAGCGGTCATCCGCAGCCAGATGTACTGGCCCGATCTGAAGAGCGGCGGCTACACCCTCAAGATGCCGTTCAACCGGGCTGCCGGCATGGGTGCGCCCACGCCAACCGAAGGGGAATACAAGGCCGGGCTCGGGCACGGACGACACAAGAGCCCCACGTACCCGGCGACCACGGTTTGCTCGATCGAAGGCCTGACGCCGGGCAACGATTACCTGATCCAGATCTGGTTCGCCGACAGTGGCGGCCGAACGAACGAATGGGATGACGGTCAAGGCGGTCGAGAAGGCAAGGGCGGCATGTTCCTGACATCAAACAACACGGCCAAGGGCGAGTTCGCGATCGGCAACTTCACGGCGGCTGCGAATGGGATCCAGACCTTCACCAACTACCAGCAGCACCTGGATACCAGCACGACGCCTCCGCTCAAGGAGACCAGGGGGATATGCAACATGATCCAGATCCGCGACGTCACCGCCACGCCAGGCGTCGCGCGGGCGACGTACTACGGCATGGGCACGCCCGGCACGAACAAGCAGCCGTTCCTCGGCGGTTCGAAGTGCTCGCCGGCCATCAGACTCAGCGGTCATCCCAAGATGGGCACCTCGATCATCTTGTCCGCCGAGAATTCTCAGGACAGCGCCAGCAACGCCATGCTCCTTCTCGGCCTTCCAGTCAACGTGGCCTTTCTCTCTGGCGTGTTGCTCGTGAATCCCTTGATGTCCATGCCGCTTCCGATGCCGGCACCAGCTACACCCTATGTCCACACGCATGAACTGCAGCTCCCGCTGACCGTGCCCAACTCGGCAGGCACCATATACGTGCAGGTTCTGCAGCGCGACTCGGGTGCCAAGGAAGGGGTCTCCTTCACTCCGGGCATCAAGATCGATGTCGGAACCTAGACCGGACCGAAAGGCTCCGTGCTCCCCCACCGCGGGAGCACGGACCGCCTCGCCACGGGCTATGCTATCCCGGCGTGCGGGTGCCACGATCTCGAACATTCATGCTGAGCCGGAGTGCGGTGCTCGCCGCGCTCTTCACCCTCGGTCTCTCCACCG
>CAYYAQ010000084.1:0-22869 GCA_964469555.1 uncultured candidatus Brocadiaceae bacterium | reverse complement strand
CGGGTCGGCCACCTACTTCAGCCTCGCCGCCAGACTGTTCACGAAGGTGCGGATGGTCAGCGTCGTCGGCGAGGACTTCCCCGACCAGCACCGCGAGCTCCTCGTCGCGAACGGCATCGACATCGAAGGCCTGGAGACGAAAGCGGGCAAGACGTTCTCATGGGAGGGCAGGTACTCGATGGACATGAACAGTCGCGAGACGATCGACGTGCAGCTGAACACGTTCGGCGATTTCGAACCGAAGCTGCCCGATTCGTACAAGTCGACGGAGTTCATCTTCCTGGCGAACGGCGCCCCGGCGACCCAGGCGTCCGTTCTCGACCAGATCGAGGGATCTCCGTTCTCGGTCGCGGACACGATGGACCTCTGGATCGACATCGCGAAGGACGACCTCATGGCGTTGCTGCCGCGGCTCGACGGCCTGATCCTCAACGACGAGGAGGCCAAGATGTTGACCGGGGAGTCCAACCTGATCCGTGCGGGTCGGAAGGTGCTGGGATTCGGACCCAAGCTCGTCATCGTGAAGAAGGGGGAACACGGCTCGTTCCTGTTCAGCAACTACTTCCAGTACGCGTTGCCCGCGTACCCGACCGACAAAGTGATGGACCCGACCGGTGCCGGCGACAGCTTCGCCGGTGGCTTCATGGGCTTCCTCGCCGAGTGCGAGAGCCTGAGCCTCTGGAACATGAAGCGGGCGATGGCCTACGGCACGGTCTGCGCGAGTCTGAACGTCGAGGGCTTCGGCGTGGAGCCCGTGGCGGGCGCCACTCGGGACGACCTGGAGCGGCGTTACCGGGACCTGGTCCAGTTCGTGTCGGTGTGAGTCTTTCGGGTATCCGGCGAATGCGGGTCACCGTCGTCTGGATGCGAGCGACAGATTAAGTGAAACGGATGTTTGGTTTTTGTATGGTATCCGGCTAGACTGTCCGGCCACCGATCCGAACATTCACTCACACGCAACTCGTCGTCAGCAAGCCCTCGGGAGGGGTTAAATGAAGCCGAAGAAGAAAGACAAGCCCAAGAAGGTATTCCACACCGAGAAGACCGACGAGGCCCTCGAAGACGCCCTCGTCGCCATCGAGCGCAACTACGGCAAGGGTGCCATCATGCGCCTCGGCCAGCGGGTCGAGTCGCCCCGCGACGGCATCAGCACGGGGTCGCTGGGCCTGGACATCGCGATCGGCACGGGTGGTCTGCCACGGGGTCGGGTGATCGAGATCTACGGACCGGAGTCCTCGGGCAAGACGACCCTCACGCTGCACGTGGTGGCGGCGGCCCAGAAGGCGGGCGGGATCGCGGCGTTCATCGACGCGGAGCACTGCCTGGATCCCCAGTATGCGAAGAAGCTCGGGGTCGATCTCGATTCGCTGCTGATCTCCCAGCCGGACAACGGCGAACAGGCCCTCGACATCTGTGAGACCCTCGTGCGGTCCGGGGCCCTCGACGTCATCGTGGTCGATTCGGTGGCGGCACTGGTGCCGAAGGCCGAGATCGAGGGCGAGATGGGGGACACGTTTGTCGGCCTCCAGGCCCGGTTGATGAGCCAGGCGCTGCGCAAGCTCACCGGCTTGCTCGCCAAGTCCAACACTTGCCTGGTCTTCATCAACCAGATCCGCGAGAAGATCGGCGTGATGTTCGGCAGTCCCGAGACCACCAGCGGCGGTCGGGCGTTGAAGTTCTACTCCTCCGTGCGTCTCGACATCCGCCGCATCGGGCGGCTCAAGGACGGGGACGCGGCGGTTGGCAACCGCACCAAGTGCACCACCGTGAAAAACAAGGTCGCGCCGCCGTTCCGCACGGTGGAGTTCGACATCATCTTCGCCAAGGGCATCAACCAGATTGGCGAGTTGTTGGACATGGGCGTGGACAAGGGGATCCTCCGGCGGAGTGGTACCTGGATCAGCTACGGCGATGTGCGGTTGGGCCAGGGCCGGGAACGAGCCCGGGAGTTCCTGGAGCAGAATCCGACGATCTGCGAGGAGCTGAAGACCGAGGTTCTGCGGGCGTTCGGCGAACTGCCGGCGGAGGCGAGTCCCGAGGATGGGTCGGAGGCCGAGGATGCCCCCCAAGCCGAAACTGGTCCCGAAGAGATGACCAACGGGGCGAAAGCGCCGCCGGAGGCTCTCGAAACGGCGGTGAAGCGGGGCGTTGGCGCCAAGGGCAAGAAGGCGCTGAAGAAGTAGGGCCCCCGCCTCGCGAATTCGCAACCCGGGCCCCTGATACCAGGGACTCGGGAAGGCGAGATGGTGAACGCCTCGTGGGAATATGCTGAAGATGGCTCGTAGTTGGGCGCGACCTCAATCGACCCGTGCCCAGGAGCGAGACGTGATCCACCTCACAGCATTCGGCTACACAGAAGCAGAATCGTTCCGGCGGGATCACCAAGGTCGAGTGCCTGGAGTTGATCGAGGGCTTGGCGAACAGCGACGAGTCCGACATCTCTCGGATCAGCCTGTCCGGTGGCTGTGGCTACGAGTCGCCGACTCCGAAGGACGAGAAGAAGGCCCTCGATGCCGCGGAGGACGGCGGGATGATCACCTCCGCTACCCGACGGGAGCTGGCCGAGGCGATCGGTTCGCCGGATCCTGCGCTAGCAGGAATCGTGGCGCGTGCCGCGATGGCGTAACGAATCGGACGGCATCGGCGGTGGCCGTCGATCGACCTGATCCGCGGGTCTGCGAGTAGATCCCGGTCGATTCGTAGGGTGCACCTCGCGCTCCCCGAACTCCCGGAACTGATCCAGGAGATCGCCTCGGGCGACGATGACCGCTCCGAGATCTCACGCGCGACGTTCTGCGGCGGGCGCGGCTTCGCGACCGCGGCGCAGAAGATCGAGCAGCGTGCGCTCGACGCCGCCGAGAGTGCGCGGATCATCTCGTCGCAGATCCGGCAGCGGTTGGAGAAAGCGATCGGGCGCCCGTCGAACACAGCGGCGTCCGTCGTGGCCGCGGCAGCCTTGGCCTAGGTCGGCGTTCCAACCCGAGGCCAGTCCCGCTGGCATATCGCAGGCTCTCGCAGCAGACACTTGCGTGCGGGGGCCGTGCGAAGTTAGCTGGCGGCATGGAACCCCTTTCCGCCCCCGAGATCCGCGAACGCTACCTGGCCTTCTTCGAGAGCAAGGGCCACCAGCGGATGCCCTCCGACTCGCTCATCCCTGCCGACGACCCGACGTTGTTGTTTACTGGCGCGGGGATGAACCAGTTCAAGGATATGTTTCTCGGCAAGGGGACGCTGCCACACAAGCGCGTGACCACCACCCAGAAGTGTCTGCGCGTCCCCGACCTCGAAGAGGTGGGCCGCACGCCGCGGCACCACACGTTCTTCGAGATGCTGGGCAACTTCTCGTTCGGTGACTACTTCAAGGCGGAGTGCATCGAATGGGAGTGGGAGTTCTTCACCAAGGTCCTGGAGATTCCCGAAGGCCAGCTCGTCGTGACCGTCTACGACGAGGACGACGAGGCGTTCGGCATCTGGCGCGACGACATCGGTCTCGCCGAAGAACGCATCTACCGACTCGGCGAGAAGGAGAACTTCTGGCCGGCGGAGGCGCCGTCGAAGGGTCCGAACGGTCCCTGTGGTCCGTGCTCGGAGATCTACTTCGACGCGAGCCCCGGCGAGCCCTACCCGAGCAACGAGGGTCTCACCGAACTGCCCTCCGACCGGTTCACCGAGATCGGCAACTGTGTGTTCACCCAGTTCGATCGCCAATCGGATGGTTCGCTCAAGCCGCTTCCGCAGCGGAACATCGACGTCGGCCTGGGTCTCGAGCGCATCGCCGCCGTCCTCGCCGGCGTGACGACGAACTTCGAGACCGATCTCTTCACTCCCTACATCCGGTTTCTCGAGTCACGGTCCGGCAGGACCTACGGCGCGGATTCACGCGCGGACACGAGCATGCGCCGCGTCGCCGATCACGCGCGAGCCGTCACGTTCTGCATCGCGGACGGCGCGGTGCCGGGCAACGAGGGTCGAGGCTACGTCGTCCGCAAGATCGTCCGCCGCGCGATCCGGGACGGCTACGAACTGGGCATCGACAAGCCGTTCCTGTTCGAGATGGTCGACGTCGTCGGTGAAGTGATGGGCGACGTGTTCCCCGAGGTTCTTCAGAACGCGGGGCAGTGTCGGGCCCTGATCAAGACCGAAGAGGAGAGCTTCGCCGGCGTCTACCGACAGGGCATGGCCCGACTCGAGGAGTTCCTGGCCGCCGCGGGCAAGCCGAAAGGCAAGGTGCTCGAGGGCTCCGGTGAGTTTGCGTTCCAGCTACACGACACCTACGGGTTCCCTGGAGACATCACGTGCCAGGTGATGCTGGATCGCGGCTTCTCGATGGACCAGGACGCCTTTGACAAGGCCATGGCTGCCCAGCGCGACCGCGCCCGCGCGTCCACGAAGACTTCGGAAGCGGTATTCGCGGACAACGCAGGCACCGCACTCGCCGAGGGCGGTGTCCCGGCGACGACGTTCCGGGGCTACGATACGCTCACGACGAAGACCGAGGTCCTCGCGTTGGTCGGTTCCGACAACCGGCTGGTCGACGCAGCGTCAAAGGGCGATGATGTCCTCCTCGTCGTCAAGGAGTCGCCCTTCTATGCCGAAGGTGGCGGCCAGGTGGGGGACTGCGGGACCGTCGCTTTCGACGGCGGCCATGCCGTGATCTCGAACACGGAGAGTAAGGGCGACTTCTGCCTCCACCAGGCGAAGGTGGAAGCTGGCACGTTGTCATCGGGTACCCCTTGCGAGATGCGTGTCGACGAAGTCGCGCGCCGCGCTACCGAACGACACCACACGGCGACTCACCTTCTACACGCCGCGCTGAGAATCGTGCTGGGTGACCATGTCAGCCAGTCCGGTTCCGTCGTGTCTCCGGCACGGCTCCGGTTCGACTTCACGCACGGTGAGAAGCTCACGACTGATCAGATCCACCGAATCGAAGACCTGGTCTGCGGCGAGATCCTCTGCGCGACGGCTGTTGAGGCGAAGGTCAGCTCCATGGCCGAAGCGCGCGCCGCCGGCTTCGTCGCGCTCTTTGGCGAGAAGTACGGCGATGAAGTCCGCACGCTCGCCGTCGGCGAGTTCTCGAAGGAGTTGTGCGGTGGCACCCACGTCGCCAACGTCGGGGCGATCGGCGCATTCCGCATCGTGACCGAGACCGCGATCAGCGCGGGAAACCGCCGGATCGAAGCGGTGGCCGGGGCCGAGGCTCTCGCCGTCGCCCGCGAAGACCAGACCAGCCTCGATGCCATCGCCAGGCTCCTGAAGTCCCCGATCGCCGAAGTCTCGGAGAAGGTCGCCCAGCTCGTCGGCGAGGCCAAGCGCCTGCGCAAGGAGCTCGAGAAGGCGACCGCCGCCGATCTCGGTGCCGTCCTGGCCGACCTGGAGAAGGCCGCGGTGCAGACTGACATCGGTCGCGGGGCGGTCCTCGCCGTCGCCGGTCTCGCGATGAAGGACTTGCAGGAACTCATGACCCGCGCCCAGAAGGCCCTCGCGCCGTTTGCCGGCGTCGTGCTGTCCCCGGGGGCAGAAGGCGTCCTCGTCGGCGCGACGGTCAGCAAGCCACTCACCGACCGTTTGAAGGCCGGGGATCTCGTCAAGACCCTGACCGGGATCATGGGCGGAGGCGGTGGGGGGCGTCCCGAGTCTGCCCAGGGCAAGGGGCGCGATCCTGCCAAACTCGAGGAGGCCACGGCCACCGCCAGGAAGCTCCTTGTGGAAGCTGGGTTAGGCTGAGTTTCCCCTCCTGACCGGGGTCTAATATCGCGGTTTCCTGGATTGACTTCCGGGCCTTCCAGACTAGATTTCTCCGCTTCCCCCGGGCCGATTGGCCCCCCGTCCTTGGAAAGGCCGGACGCCAGTCCGATCCCCGGTCGCGCGCGCACCGCCGCAGCTCCCCTTCACCGAGTCCGTCCGACTCCACGTTCATCATGGCAACTCCGAAACAACGCGTCTCTCGCACTCGACGTGACAAGAAGCGTGCGCAGAAGGGGCTGAAGCTCGTCCAACTCGTTCGCTGTAGCAACTGCAGCACGAGCATCAAGCCGCATCACATCTGTCCGTCGTGCGGCCACTACCGTGGACGCCAGGTCATCGTCGGAAAGACACTGTAGGACGCCTCGCTGAGGTGGGTTATCCCTCTTGAATTCGGCACTGAGCCCCAGGGACTCCGAGGCGACGATGGTCGATGTCATACTTGACGCCATGGGTGGCGACCACGCTCCGGACGCGATCCTCGAGGGCGCGGCGCTGGCTGTTGCGAGTGGTTTCGCGTCGGCGGACCAGATCACCTTGGTCGGGCGCGAAGAGTTGCTTCGCGAGCGCATCGATGCGCTCGGTTTGTCGCACCACAACCTGTCGATCGTCGACGCACCAGAAGTCGTCGAGCCGCACGAGTCTCCTGTGGAGGCGATGCGGCGCAAACCGCGGAGCAGCATCGCGATCGGCATCGGTCTCGTGAAGTCAGGACATGGCGACGCGTTCGTCAGCGCCGGCAGCACCGGAGTCGTCGCCGCGGCAGCCAGTCTCGGGCTCGGCACTCTCGAGGGCATCCGCCGACCGGGAATCGCCATCTCGCTCCAAGGCGAGAAGGGTCCGGTCATGATCGTCGACGTCGGGGCCAACCCGCAACCCAAGCCGTTGCACCTGCAGCAGTATGCGATCATGGGTGCGGCATACTACCAGGACACGTTCGGCAAGGAGAGTCCACGCGTCGGGCTGATGAACATCGGTTCCGAGGCGAAGAAAGGCAACACGCTGATCCTCGAGTCCGCAGAGCTGATCAAGGACACGTCGGTCAACTTCGTCGGCAACATCGAAGGCGTCGATCTCTTCCACGGAAAGTGTGATGTCGTCGTCTGCGATGGATTCACCGGCAACGTCATCATCAAGGTGAGCGAGGGTCTGGCTGAGTACATGCTTCGCACGATGGCTACGATGATGACGGAAGTCGCTGGCGAGGAGATCGCCAGCAAGGTCGTCGCGGGGATGCTGCCGAAAGTCGACTACTCGGCCTACGGCGGCGCGTTGTTGCTCGGCACGAATGGCGTCGTCACGATTTGCCACGGTCGTTCCACGGCGCCGGCGATCAGCAACGCG
This sequence comes from uncultured candidatus Brocadiaceae bacterium, assembly GCA_964469555.1. GTDB lineage: Bacteria > Planctomycetota > UBA1135 > UBA1135 > UBA2386 > CAYYAQ01. The sequence goes on along the minus strand of CAYYAQ010000084.1, from coordinate 15,780 downwards.
ATCCGTGTCGCCCACCGCGCGGCGGGAGCCAACGTCAATCAGCACATCGTCACGATGGCGCGGGAGGCGTCCCCAGCGACGTGACCATTCCCTGCAGTATCGCGGGCATCGGGAAGTACCTCCCCGACGACCGCATCACCAACGCCGATCTCGAGAAGATGGTCGAGACGTCGGACGAGTGGATCGTGCAGCGCACCGGTATCAGCGAGCGCCGCCGGGCCGCCCCCGACCAGGTGTCGAGCGATCTCGCCACCAAAGCGTCGCGCATGGCGCTCGAGGACGCCGGCGTCGGGCCCGAGGAGATCGGTCTCGTCATCGTGTGCACAGCGACGCCGGACCAGGCATTCCCAGCGACCGCGGTTCAGGTGGTCGAGAACCTGGGTTGCTCGAACGCCAGCGGTTGGGACCTGTCCGCAGCGTGCAGTGGCTTCGTGTTCGGCGTGCAGACGGGCGCGCAGTTCATTCGCACTGGAACCATGGGCGCGGTCCTCGTGATCGGTGTCGAGTGCCTCACACGGATCCTCGACTACACGGACCGCGCGACGTGCATCCTGTTTGGCGATGGTGCGGGCGCGGTCGTCCTCACATCGACGGAGCGTTCCCCCGGCCTCGAGTACCTGCATGGCTTCATGGGTGCGGCTCCGGATCGCGAAGCGATCATCAGGCGCGCGGGAGGCTGTCGTCTCCCGACGACGGCGGAGACGATCGCCGCGGGCGACGACTTCTTGAGGATGGATGGACGCAAGACCTTCAAGTTCGCGGTCCGCACGTTCGCGAATCTCGTCGAGCAATCCGTCGCGGAGTACGGTGGGCTCAACGAACTCGGCATCGTAGTTCCGCACCAGATGAATCAGCGGATCATCGAAGCGACTTGCGAGCGGCTCGACCTGCCGATCGGGCTCTTCTATTCCAACGTCGCGAAGTACGGCAACACGTCCGCCGCGTCGGTCCCGATCGCAATGCGAGAGGCGCGCGACGAAGGTCGCTTTGATGCAGTGAAGGGCAAATTCGCTTGCATGTGCGCGTTCGGTTCCGGCCTGGGATTCGGTCACTTCCTCCTTCGCGTGTAGTTTACCCAGGATCGGGAACGCCATGTCAGACACGAAAATCGCAGTGGTCACTGGAGCTTCACGCGGGATTGGCCAGGGCATCGCGTTGGCCCTCGCCGAATCTGGAAACCGCGTCTACTGCGTTTCCACGTCAGAAGGCGGCTGTGACAGCACGGTAGCGATGTGCCAGGCCGCCGGTGTCGAGGCGAGTGCGCTGGTCTGTGACGTCTCAAACGCCCAATCCGTCGGAGAGTTGGCGAAGACGATCCAGGACGAGCACGGCCACATCGACGTACTCGTCAACAACGCCGGAATCACCCGAGACGGGCTGTTCTTGCGGATGAGCGAGGATGATTTTGATTCCGTTGTCGCCGTCAATCTCCGGGGCGCCTTCCTCCTCACCAAGGCGTTCGGACGAGCCATGGTCAAGGCCCGGGGTGGTCGGATCGTCAATATCGGGTCCGTGGTGGGGGTCATGGGGAACGCCGGCCAGGCGAACTACGCGGCCAGCAAGGCGGGCCTGATAGGCCTGACGAAGGCTCTCGCAAAGGAATTCGGGGGCCGGGGGGTGACGGTCAACCTCATCGCGCCCGGGTTCATCACCACCGACATGACGTCGTCACTCCCCGAGGAGGTGCAAAACGGCATCAAGCAGATGATTCCCCTCGGGCACTTTGGTTCCCCCAAGGATGTTGCGACCGCCGCCCAGTTCTTGTGTAGTGACGCTGCCGCCTACATTACCGGTCAGGTGCTCATGGTCGACGGCGGCATGGCGATGTAGCCCCTGCCAAACACCTACGTTCTTTCCGCCGTTCCTTCTTTACAACACTGGACCGGCGGCGAAACTCACCCGTCAACCCGTTCTCCTTTCTCAGGTCGAAACCAGTGGCGCTCACGAAAGAAGAAGTAGAAGAAAAAGTCATCAACATTGTCTGTGGCCAACTCGGTACGAGCCGAGAGAAGGTCAAGGCCGAGACGTCGTTCATCAACGACCTTGGCGCGGACTCCCTGGATACCGTCGAACTGGTAATGGAGTTCGAGGACGAGTTCGACATCAGCATTCCCGATGAGGACGCGGAGAAGATCCAGTCCGTCGGGAACGCCATCGACTACATCCACAACAAGCAATAATCACGCTGCGAACCGAGACCACTCGCTTTCGTAGCAGTGGTCTTCCTTCATTTAATCCATGACCGAGGCACAACCAGCCGCATGACGCGTCGTCGAGTTGTCATCACCGGAATGGGGGCCGTCAGCCCGATCGGACTGGACCTACCGAGTACCTGGGCAGCACTGCTTCGAGGCGACTCGGGTGCGGCTCCTATCACGCACTTTGATGCGTCGCAACACAGCACGAGGTTCTCGTGCGCGGTCAAGGATTTCGATCCTCTCGCCTACTTCGACAAGACGGCGGCGCGCCGGATGGATCCGTACTGCCAGTACCAGATCGTGTCGGCTGACGAGGCGATGAAGAACTCCGGGATCGACATGTCGAAAGAAGACCCGACCCGCGGTGGCGTCATCTTCGGCACGGGCATCGGAGGCATCCGGGAGATCGAATCACAGCAGCTCGTGATGCTCGAGCGCGGTCCGCGTCGCGTGAGTCCGTTCTTCATCCCGAAGTTGATGTCCAACGCGGGCGCCGGTCAGGCATCGATCCGCTTTGGCATGCAGGGGACCAGCTTTGCGACTGGCTCGGCTTGCGCGAGCTCGAGCAACGCGATCGGCACGGCCATGCGCGTGATCCAGTACGGCGAGGCCGAGATCATGGTGACGGGAGGATCCGAATCAGCGACGACGGGCCTCGCACTCGCGGGGTTCTGCTCGCTGAAGGCCGTCTCGAAGCGCAACGACGAACCGGAGCGCGCGTCGCGCCCGTTCGACCTGGACCGTGACGGTTTCGTGATGGGCGATGGCGCCGCGACGATTGTCCTGGAGGAACTCGAACACGCCAAGGCTCGCGGCGCGAACATCATCGCCGAGCTCGTGGGCTCTGGGTCCACCGACGACTCCTTCCACATCACCGCTCCAGCCGAGGACGCGATGGGGCCAGTGCGCGCGATCCAGCAGGCGCTCGATGATGGCGGTCTCAACATCGACGAGGTCAACTACGTCAACGCCCACGGGACGAGCACCAGCCTGAACGACAAGGTCGAATCCAAGGCCCTCCGCATGGCCTTCAAAGACCACGCGGATTCTCTACAGGTGTCTTCGACGAAATCGATGACGGGGCACCTGCTCGGAGCCTCCGGCGCCCTGGAGCTCGCCTTTTCGGGGCTCGTCATCGAGAAGGGCGTGCTGCCGCCGACGATCAATTACGAGACCCCGGATCCAGATTGCGATCTGGACTACATCCCGAACGAGGCAAGGGATGGGCAGGTCCGGGTCGCGATCAGCAATTCGCTGGGATTTGGCGGACACAATACGTGTCTGGCGCTCCGTCGCTTTGAGGGCTAGATTGGTAGGAGTGCCGTGCTGCGGTCACCGGACCGGGCGGCCAGCGTGAACGCTCTTTAGACCCGCCAAGCCGACTATCTCAACCGAAAGGGCATTGCCGTGAGAAAGATATTCCGTGAACTCCTCCACCAGTACCGAGTGGAGTCTTTCAAGATCACGCACAACAACGACACCGTCGAAGACACGACGAGCGAGATCCTCAAGTTCACAGACGACGCGCTGAACAACGCGTACCACTACCACTTCCACAAAGACGAAGAGCCTGATCCGACCCGGGTCGAGACCTTCAACATGATCAAGAACTACACCCTCGAGTCGATCATGCCGCCGGTACTCGAGAAGGTGATGCGCCGCATCCTGGTGCTGGAGAAGCAGCACGAGTCGATCGTCCAGCTGATCGACAACCTCCTGGAGGCCCTGTCGGAGGACGAGGGCGTCAAGAACTCGGATCGCCCGGCGGTCTGATCGCGGTCACCGCACCGCGCCCAGTCTTCGTGGCCCTGTGACCTCGGATCGGGCATAGTTCTCCGTTGAGATGAAGACTGTCCTCACCGGAGACCTCGGCGGTACGAAGTGCCGCTTCGCGCTGCTCGCCGAGGACCTCTCCGTGCACGCGGCGCGAAAGGTGGACACTCCGGAGGATCGAGCCACGTTCGCGACGATGCTCGACGAGGAGTTCGGCGCGCTTCTCGAGTCGGATCTCCCCGATGGTTGGGAGCCGCCGACGGCGATCGGGATCGGCGCCGCGGGGGTGATCACGGAGGATGCAAGGTCGGTCGTCTACGCGCCGAATCTCCACCTCGATGGCGTCGACGTCGCGGCGCGGATGCTCGCGAAGCACGGCCTCGAGACGACGCTGATCAACGATGGACGGGCGAGCGCGCTGGGCGAGTATCGTCACGGTTTCGCGAAGGGCAAGGACCCGCTGCTAGTCTTGTTCTACGGCACGGGAATCGGCATCGGTCTCGTCATCGACGGCAAGCCGTACGGCGGCGCGACGAACGCTGCGGGGGAGATCGGCCATGTACTCCATCTTCCTGACGGTCGCGTGTGTTCGTGTGGTCGACGCGGTTGCTACGAGGCCTACTGCGGTGGCCGGCCCATGGTTGAACGCGCCGCGGTCGAGCTCGGCGACCCTTCCGATGGATTCGCGCGGTGGACTGTCGGGGCGATCGTCTCCGCCGCGGGCGACAACGAGGCCGCGCAGGCCATCCTCGACGACGCGGAGGTGGCCGCCGGGGCCATGGTGCAGTCGCTGTGCACGCTGCTCAACCCCGGTGCCGTCGTGCTCGGTGGGGGAGTTCTTCAGGGTTGGCCCGACCTGCGTCAGCGCATCGAGGAACGCGTGCGCAGCTGGTGCGCGGGGATCATCACGGAGGAACTCGAGTTCGTCGCGAGCAAGTGCGAGTCGGATGCCATCCTGTGGGGCGCGGCGGAAGCGACCGGAGTCTTCCAGTGATCGATGTGACGGTTCTCGCCGGCGGCATCTCGCCGGAGCATGACATCTCGCTCCAGTCGGGCGGACAGGTGCTCGCGAACCTCGACCGCACGCGCTACCGGTTGTGGCCGGTGCACCTCCACCGGGACGGAATGTGGGCGGTTCCCGAGGTCTCGGTTGCCGACGCTTCGCACGAGATCGGCGATACGTTTCCAACTCGCGGCCTTCATCCGATGCTGCCCGGCCAGGCGCTCGGCTACCTGTTCGAGAATGGCGCGACCGACGTCGTGTTCCCATTACTCCACGGCCCGTTCGGCGAAGACGGAACCGTGCAGGGCATGCTCGATCTGCACGGTGTGCGGTACGTGGGTTCGGGCTGTGCCGCGTCCGCGACCGCGATGGACAAGGTGCGGACTCGTGAGTGCCTGACGGCGGTCGGTGTGCCGATGTCCGATGCCTACCTGGGCATGCCCGTGCACAGCGCGGAACCCGCGGCGGAAGCGGCGTGCATCGCCGACAACATCGGCTTCCCCTGTTTCTTGAAGACCGACCAGTCAGGATCGAGTCTGGGCGTGGCGCTGGCGAAGTCCGAAGAGGACGTCGTTTCGTTCCTGCGCGAGGCGAAGAGTCTCGGGCGCCGTTTCCTCGCGGAGGAGCTGGTCCAGGGTGAAGAGATCTCGGTGCCGGTCATCGGCAACTCCGGCTACGGTGTCGAGGCCCTGCCACCGATCGGCATCTATCCGATCGAGGGCGAGTTCTTCGACTACGCCGGGAAGTACGATCCCGCGAAGTGCGAGGAGATCGTGCCCCCCCGTGGGCTCGACGCCGAAGCGATCGAGAGGGTGCAAGCCCTCGCGATCACGTGCCACGAGGCGCTGCAGTGCGACGGCCTCTCTCGCACCGACATGATCGTGACCAACGACGGTCCGGTCGTCCTCGAAGTCAACACGATGCCCGGCTTCACGGCAGTGAGCCTGTTCCCGAAATCCGCGGCGGCGCACGGCATCAGCTACTCTGAGTTACTCGACCGCTTGATAGACCTCTCGTTGAAGCTCCCAACCCGAAAGGAGATCCTCTCATGACGATTCGCGTTCACGTCCACGGTGCTCTCGGGCGAATGGGCGGTGCTTGTATCGACGCCGTGAACGGAGCCTCCGACATGGAACTCTGCGGCACGACCGATGTCGGTGATGATCTCGCCGCTGCGCTCGGAGCCGAGAGTCCCGACGTGGTCGTCGAGTTCACCGTCCCGGACGCAGTCGAGGACAACGTCCGGACCATGCTCGAGGCGGGGGTTCCGGTGGTGGCGGGCACGACGGGTCTGCCGCGGGAGAAGGCCGTCGGCCTCGGCAACCTCGCGAAGGAGAAGGGCGTGGGTTTCCTGCTCGCCCCCAACTTCGCGATCGGCGTGATCCTGATGCAAAGATTCGCTCGGGAGGCGGCGAAGCACTTCGACGACGTCGAGATCATCGAATTGCACCACGAGCGCAAGGTCGACGCGCCGTCGGGAACCGCGATCCACACTGCGGACCTGATCGCTGTGTCTGCGGAGCGGGCGCTGAACCAGGGCCGGCCGGACGAGACCGAGACGGTGCGCGGCGCGCGGGGCGGCGCACAATCCGGGATTCCGATCCACTCGATCCGGTTGCCCGGTCTGCTGGCGCACCAGGAGGTGATGTTCGGCGGCGTCGGCCAGGTGTTGACGATCCGTCACGACGCCCTCGACCGCCGCGCGTTCATGCCCGGCGTGCTGCTGGGCATCCGTTCCATCCGCGACCACACCGGGCTGATCGACTCTCTCGAGCACTTGCTCTAGGCACCATTTCGCACGGCAGGCTTGACCGGTTTGGGCGAGGGCCTAACTTCCTCAGCCCCCACGCCGGAGTGGCGGAATTGGCAGACGCGACGGATTCAAAATCCGTTTCTTGTAATGAGAGTGGGGGTTCGAGTCCCCCCTCCGGTACCAGTCATCCCTTCCTACCAGCGGGTCGCGAACATTGGCGGCCTAGAGAGTGACAAGGCGGCCGATGAGGTTGATCTTGAACGGGCCCTCGCTGTTCAAAGGGGGTACCTCCATTCCAGCTTCGAGCCCACCGGAAGCACGATAGGTGTGGTGAAGGACTCCTCGTACGACGTCCTGTTGTTCTCTCGATTCAACGCCATTTCCCAACGAACACCGGTGCTGTCCACGAGCTCGTGTTTGTTACCCGGGGCGCTCCCGATCACCTGCACATCCGTGATCATGATTCGCACGTCCTTGTGAGACGTGTCCATCTTCCCGTCGTTTCGGAGAAGGTAGTCGTGGCGACCGTAGACGAGAGCCTTGTAGGTCATCTTGCCGCCCTTCAGCTTGACCTTGCTCTTCTTGTAGTAGACCTTGACCTCGTCCTTCATGGTCCAGTCGTTACCGTCCTGCCTGGCGTTGATCTGTCCCGCGCCCGCCTGTCCCCCGGCGTGGTAGGCGCGATACGTGACTACGTAGATGTCGAGATTGCCGTCGTTGTCGATGTCGACCATCGACGCCCCAGTGATCGCCGTCGTCAACGCCCGCGGTCTTGGTCACGTTCTTGAACCGGAGATCACTCTCTTGCCGATAGAGTCGGTTCTTCTCCGGTCCGCGGACGACGAAGATATCGGGTCGCCCATCCCCGTCGACGTCACCCACGGCCACGCCACCGCAGGAGAACTCCGAGTGGAAGAGGCGGGACATCGGGTGATCCTCGACCAGCTTGCACTCGCTGGTCACGCCTGTCTTCGCCGGGTCGAGACGCTGGAAGCGAACGCCAGGGGATTGTGTCGCGAGGACGGTGGCCAAGGCGAGGACGTGCGCGGCGCCGGCGATGGCGTGCGAGGAAGGGGACGATTGGGAACGCGTGGCGTGGACGGGAGGGAACGTATTCTCTCCATGACGGCGCAACCTCGCGCCGACAAGCATCGTCTTTTTGGACTCTGAATGGGCTCGGTCGGCACGGTCGAGGGTGTCGTCCCGACACGATGGGGGACGCCGATCCACCGTCTGGGTCGGCGGCCCTCGCAACGGGCTCACGGATCGCAACACAAGTGGTTGCAGGACGTTGCCCTACGAACGACCCCATCGAACCCGCCCGGGGTCGCGGGTTGACAGGTAGACTTTGCATGATAAAGTTCCGCCTATGCAACTCGAAAAGGCCCTTTCCCAGATCTCGGAGATCCACGCACAGGTCCTCAAGACCGAGGTGTTCCGCGGCTACCGCGCGGCCACCATGCTGGTCACCGCGGTGGTGGCGATCACGGCGGCCTGGTTTCACGCCGCGGTGATCGTCCCCTCGACCCCCGTCGAGTTCGCCGTGTTCTGGGTCGGAGTCGCTCTCTTTTGTGCGCTGATCTGCGCGGTGGACATCTATCGGGGGACGATGCGCGTGAGCAATCGCGTCCAACGCATGAAGACAGTCCTGGTTGTTGCCCAGTCGCTGCCGGCGTTGCTCGTCGGTGCGATCATCACGGGAGTGCTGCTCCAGCGGCCTGGGCACGAGGCGCTCCTACCTGGCCTTTGGTCGGTGACGTTCGCCCTCGGCATCTGGTCGGCGCGACCGTACATGCCGAAGGCCATCGGAATCGTGTCGCTCTTCTACCTGCTGGCCGGGACGTGGCTCCTGGTCCAATCGGACGGGGCGGTTCCGTCGCCGTGGGGGATGGGCATCACTTTCGCCGTCGGTCAGTCGGCGACTGCAGTCGTTCTCTACTTGAACATTGAGCGCCCGTTGTTCATGCCGGCGGGGGGGGACAACCATGAGTAAGCGCAGGAACAACCTCGCGAGCGGTGACAACGAGGGCAAGGGCTACTTCGCCTACGAGGGTCTGAACCGGGTTCTCCACGAGAAGGCTCGACTCGGCATCCTCACCGCGCTGCGGACCCGCGCGAGTGGTCTGGTGTTTGCCGAACTCAAGCAACTCTGCTCGCTGACCGATGGGAACCTCAGTCGGCACCTCACCGTCTTGCAGGACGCCGGCCTCGTGATGATCAAGAAAGGACAGCATGGCAACCGTCCACAGACTGGTGCCACGCTGACGAGTCGAGGACGCAAGGAGTTCGATGCCTACATCGAGGAACTCCAGCGCGTGATCCAGGATGCGAACATTCGCATCGCGCCGGTATCCGACGCGTCGAAGGGAGACACGCCCGGGATCGCGCCGGCCTGAACGATCAAGGGGGCAGTTCATGAAGGTGCTCAGGGCAGATGTGTTGGGATTGTGTTTTGGTGTGCGGGGCGCACTCGATGTGGCGTTCTCGCGAGAGGATGCCGACGCGATCACCGTGTACGGCGAACTCGTCCACAACGAGACGGTGATCGCACGGTTGCAGGCGCGGGGCTTCCAACTCGCTCCCGAAGAGGGGCGCGAATCCGCGGTTCAGACGACGAAGGTCCTGGTCACGGCCCACGGCATCAGCAATCGTGAACGCGAACGACTGGTCGCTGCCGTGAAAGAACTGATCGACACGACCTGTCCCCTCGTGCAGAAAGTTCACAACGCGGCGTTGCGCCTTCAGGAGGCCGGCTACTACCCCGTCGTGATCGGGAAGCACGGTCACGTGGAGGTGCGCGGCGTGACCGGCGACCTCCACGAGTTCGCCGTGGTCGCGACCGTGGCAGAAGCGCAAGCCCTCGTTCTCGATCACCCGCGAATCGGAGTCGTCAGCCAGACGACCTTCGCGGAGAACCTGGCGCGAGAGATCGTCGCGGCGATCGAACGGACGAACCCGCGGTCACGGGTACGATTCCAGAACACGGTCTGTGATCCGACCCGGCAGCGGCGCGCGGCGGTTGAACGGATGCTACAGGACGTGGACGCCATGGTCGTCGTCGGCGGTTGCAACTCGAACAACACGCGGCAGCTCGTCGAGTCGTGCCAGGCCGGTGGCGTGAGGGTCGTCCAGGTGCAGGGGCCGGACGACCTGGATCCCGCGTTCTTTGATGGCTGTGAAGTCGTCGGCCTTACCGCCGGGACATCAACTCTCGATGAGGTCGTGGCGGACGTGGAGTGCGCACTCGGCAGGATCGAGGTTTGTGGGGCCGACAGGTCGAGCCGCCCCGCGGCCATGCTACGCTGACACGGTCGCCCGGTAGGCGTCGGAACTCCAGTGAGGGCAAAGCTGATACCAAGGGCTGGGTGGTCGCCGCGCGCACGACGAAGTAGAGACAAAGGAATGGGTTCGCCGATGAGTGGTCCGTAACCTGTCGACGGATGTCCGAATCTTCACCTGCGCCCGCCAAGAGCCTGGTGGTCCCTGGCGTCATCACCGTCCTGGGCGTTGCGCTGGTGGCGCGGCTGTGGATTCTCGGTGACGCGTTCTGGCTCGACGAGATCTGGAGCCTGAGTCGCGTCGACGAGGCGGAGTCGCTGCTCGACATCGTCACGACGGAGAGTTTCCAGCACGACAACAACCACCCTTTGATCACGGCCTGGATGTCGATCATCGGCGACTCGGATCACTGGGTGCTCTACCGGATCCCCTCGTTGCTGTCCGGGATGGTCGCCGTCTTGCTCGTCATGGACTTCGCGAAGGGGCTGCGTGGCGTGCTTTTCCCCGGCGCGCTGATCGGGCTGTCGTTTTCGATGATCCTCTACTCGACGGAAGCGCGTGGCTACGCGATGGCGGTCTGCTTCGTGGTCGGCGCCTATCGGATACTCGCGCGAGCCGAGGGGCACGAGTTCCGCTTGAGCGTGGGCGGTGTGATCGGTTACTGGTCGCTCTGCATCCTGGCGTTCCTCAGCCACCTGATCGGCGTGCACTTCTTCGCTGGAATGCTGGCGTGGACGGGGATTCGTTTGTTGCGCAAGGTATCGATCGGCGAGGGCGCCTTGCGCATGCTGCGGGTGCACGGTGTGCCGGGGGCGTTCTTCGTGGGACTGTATTTGCTGTTTGTCCGGAAGCTCACGCTGGGGGGCGCTTCGAATGTCCCCGCGGCTGTCACGGTGCAGGACGTGCTCGCATGGGGGAGTGGCATGCCGAACGCTTCGGGCCACGCGCGCGGCCCCGACTGGTATCTCGCACACTCCGTGATCTATCCAGAGTGGGGAGATCCCTCGGTGCCCCCGGCGATCCAACTGCGCAGCGGCGTGTACCACCTGGTTCGTTCCTTCAGCCACTTCGGACCCTCTGGTTTCACCTGGTACCTCTACCGGCGTCGCTGATCATGTCAGCGGACTTCCAGGATGACGGTCTCGAGGTACTGGGTCTCGGGGCACTCGAGGGCGACGGGATGATCGGGCCCCGCGCCGCCGGCGAATAGTACGCGCGCGTCGCGACCGGCTTTCGCGGCGGCTTCCGCGAGAATGCCGTGGAAGCGACTCGGGGACACCGCGCCGGAACACGAGTTCGTCACCAGGATGCCGCCGCGTGGGAGTTTCTTGAGAGCGAGCCGGTTGAGGTCGCTGTACTTGTCCAGCCCCGTTGCGAGTTCGGCCTTGCCCCGAACCCACTTCGGGGGGTCCAACACCACGAGGTCATACTCGCCGTCGTCGATGTCGCGCAGCCAGTCGAACGCGTCGCCGTGCTCCGTCTGGAACTTCAGCTTGTTCGCCTTGGCGTTCTCCCGCGTCTGCTGTACTGCCTCTTCGTCCAGGTCCACGGCGACGACCCTCTTCGCCTCCCCTTGAGCCGCGGCCATCGCGAAGCCCCCGCTGTTGCAAAACAGATCGAGGACCCGCCGTCCCTTCGCAAACCACTTGACCCGCTGCCGGCTGTTGCGCTGGTCGGCGAAGAACCCCGTTTTGTGCCCCGTGCCCGGATAGACCGTGAATAAAACCCCGTGTTCGGTCACCAGGGTCGCGCGTGGCTTCACTTGCGGCTGCTTGTCGATCCCTTCGCGCAGCGCGGCGTCCGTATCGACTGTCAGCACCAGTCGGCTCTTCGGATAGCGTGACAAGAGGTGTTCGCCGACCGCCTCCATGTGGCGCATCGCGCACAGCGCGTAGACCTGCGCGACGATCGTGTCGCCTAGCCGGTCGAGAATCAGCCCAGGGAACCCGTCGCCCTCGGCGTGCAGGAGCCGATACCCGTCGGTCACCTCGGGCAGTCGCAGCCGCTCGTCCCTCAGGTCGCACGCGTCGTCCAGCCGTCGCAGGAGGTAATTCTCGACGTCGGGCACGGACTCCCGCGCGAGCATGCGCAGCGCGAGCTCGGTCCGCGGGTTGTAGAACCCCGTGCCGACCGGCCTGCCGTTCTTGTCGCGGACGAACACCGGCCCTCCCGCCGGCAGGGGGCGATCCGGCTTGCGGATCATCTTGCGGTAGAACAGGGGATGGCGGCCCTGCACGCGCACTTTCAAACGGATCTCGGGGAGCACTCCCGGGACTCTAGTGGGGTGTCAGGGAGGTTCGCTCTCATAGTTTGGTGTTTCGTGTTGGGCATTGCCTGGTCGGCCTGAAGCTCGAGGGTTGCGAGGGCGTCCCCTGGCAACCCTCGAGATGGAGGCCGATTGAGCAGCCCGTACTCCTCAGCCAGTCGCTTCCCTGTGCACATTCGCCACGCGGTCCGTGCGCTCGGGTTCCGCCGGTGCGACCCTCTTCTTCTTCCCGGGGAAGCCCAGGATCGAGCGCAACTCGGCATCCTCACTCGCACGCCAGATCTTCGAGTCGAGGTAGTAGTGGTGGAATGCAAAGCCCCGGAAGAACGCGCGGGACAGCTTGTTCATCGGGCCCGAGACGTTCTTGGCAGCGGGAGTTCTGACACGGTCCATAGGTATGTACGTTTCGCCCCACCGAGCACCCCCGCGGTGGTCCACCGGAACTCGTCATGCCACGCCCGTTTTGTACGGGTCGCCGTTCCGCGGGAGCTAGTGTTTGCGGAAGCGAAATGAACAAGAGGCGCGATATCCTCGGATCTGTTCTCCTGCTGGGCTGGATCAGCGTCGTTCCGGGTTGTGGCGAGGATCAGGTCCCGATGCTCCACCGCATGACGAGCTACGGTGGGACGCTCCGGATCACGTCGGAGGGCGCTAGTGTTCAGGAGTGTGATCTCGCCTTTGACCGCCGCAACGGCAACCTACAAGCCAAGTTCGAGGACGCCACAAGGGTCGTGACGCTGGTCCGAGGCGCCGATGGCAAGCCGTCCGCTTTCGAAGACGCGAAGGAGCGAGCCGCCACGGCGGACGAGGTTGCGCGCTTCGAGCTGGTTCGGGATCTCACCGATACCCGGAAGCTCGAGTCCGTGGAATCCGGCGCGAAGACCTATCGCATCCAACGCGGTGGGAAATGGTTCGTCATCGAGCTCGAATTGCAATTCGGGACTCGCATCCACGGTCATCCTCGTTGAACTCCGAACTATCGTTGGCAGCGCCACATGCCCGCGAGCGCACCCGCCGAGAGCTTCGTCTGAGGCGCGGAATTGGACCGATGCGGAACGCCGGATATGTAGTCAGGAGGTAGGTTTCGTCATGGGAAACCCTGCTTCCGTTCTCCGCGAGACGGCAATCGACCTGCGCCTTCGTTCGTCGGATCGTCGTTCACAGCCAACCCCCATGTTTTCGCGCTTCGCGTGGTTCGGTGGGCGGCGAGTCCAGAGTCGTCGCAGGACAGAGGAAGAGGGTTCTTTCGTCGACGTCCACGGCTGGGGACTCTTCCTGACTGTCACGGTGATCGCGATGCTGAACTTCTTCGACGCGTTCTTCACGGTGCTGTACCTCTCCCTCGGAGGTCGTGAGCTGAACCCGATCGTTCAGTTCTCGCTGGATGGCGGTATCTGGTGGTTCATCAGCCTCAAGTCGGTGGGCATCGGTCTGTGCCTGCTCTTCCTGACGCTCACGAAGAACAGTCTCTTCTCCCGGCTGGGCCTCGCGGTGATCGTCACCGGCTACCTCGCTCTTATCGGCTGGCACGCTGCCCTCTACATTGGTCTCGTGGCAAGCGGCACCCTGTAGCCGGCCACAGCTGTCGGAATCCCGGTCGGAAGATCCCGCCGTGCGAGCCGTCACAGGAGGACCCGGATAGCATTCCCGGGTCCGTATGTGCGGCATCCTCGGCGTCCGAAAGTCCTTCCTAGACGACCAGGCCTCGATCGAGGCCGCGGTCGAAGCCATGGCTTGGCGTGGCCCGGACGGCACGGCGCGGATCGAGACCGGCGACTGGCACCTCGCCGTTGCCAGGCTCACGATCACCGACCCGGACCACGGTCAACCTCTGTGGTCGGCGGATGGGCGCAGGGTCATCGCATTCAATGGCGCGGTGACGTCGGCGGGGCAGGAGCGATCGACGACCGCGACGCGCACGTCCAACGACGCGGAGTTGCCGCTGAACCGGCTGGACGGAATGGGGGCCGCGGGTCTGCTTGCCACCAGCGGGCACTACGCGATGGCGATCCTCGAGCCGGACACGGACCGATTGTGGTTGGCGCGCGATCCCGAGGGGGAGAAGCCGCTCTACATCGTCCGTCGCGATGATCGAGTCGTGGCGTTCGCTTCGACGGTCGCGAGTCTGCGCCGACTGGGGCTCACGATCGATCTGGATGATCGGGAGCGCGCGCGATTCCTCCGCTTCGGTTTCGATCTCGGGCCCCGGCTCACGACCCCGGGCCTGACGTTGGAGGGCGACCTCCGAGGTGTCTTGCTGCACCACGGGGACGCGGGACCTTTGGCCTTTCGCAGAGCGCCGTCCACCGAGTATTCCGGCACGCTGCGCGACCGGATCGTCCGCGCCGTCGTGCGCTGCGCCGACACGTCGGTGCCCGTCGGCCTCTGCCTTTCCGGTGGTGTCGACAGCGCGTGCCTTGCTGCGGCGCTCTCGCTCGCCGGTCGTACGGTTCCGAGCTACCAGTTCCGAGCCACGGGAAGCGGCGAAGACGAGCGGTCGCGGGCGCGGCTCGTCGCGGAGAGCACGGGCGCCGAACTTCGACTGGTCGATGCCGGACCGGAGATCCTGCGACAGCTGCCCGAACTGACGAGGCACGTCGGGCTGCCGCTCGGGGATCCCTCGGTTCTGGCCGTGCACGCGTTGGCGCGCGCGGCGTCGTCGGACGGGATTCGTGTGCTGCTCGGTGGCGAAGGCGCTGACGAGTTGTTCCTCGGCTACCGTCGGCACCGCGCCGTGCAACGATTGCCTGGCATTCGCCTCCCCCGCGCGGTGTCGCGGCTGTTCCCGGCTGGTCTTGGAATGTCCACGCTCGCGCGGCTGCGCCGTGCCGTTGCCTCGCCGCAGCCGTACGACAGTCTGCTCGAGGTCGCGCCGCCAGCGTTTCGCCGCGCGGTGTTGAGTGAGAATCTGGTCGATGGGGAACTGCCCCGCGTGGATGCCCCGTCTGCGCTGCAGCGTGCCCGGACGGTGGACCGTGAGTACTACCTGCGGCATGACCTGCTCCCGAAGTTGGACACCGCGTTGATGGCGGCGGGTGTCGAGGGTCGTTGTCCTTTCCTGGACCCGGAGGTTCTCGCGAGTCCCGAAGCCTGCGCCGATCCGCGCGAGGTGCTCGGCAAGCGTCCGCTCCGGGACGCGTTCCGCCCACACCTGCCCGCCGAAGTGCTCGACGGTCCCAAGCAGGGGTTCGGCTTGCCGCTCGATCGCTGGCTGCGTGAGGACGCGTTCATTCCGGATCTGCTGCGCGACGCGCGGACGCGGCAGCGAGCGCATCTGCGGCCCGAAGGCCTCGCCCGGATGCTCGATAGGCACCTATCCGGGCGCAGCGATCTCGGGCATGCTCTCTACTTGATCGCCGCGTTCGAGTGCCATCTCCGAGACCTCGAGGACGAAGGATGAGGGTCTTGCGAATCCTCACCCGCGGCAACGTCGGCGGCCCGATGCGCCAGGCGCTCGGGCTCTGGGGGGCGGATGCTGACGCCGGGTTGCAGACGCTGCTCGCCGTCG
>CAYYAQ010000083.1:6498-23026 GCA_964469555.1 uncultured candidatus Brocadiaceae bacterium | reverse complement strand
ACCGGGCAGCAGGGTGAAGCTGCGCACCGACAAGTCCCGCGGTTCGGCCGCGAAGTGGCCCCCCGCCGAGTACAGCTTGCCGTCCCGCTGCGCCGAGAGCATCTCGGCCGCGTTCCCGACGAGATCGAAGATTCCGTTCGGGGAAGCTCCGGACGGCTTCGAGCCCACCGCGGCGAGCCCGGAGGTGAAGCGCGGATCTCCGACGACGTGCTTCAAGTCGAACTCGTAGCCCCAAGGGTACTGCAGTTCGCTCGAACCGCTCGTCGCCGCGAAGAGATATTCCTTTCGCGACATCAGGTGACCGCCCAGCAGCGCAACAGCGGTGCGCGCCTGGCGGAACGACAGCCCCGTCACCGGTCTGTTCATGTGCCGTCCGGTCCAACCCGTGGGCCGGAGTTCCTCGGCGAGCTCGCGGTCGTCGACGGAGTGCAGGAGATCCATGTACCTCCCGACAGTGAATTCGTTTCGATCAGTCGCGAACACCGACTGGCCGGGCGGTGCTACCAGCGCCATGCCGGAGGGAATCTTCGACGCCGCCTTGAACCGGGGGTCGACGGTCACGCGGCGGTCGCGTTCGATGTCGACCGTGTTCACGAACGGTTCCATTCCGGGCATCGCGAAACGCACGAGGTAGTGCCCCACAGATAGCGAGCCGTCCGGGGGGACCTGTCGCCATCGCGACTGGAACTCGCCGTCGAGGATACCAAGCACGGTGACCTCCATGCCCTTGCGACCATTCGCGAATTCCATGTGGCCCGTGCCACGGAGACGACGGCGGAACTCGTGGTACTCAGGGCGGTCGAGATCGTCCGCAGGCAGGGTATCCAGGAACTGGGCGAGGACGTCGTAGCGGTTCTTCGCGTACATCGACGGAAACACCTCGGCGAAGTCCCGCAGACGTCGCTCCGCGACGAACTTCGGGTCTTCCAAGCGCACCTGAGCCTGGACGTACTCCGCGTGGGACTCGCGGACCTTGCCTTGCAGGAGGAAGATCTTCCCGTTGTCGAGGGCGAGCATGGCGCTCTGCCGCGTGTTGCCGATCGAGACGAGACCGACACTCAGTCCGATGACGAGGGCGAACAGGATCGACAGACACGCAACCCAGGCCGAACGTCTGTTGCGATTGAAGTTGCTGGAGATCCGTTCGGCGAGCCCTGGTCGGCGAGCACGAATCTCCGTGCCGGCGAGGAACGCGCGCAGATCGGCACCGAGTTCTGCAGTCGTCCGGTAGCGGCGGTCGACATCCTTCGCCAGGCACGTGAGCACGATCGTCTCCAGCGCGCGCGGCACGCGGGGGTTGATTCGCCGCGGCGGGACGGGATCGTCCTCGATGATCGAACGCATCACTTCCGCAGCGCTCTGCCCGGTGAACGGCGACCGCAGAGTGAGCATCTCGAACAGCGTCGCACCGAGACCGTACACGTCGACGCGCGCATCGAGCATCTTGGAGCCCGCAGCCTGCTCAGGCGCCATGTATGCGGGCGTCCCGACAGCTTCGCCGGTCTGGGTCATGCTCAGCGCGAGTTCGTCACGCGCCAGGCCAAAATCGACGAGCACCGGTCGACCCGCTGGATGCAGGAGGATGTTGCTCGGCTTGATGTCGCGGTGGATGACCTGACCCTGGTGCGCGACAGTCACGGCACCCGAGAGTTCCAGGATCAGCGCGGCGCACGACGCGGCGTAGATGGAGTTCGCGAGGAAGGGCTGCACCGGCAACTCCTGGAAGCCGGGGTACTTCGTGGACATCTCCGTCTCCTCCATCAGGGAGAAGCGAAGTGAGCCCGCCGGTCGGTCGCGGAGAGACTGGAGCAGATGGAAGAGCGACGGCCCTTCGACGAGTTCCATCGCATAGTAGTAGGTGTCGTCGACCTCGCCCATCGCATAGACCGGGACGATGCCCGGATGCGAAAGCCGTCCCGCCGCTTCGGCCTCGCGACGGAATCGAGTGACCGCGTCGGGGTCGAGCCCTCCCACCAACGGGAGGACCTTCAGCGCGACCTCACGCTCGAGCGAGATCTGGCGAGCATGAAAGACCTTGCCCATGCCCCCTCGACCGATCTCTTCGAGGAGGATGAAGTCGCCCAGCCGGCGCATCACCGGAGCCTTCGCGTCTCTGTCCTCAGACACACTCTCTTATCGAGAGGTCCGTCCCGTCAGGATGAGGCAGACCCGCACTTCTGTCCGGTGCCGACACGAGTTGCGAGAAAACGTGTCGGATTCCGCGGCAGTAGCCGGGGCTAGAGCGCGAGCGTCGGGTCTTCCTGCTCTTCGTCCGCGACCAGCTGGATCAGGCCGCGGCGAAGCTCTTCGGACGCGATCTTGACGTAGTTCCGTTCCCGCGTCTCGAAGAGTGGTTTTTGGCCGCGCACGAGTTCCCGGACTCGCTTTTGGAGCAACGAGGTCAGTTCGAACGAGCCGCAGACCTGATGGACGAGTTGGGTAGGAAGCGAGTTGGTCATGAAGAGATCCCTGAACGGGCGCGGGACGGTATTGCGGCCCACCCCCTTCGGCAAGGGGGTTTTGCGGTTCCGGCGATCGAGAAGACGTTCCGGGGCCGGGTATGCTCCCGCGATGCGCACGGTCATCGCCCCCGCCCTGTTGGTTGTTTTCACCCCTCTGGTCGTGGCCCAGACCCCGCCCAAACGGGCCCAGGAGAAGGGCGAATCACAGGAAACCACCGCTGAGAAGAAGCCTCGAAACAAGCGCCCGGACCTGACCGCTGACGAGGAACTGCTCGTGCGAACGGTGACTCCGGCGATGGCGCGGCGACACCTCAAGGCATTGACAGAGCATCCGCACCTGGCGGGGACCCCCGGCGACTGGGCGACGGCGATGTACGTGAAGAAGGTGCTCGACGAGGCCGGATTCGAAACCGACATCGAGGAGTACCACGTGCTTCTCCCCTCCCCGGTTTCGGTCTCTCTCGAGCTGACCAAACCGGTCCGAGACCCGCTCGACCTGCGCGAGCAGCCCTTCCCCTGGAAGGACGACACGCTGGCGAAGCACCCGAGCTTCCTCACGTTCAATGGCTACTCGCCATCGGGGACCGTCGAGGCCGAGGTGGTCTACGCACAGTACGGACGGTCCGAGGACTTCGATTGGCTCGAGAGCAAGGGCGTCTCGATCAAGGGCAAGATCTGCCTGATCCGCTACGGCAAGATCTTTCGTGGGTTGAAGGTCCGCGAGGCGGACAAACGGGGAGCGGCCGGAGTGCTGCTGTACTCGGAGCCGGACGACGACGGGTACCGCAAGGGCGACGTCTACCCCAATGGGCCGTACCGACCGAAGACAGGAGTGCAGCGCGGTTCGATCATGTACATCAGCGAGTTGGTCGGCGACCCGCTGACGCCAGGCCAACCCGCGACGAAGGATGCGGTGCGCCTGAGGCGCGAGGAGTGCACGTGGCTACCGAAGATTCCGTGCATGCCGATCTCGTGGGGTAACGCGCTGCGGATTCTCGAACACGGCAAGGGTCACAACGTCCCGAAGGACTGGCAGGGTGGATGCCCGACGACCTACCACACGGGGCCCGGGCCCGTGCGGGTGAAGATGAAGGTCGTGATGGACGAGAAGGTGCAACCGATCTGGAACGTGATCGGTCGACTGCGGACCAAGAAGACCACGGACAAGTACGTGCTCATCGGCAACCACCGCGACGGCTGGGTCTACGGCGCGATCGATCCGAACACCGGCAGCGCCGTGACGCTTGAATCGATGCGCGCCCTCGGCGAGTTGGTGAAGAAGGGCTGGCACCCACGCGTGGAAATCCGGTACGCCAGCTGGGACGGGGAGGAGCAGGGACTGATCGGCAGCGTCGAGCACGCCGAGGACCACCGCGAGGATCTGCAGGCGAACTGCCTCGCATACTTCAACTGCGATGCGGCGGTCAGCGGGGGTCGATTCAGCGCGAAGTCAACACCGGAGCTCGTCGGCGTGCTCGCCTATGCCGCGGCGCGGACGATGGCGCATGACGGCAAGGGGCGAATCCTGACTCGCTGGGCGCGCGGGGGAACGCGACCGCCGGTGGGCAACCTCGGCAGCGGATCGGACTACACGGCGTTCCTGTGCCACCTCGGAATTCCCGCTTTCGACTTCGGGTCGAGGGGCGGACACGGCGTCTACCACAGCATGTTCGACAACTTCGAAACCGTGTCGAAGTACCTGGATCCGGGATTCAAGATCCACGCTTCGGTCGCGCGATTCCTGGCGATCGCCACGCACCACTTCGCGAACGCCGCCGTACCGCCGATCGACCTCGCGGCGATCGCGCCGTATCTGAAGAGCTGCGCGGGCACCCTGCGCGACCTCCCCGAGCACCGCCGCGAGGCCTTGCTCGCTTCCATCGATGCGTTCGCAGAGGTCGCATTGGCCCATCCGGCTAGCGAGGCCAAGATGATCGCCATGCACCACGCGTTCCTCGATCCGGAAGGCCTGCAAAATCGCCCCTGGTACCGCAACCTCACCGTCGCCCCCGGGCGCGACCTCGGTTACGGCGCCACCGTCATGCCCGGCATCGCGGAGGCCCTCGCCGATCAGGACGCGGTTCGGGCCGAACACGAACTCCGCCGCATGATCAGCTGCATCGAGAAAGCCACCGCCATCATGAAGCAGTAGAGAGCACGGCATCTTCCCCGCTGGAACCCGTTCCCGCGAAGATGCCGCGTCTTCTCGACGCCACGAATGTTCGCCACGATCAGAAGCTTTCGACGACCGTTCGCGATGCTGCGGAGGCACTGGCTTGCCGTCGTGGTGGGCGTCGTCATGGTGGCGGGGTTCTGCCTGTGCAAGCTGTGGATCGCGCGGATCATCGGCGAGACGATCGATGCGTTGGACGTCGATGCCGGGGACACGGAGGCGACCCGCGGGCAGCTCTTGCACGTTGTCTTTCTCCTCATGGGCATCATCGCCGCCGAAGCCACCTGCCGGTTTTTCGCGCGACGATTGATCATCGACAGCTCACGCGAGATCGAAGCGCGACTGAAGAGCGACCTGATGACCCACGTCGGTCGGCTGCCTCTTACCTGGTACGACAGCGCCCGGACCGGCGACCTCCTGAGCCGCATGACGCAGGATGTCGAGCTCGTGCGCTTCCTGATCGGGCCGAGCATCCTCTACGGCGCGCAGTCGCTCGTGATGGTGCCGGGGTGCATCTACATGATGGCGAACCTCTCCACCTCGGTGACGCTCGCGATCGGCGGGGCGTTCGCCGCTCTGCTCATCGCGATGATGATCCTGATGCCGCGGCTGCAGAGATTCAGCAAGGCGGTGCAAGAGGATATCGCGGCCATCTCCCATCACGCTCAGGAGAGCTTCGGCGGCATCCACGTCCTGTTCCATTTCGCGAAAGCCTCGGTGTTCGGGAAGAGACTCGACGAACTGAACGAGAGCTACGTCCGGGACAACATGGCGATGACCCGATTCCGCGCGCTCGTCAACCTCTTCGTGCACCTCTGCACGGACCTCGTGATCCTGACCGTGCTCGTCCTCGGAGCGATCGAAGTGATCGGCGGTCGGCTGACGACCGGCAGCCTGTTCCAGTTCATCATCCTGATGGGGTTCCTGGTCTGGCCGCTCATCGCCATG
This sequence comes from uncultured candidatus Brocadiaceae bacterium, assembly GCA_964469555.1. Lineage (GTDB taxonomy): Bacteria > Planctomycetota > UBA1135 > UBA1135 > UBA2386 > CAYYAQ01. The sequence goes on along the minus strand of CAYYAQ010000083.1, from coordinate 17,443 downwards.
GGCTGGATCCTCGGAACCGTGCACCGTGCCCGCTCCGCCGCGGACCGCATCGAAGAGGTGCTCGCCACCGTTCCCGAATCCACCGGCGGCGAGACCGTCGAACTTCGCGGCGACCTCTCCGTGCGCGACCTGACGTTCTGCTACCCCGGCGAAGAGACCAACGCGCTGCAGAACGTCGACTTCGAGTTGCCGGCGGGCCAGAAGCTCGGCCTCGTCGGCCGGGTCGGGTCCGGCAAGTCGACTCTCCTGCACCTGATCCTCCGCCTGTACGACCCCCCTCGCGGGACAATCTTCATCGACGGGCACGACGTCCTCGATCTCGATCTCTCGTGCCTTCGCCAGATGTTCGCTTTCGCGCCACAGGAGCCCTTCCTGTTCAGCGATACCGTGAGCGACAACGTTCGCTTCGGCCTGAGAAACTCCTCTTCGCCCGAGTCGGATCGCGAAGCGGTGTTCGCAGCGGTTCGCAGCTCTGCTCTCGAGCAGGACGTCGAGGGCCTCTCCGAAGGATTGGAGACGATCGTCGGCGAGCGCGGCGTGACGTTGTCTGGTGGCCAGAAACAGCGCGTCGCCCTCGCGCGCGCACTCGTCGCAAGCCGCGGAGTCGTGATGCTCGACGACACGCTCTCCGCCGTCGACCACCAGACCGAGGTCCGGATCCTCGACCGCCTGCGCGAAGCCAGAACCGACTGCACCCTCATCATCGCCAGCCACAGGCTGTCGGCCATCGCCGACGCCGATCTCATCCTCGTCTTGCACGACGGCGAAGTCGTCGAACGCGGCGATCACAAAGCACTCGTGCGACACGATGGGAAGTACGCCAGGGCGTGGTGCCTGCAGCGCGAAGAACGGGCCCTCGGTGGCGAGCCTCCGACCAACCCGCGGGGAGAGAACTGATGGTGCAGTTCCGCGGACACGAAGAGGAACGCGACTACCGCGAGATGGACTGGACGCTCCTGCGCCGGATCTGGCCGTTCGTCCGCCCCTACAAACTCGCGTTCCTCCTCTGCCTTGGCAGCCTGCTTGTCTCGTTCGGACTGGAGGCGCTCCGTCCGTACCTCCTGAAGCTCGTCCTCGACGGTCCGGTGGAAGAAGCCCTCTCCGGCAAGTCCGTGGATGAAGACGCGGTCTGGACACTCGGGGCGGTGTTCCTCTTCTCGACCGCGCTGTCCGTGGGGATCGGCTACTTCTTCACGTGGACGACCACGCTGAACGCCCAGCGCATCATCCGCGACGTCCGCGGCCACCTCTATCGCCACCTGCTGCGCCTGAGTCCGCGGTACTTCGATCGCAACCCCGCAGGCAAGCTCGTGACCCGCGTAACGAGCGACGTCGAGAACCTGAACGAACTGATCTCGACCGGAGTTCTACAGACGCTGTTCGACCTCCTGAAGATCGTCGGATTGCTGTCACTGATGTTCGTGATCCAGTGGCAACTCGCGCTGTTCACTCTGGGTACCATCCCGGTCGTGCTCGGCGCGAGCCTGCTCTTCCGGAAGTTCGCCCGCGACTCCTTCCGACGCGTGCGTGGACATCAGGCCCGGCTGAACGGGTTCGCGGCGGAAGCCGTCGGCGGCGTCACCGCAACGCGCGTGTTCGATCAAGAAGGGACGGTCCAGGCCCACTTCGACGAACTCAACGAAAAGACCAAGTCGTCGTGGCTGCGGACCGTGTTCCACTTCGCCCTCTTCTTCTCGATCGTCGACATGGTGATCCACCTGATGCAGGTAGGTCTGCTGTGGTTCGGAGGCAACGCGATCCTCGACGGCACGATGACGTGGGGTGTCTTCGTGCAGTTCTGGATCTACCTCGCGATGGTCACCGAGCCGATCAAACAACTGGGCGAGAAGTACAACGTGCTGCAATCGGCGTTCGCGAGCAGCGAACGGATCTTCCAGATCATCGACCAACCGATCGATCCGGTGCCCGCCGAGAATCCCCGGCAGACGACACGCGGCCCCGCAACGCTCCGCTGTGAGAACCTGCATTTCGCCTACACGGACAAGACACCCGTGCTGCGCGACGTCAGCTTCGAAGTCCCCGCCGGCAAGACCATCGCGATCGTTGGTCCGACGGGCGCTGGCAAGAGCACGGTGCTCTCGATGCTATCGCGGCTGCAAGACCCGGATAGCGGTCGGGTCTCGATCAACGGCGTCGACCTGCGCGAACTCGACATCGCCCGACTGCGGCAACGCATCGCGGTCGTCCCGCAGGACGTGTATCTTTTTGCCGGCACGATCCTGGAGAACGTGCGGCTGTTCGACGAGTCGATCTCCGAGGAGCAAGTCGCTGAAGCCCTCGCCGCCGTCGGTGCTCGGGAGTTCGTCGAGGAGAAACTCGGAGGGCTGGACGCCGAAGTGAAGGAGCGCGGGACGACGTTCTCGCAGGGCGAGAAACAACTCCTGTCCTTCGCGCGCGCGCTCGCGACCGGGCCGGACGTGCTGGTTCTCGACGAGGCCACCGCCAGCGTCGATACGGAGAGCGAACTCCGCATCCAGCGGGCGCTGCGCGAGTTGCTGCGGGACCGCACCTGCGTCGTCGTCGCCCACCGACTCTCGACGGTGCGCGATGCGGACGAGATCCTCGTGATGCGCGACGGTGAGATCGTGGAACGCGGGACCCACGATTCGCTTCTCGCCGCAAACGGTTTGTACCGAGACATGCACAACCGGGCCGCGGCGAGCTAGCCCCTTCTCGAATCGACACCACCGCGCCATGATGCGATCGTGAATCCGACACATCGCGTGACCACCCTGCTCGGTGGCCTGTTCTTCCTCGCATTACCCGATCTCGACGCGCAAGGTAGCCTCGCTGACTACGAACGCGCGAAGAACTTCGGCAAGAGCGTGAGCGGCAAGGTCTTCCTCGACTCCGTCAACCCGAACTGGTTCGACGACGACCGCAAGATGTGGTATCGACGCGAACTTCGCGGCGTGCGGGAGTTCATCCTCGTGGACTGCGAAAAGGGCACGCGGCGACCGGCCTTCAACCACGGGAGACTCGCCGCCGCGCTCGCCGAAGTAACCAAGAAACAAGTCGACGCGAAGCGCCTGCCCTTCCGTGTAATCTCGCTGCACGAGAAGCATGGCGTCGTGTTTCAGGTGTCCAAGACGGTCTGGGGCTGCGATCTGAAGACTTACGCGTGCACCAAGCTCGATTCGGTCCCAGCACCCAAGGAGACCACACCTCCGCGTCGGAGCCGTGGCCGAGGTCGCCGTGGCAACCGAGGTCGAAGGACCGGCGAAGCCAACGGGCGTCGTCCAACGAAGCGCGAGCCCGTGACCGTTCGCGAGTTCAACTTGTTCGTCGGCGACGACCAGCTCACGACCGACGGTCGCGAAGCGAACTACTACGAAGCACCGAAGTGGTCACCCGACGGCGGGACTCTCGTCGCGTTCCGGACCGTTCCCGGCAACGTCAAGGAAGTCCCACTGATCGAATCGTCGCCCCGCGGCCAGCTCGTAGCGAAGTTCCGCGTGCGGAAGTACGCGCGGCCAGGAGATCGGTTCGAGTCACGCAAGATGTTCTTGTTCGACCCGAAGACGAAGAAACGTACAGCCGTTCAAACCGGTCGGATCGACTTCGGTCGCGCGCCGCGGTTGCGGTGGAGCAAGGACGGCAAGACGTTCACGTTCCAGCGCACGGATCGCGGCCACAAGCGCTTTCGTGTCTTCGAGGTCACGGCGGCGACAGGCGCCACGCGCACGGTCCTCGACGAGAACACCGCGGACTATGCAGCCGGCGACACGTTCATCAACAGCTGGGGCTCGCGGATCGAATACCTGCGGAAGAGCGAGGCGGTGATCTACCTCTCCGAACGCGACGGCTGGAAGCATTTCTATCATGTGGACATTCAAACTGGGAAGCGGCGACAGATCACGAAGGGCGAATGGGTCGTCCGCGGAGTCGATCGTCTCGACGAAGACAAGCAGGAGATCTGGTTCCGCGCGAGCGGCAAGAACAAGGGGCAAGACCCGTACTACATCCACCACTATCGCGTGTCGTTCGACGGCACGAACCTCGTCGCATTGACTGAGGGCGACGGAACACACCGGATCTCGTACTCGCCGACGAAGAAATACCTGATCGATACCTGGTCTCGCGTCGACATGGCGTCATCCACGGCGATGCGCCGCGTCTCCGACGGAGCGCGCGTCTGCGATCTCGAGCATGCGGACATCAGGGATCTGCTCGAGACCGGTTGGCGCAAGCCGGAGCCGTTTCGCGCAAAAAGCCGCGACGGCAATACCGACATCTACGGCGTGATCTTCCGCCCCCGCAGACTCGACAAGACCAGGAAGTACCCGATCATCGAGGACATCTACGCCGGGCCACACGATTCCTTCGTCCCCAAGAACTTCTCCGCGGGTCGATCACAACAGGCGCTGTGCGAGCTGGGATTCATCGTCGTGAAGATCGACGGAATGGGCACGAACAACCGCTCGAAGGCGTTCCACGACAAGTGTTGGAAGAACGTCGGCGGCGCGGGGCTCAAGGACCGGATCGCGTGGATCAAGGCCGCCGCGGCGAAGTATCCCTACATGGACGACACGAACGTCGGCATCTTCGGGACATCAGCCGGGGGACAGAGTTCGACCGGCGCGGTCCTCTTCCACCCCGACTTCTACAAGGTCGCGGTGTCCTCGTGCGGCTGCCACGACAACCGCCTCGACAAAGCATCCTGGAACGAGCAGTGGATGGGTTATCCCGTCGGGCCGCACTACGAAGCGCAGTCCAACATCACGAACGCCCACAAGCTCCAGGGCAAGCTGTTCCTGATCGTCGGCGAACTCGACACCAACGTACCGCCGGAATCCACCATGCGCGTCGTCGATGCCCTGATCCGCGCCGACAAGGACTTCGATCTTCTCGTGATCCCCGGATCGAATCACACGAGCGGCGGTCGATACGGCAGCCGGCGCCGGAAGGACTTCTTCGTGCGCCACCTCCTTCACGTCGAACCTCGCTGGGAGAAGAGGTAGCTTCGCATCGGCTCGGGATCCCCTGCGCCCGTGGCTCGCTGAGAAGGCGATCGGAACGAGTCGCTTCGGGACGCTAGCGCGTGAGAAGGGAGAACACCTCGGCAACCGTGAGGTAGATCTGGAACGTGTAGTTCACCTTCGACTCGATCAGTTGCAGGACCAACGCCGTCTCGATCTGCATCCCGTCGCCGACATCGAACAGCGCGCTGACGCCCAGCTGCGAGTAGTCGTCCGCGATGTAGAGGGTGTCACCCCGCGCCGAGCGCACATCCTCTCCGCTGAAGTGCGACACGTGACTGCGCACCGCGGCGGGTCGCATCAACTACCTTGGACGTTGTTCGACGAAATGTCGTCCTCGCCGCCTTCCTCGCCGTCCGGACCGTACGAGAACACCTCCCATTCCAGAGGCGTCTCGCCGACCTTGGCGCGGTAGATGTTATCCCACGGATCCCGCGGGACAGCCTTGTAGCCTCGCAGGCTCGGCGGACGACCGTCAATCATCTCTTCGATCGAGTCCGGCCAGCGGCCTTTCTTCATCTTGAACATCACTGCGGCGTCGTAGATCTGCGAGACGTCCACAGCGGCCTTCGTGACCCGCGCGTCGTCGTGATGCCCGATCAACTGCGGCGCCACGATCGTCGCCAGGAGCCCGATGATCACAACGACCACCATCACTTCGAGCAGGGTGAACCCGGCCCGGTTCTTTCGTTTGTCCAACTTGTCACCTCCGTGGTTGCGATCACGGACGGCGCGAAACCGCCGGATCTTGCGGAGGATCCCGGTATTGCTTATTCCATCCGAGATGACAAAGACTGTCTTGCCCACTCTGACCTGTGTTCTCATCGCGGCTTCCGCGCTCGTCGCACAGGAGAAGAAGCCGCCCCCCGCGACGGAGAAAAAGCAGATTCAGGAAAAGCCTGCGCCGGTCAAGCCCGTCAAACCCGCGAAGCTCGACGCTCTCGCAAGAAAGACCCTCGATCGATGGGCGAAGTTGCGTCATCACGCGGGACGGTCTGGCGTGAAGAAGATCCGGTTCGACATCGTCGTGACATCGCGCGGCGGCATGACCGGCACGTGGAAGGCGAAGGGCACGTACTCATTCGACAGCGCGGACAAGAAGAAGCACGAGGGCACCCTCAGCTGGGACGACAAGGATATCGACTACGCGATGACGCGACGGGGTTGGGCCGCCAAGACGTTCGCTCGCGACTTTCAACCAAACGCGATCTTCCGTCGACTCGCCGGGACCAAGGTAACGGGCGCGTCCCGGCGGAACGGCACGATCGTCACTGCGGACGGCGGCGGCAAGGAGAAGACGCACCTGCTGTTCGACAAGAAGGGCGTGCAGATCGGTGCGGTGGTCGGACCGATGCGGAAGAAGCTCTTCTACGAGACGAAGGACGGGAAGTACGTCCGGAGCGGCGAGAGCTACACGATGCCGGACGCGGAAGGCGACCTCACGGTCTGGCACGGCGACGTCTCGGGATTCCACGTGCCGATCAAGATCCACGAGGTCGTCAAGGTGAAGGGGACGATGCTGAGCGACCTGACGTTCTTGTTCAAGAACCACAAGATCAACGCGGGGATCAAGAAGCCCAAGACGGAGCCGAAGAAGAAAGGGGACCAGCTCTAGTCGACGAATCCGCGCCCCTCGATCGTCATCACCGTCGACATCAGCGTGGCGACGCGCTTCGCTTCGCCATCGACGAGCGTATCCCAACCTTCCGCTTGCGTTACGACCGAGTGACGCGAGGATCTCGTCATGGAGTCCGAGCACATCGACGAGACCCGATGCCGTGAGATGCACGAGCAGAACCGCCTGTCCTGGAACGCGGTGACGCCAGCGCACAACAGCCACAAGGTCGATCAGGCGAAGTTCCTGCGCGGGGGGGGGAGCACGTTGTTCGCCGAAGAGATCGGGCTCCTCGGCGACGTGTCGGGAAAACGGGTCGCGCACCTGCAGTGCAACTGTGGTCAAGACACGCTCAGCGTGGCACAGCGCGGCGCAGACGTCACCGGCATCGACATCGCGGACGAACCGATCGAATTCGCGCGGAAGCTGTCGGAGGAGACCGGAATCGCCGCGAGATTCCATCGCTCGGATCTACTCGACTGGTTCGCGACGACCGAGGAGCGCTTCGACATCGCGTTCACGAGCTACGGCGGGATCAGCTGGATCTGCGATCTCGACGCGTGGGCCGCCGGAGTAGCGCGGATCCTCGCGCCGAGCGGACGACTGGTCCTGCTCGAGTTCCATCCGATGGTCTGGAGTTTCGGGCGCGACGGTCGGCTGACGGCCCCCTACTTCATCGCCAAGCCGATCGAAGAGGCGGGCGGCGTGAACGACTACGTGGGCGAAGCCCTCGCCCCGTCGGGTTTCGACGCGGGGATGCGGGACTTCGGCAACCCCGAGCGCGCGGTCTGCTTCCAGTGGACCGTCGCGCAGATCGTGCAGAGCGTGGTCGACGCCGGCCTCCGAATCGAAACCCTGCGCGAGTATCCGTTCGCAAACGGCTGCGAGGTCTTCGACGGCATGAAGCCCATCGCCGGCAACCGCTACACCATGCCCGAAGGCCTTCCCGCCATGCCCCTGATGCTCGGCCTCACCGCCGAGGCCTAGAGAGTGAGGCAGTCCAGGGCGACGAAGGCGTGCCAACCCAGCAGAACGAAGTAGACGCTGACGAGGGCCTTGAGGGCGTGGCGGGCGAGTCGGAAGCGCACATGGAGCAACAGAAACACGGTGGCGGAGCCGGTGAGGAGGATCTTCGCCGCAGCGAACCCAGGCTCGCCTCCGGTGGCGAAGGCCCAGGCCATCAGGGGATTCGCTTCGCCGCCGCCCGCTTCCACGTGCGCGAGAGTGAGGACGAGGTCGATTCCGGAGAGGAGCAACAACGAGAACACCAGCCCCCACTCGATCGGCGCATAGCCGTCCACGTAGATTCGCTCCGATTCCCCGGCGCGGCGACCTCCCCGGCGACGGCCCCGGAACCAATACCGCGAAAAGATCGGCGTCGGTCGCCGGCGACGATCGGGGATGGCGCGGGCGCAGGTCTCGGCGGTGGTCAAACTCACTGCCGGACCATGCTCCCCCACCAGTCGACGACGGACAAGTGGGCACCCGACCCAGTCCCATCTTGCAGCGAGGAGAAACCCTGCGACGATGGGCTCGACCGCGATGACCGACTTTCCCAAACAGTACGCCCCGTTCGTCGCCGACCGCGGCATCGAGCCATCCACGGTCATCGCCTACCTCCCGCCGTGGTGCTCTGAACCCGATGTCGTCGCCCTCTCCGAGCGCATGGCCGCATCGACTCGCGTCACCGCCACCGGCGAACTCGAACAGTCCTCCGCACACACCGGCCCATCCTTCCCGTTCGTCTGGGGGCAGGGCGAGACCGCGCTGAATTTCGTCCTGGAAGTGCAAGAAACCGGCGAGCTCGACTTCGACGGCACGTTCGGACTCAGCGACGAGGAGATCGACAGCGTCGAACGGAGCCGGTGGTGCATCTGCCTGACCACAGAATTCGGTCCGCACGTCCTCGACGACTTCCACACCCAGATGAAAGCGATAGCCCTCGCGGCGCCGGAAGCCGTCGTCATGTTCGATTGCGCGTCCGACCGCGCCCACTCCGGAGACTGGCTTCGAGACGTCGCCAACTCCCGAGTCCCGCCACCCCCGGACAGCCTCTACACGGTTCACGTCGTCACCGAACCCGGGGACGACCGGAGTTGGTTCCACAGCCACGGTCTGCTGCGCTGCGGCTCGATCGAACTCGAGATGCTCGACATCCCCGAGGAGGCGGTCTTGACCTTCACCAACATCTTCAACGTCACTGCGGCGCTGTTCATCGAGCACGGGACGCCGCCGCCGGGCGATGGGTTCGACGTCGGGCCCGAAGTCCGCCTCTACTGGCTCCCGTGGGAACACGCGATCCAACGGTTACCGGGTAGCGAACTGGGCCGCGGCGAGGACCGGAGAGACCACGACCACCCATCTGGCGTGCTGTTCGTCGAGACATCGGACGATGCCGATTCTCGCGATGTGGGCGTGCCGACCAACGTCACCGTCCTCCGGGACGTCCTCGAAGACGAACCGATCCTGTTCCACACCCAGATGGAAACCCAGCGGATGAGCCTGCTGGCGAAGGAACATTTTCCGCGTTTTCGTGCGCTGCAACGCCGTTTTGCCGAGGACGACGAATGGGAGTTCCACGTCAAGCTCGGCTACCTGGTCGACGACTGCCCCGAGGACGAGGACGAGAGCGAGCACCTCTGGTTCCAACTGCACGAGATCAAGGGCGGCGAGATGGTCGCTACCCTCCAGAACGAGCCGCATGGGATCGCCCGCATGCGGGCTGGCGACCGGGATCGCCACGCCTGTGACCAACTGTCCGACTGGAGCATCGAGTGTCGCCACGGCCTCTTCGACGCCACCACGATCGGCCGAATCGAGGACCTTGTCCGCCCGATCTGAACATCCTGGAATTCCCGGGTCCAAGAGGCCGTTGACCCCTACGACACCTCTCTGGACAACCCATCGCCTTTTCTTGCAAGCAGAGCCGATACAGGCCAAATGACTCAGCGGGTCCGAAACATCGCCATCATCGCCCACGTCGACCACGGGAAGACCACCCTCGTGGACGGCATGTTACGTCAGACTGGCATCTTCCGGGAGAACCAGGAGACGGTGGATTGCATCCTCGACTCCAATGACCTGGAACGCGAGCGGGGCATCACCATCCTCGCGAAGAACACCGTCGTCGAATACAGCGGCGTCAAGATCAACATCATCGACACGCCCGGGCACGCGGACTTCGGCGGTGAGGTGGAACGCGTCCTGTCCATGGCGGACGGCGTTCTCTTGCTGGTCGACGCGGCGGAGGGCCCGATGCCGCAGACCCGCTTCGTGCTGTCGAAGGCCTTCGAACACAAACTCGTCCCGATCGTCCTCATCAACAAGGTCGACAAGCACGACGCGCGCAGCCAGGAAGTTCTCAACGAGGTCTACGACCTGTTCATCGACCTCGACGCCGACGAGCACGCACTCGAGTTCCCCGTCGCGTACGGTTCGGGGCGGGATGGCTGGGTGAGCCTCGAAACTGACACCAAAGGCTCGGATCTTCGCCCGCTCTTCAAACAGATCATCGAACACATCCCCGCACCCACGGACAATCCGAAGGGCGCCCTCCAGTTCCGCGTCAGTACGCTCGAGTGGTCGGACTTCGTCGGTCGCATCGCGATCGGTCGCGTTCACCGCGGCTGTCTCAACGTCGGCGACGCGATCTTCCGCATCGACCACGACGGAAATAAGCGTCCGGTGCAGGTCCGCGGCCTCTACAGCTTCGAAGGTCTGGGTCGCAAGGAAGTGCAGTCCGTCGAGGCCGGCGACCTGTGCGGTGTCTACGGCATCGAGCACATCGACATCGGCGACTCCATCACCGACATCGAAGTCGCCGAACCGCTCCCCATCATCTCCATCGACGAGCCGACGATGACCATCATCATGCGCGTCAACGACTCGCCATTCGCCGGTCTCGACGGCAAGTTCGTCACGAGTCGTCACCTCCGCGAGCGACTGGACAAGGAGCTGCGCACGAACGTCGCGATGCGCGTCACGCGAGGCGATTCGCCGGACAGCTTCGAGATCGCCGGTCGCGGCGTGATGCACCTGGGCTTCCTCCTGGAGTCCATGCGGCGCGAAGGGTACGAGTTCTCGGTCGGCAAGCCCCACGTCATCTTCCACAAGGAAGACGGCGTCGTGACCGAGCCGATCGAACTCCTCACGGTGGACACCCCGGAAACCGCGAGCGGCAAAATCATCGAGATCATCGGCGACCGCCGTGGCGAGCTCCTCACGATGGAGAAGAAGGGCAACTTCCAGCGCATCCAGTTCACGATCCCCGCCCGCGGGCTGATCGGCGTCCGCAACCGCATCCTCAACGTGAGCGCTGGCGAGGCGACGA
>CAYYAQ010000083.1:0-6488 GCA_964469555.1 uncultured candidatus Brocadiaceae bacterium | reverse complement strand
AGTACGGAAAACACCGCGGCGAGATCAAGGGCCGATTGCTCGGAGTGCTGATCTCGATGTCGCGCGGCAAGTCAAGCGCCTACTCGCTCGACGCGCTGAAGGATCGGGGCGTGTTCTTCACGCCGCCGCAGACGGCGATCTACGAGGGAATGGTCGTCGGCGAGAACTGCAAGGAGAACGACCTCGTCGTCAACCTGGCCCGAGAAAAGCAGTTGAACAACATCCGGTCGAGCACGAAGGAGAGCTTCACGAAGCTCCAGTCGACCCGCATCATCGGCCTGGAAGACGCTCTCGAGTACGTCGGCGAAGACGAGTTGGTCGAAATCACGCCGAACAACATCCGGCTGCGCAAGCGCGCCCTCAACGAGAAGGAACGCAAGCGGGACGCCCGGGAGAGCGCGAAGACCTAGTCGCGTGCCGGGGAGTCCCCTCGTTCGTGATGCGACTGGCCCCCCTCGCATCAGCCGAGGTGAATCGACCGGGCGACACGATATGCTGAACGGTGTTCCTGCCCTTCGAACCTGAATCCGTGTCTCCGAAACGAATCAATCTGTCACGCGAGGCGAAACTGCACGAGGTCAGCGGGATCATCGGTCACGAATTCCGGGACCTGGGCCTGCTCCACCGTGCACTCAGCCACTCGTCGCTCGGCAACGAAGGACTGCCCGACTACGAGCGGCTCGAGTTCCTCGGCGACGCGGTGCTCGGATTCCTCGTCGCGGAGTGCCTCTACAAGCGCAAGCCGGAGGTGCCCGAGGGCGAACTGACCAGTCGGCGATCGTTGATGGTCAGCCGTCGACCCTTGGCGATGGTCGCGGAGGAGCTCAACCTCGGAACGTATCTCCTCGTCGGCCGCGGCCTTACCGACGAGAGCATCCGGTCGCCGCGTATCCTCGCCGATCTTGTCGAAGCCGTGCTCGCCGCGGTCTACCTCGATGGCGGCATCCGCGCCGCGCGCCGGTTCGTACAGGTGTTCGTGATCGAGAGGTTCCAACTCGATCAGGAGGACCTGCGCGGGACCACCGACCCCAAGACCCGGCTCAACCAGTGGGCCCAGGCGAAGAACCTCGGCTCCCGAGACGACGGGCCCCGACCACGCTCCCACGTTTCGGGTGGCCGTCACCCTCGACCGCATCACGTGCCGTTCCTCCGAAGTGAAGAGCAAGCAGACCGGCGAGCAGGAGGCCGCAGCCGCGTGCCTCGCCGAGTTGCACGCCACCACCGACGACCAGCCCCCAGGCGAACCGACGACGACTGAGGGTTCCAGCGACGACGACATCCAGATCATCTGGGAGGAAGCCCAGAGCGTGGAGAAACGGTCCGCGAGGTCGCGACGAGCTCGGTGAAGCGGACGACGTCCGTGCTGCGGGGCTTCGAGTCGCTGGCCACGACGCAACACGTGTTCGCGGCGCTCGATCAGCGGAGCCACCGCTCGATCGGCGGGCTCTGGGGTGCCAGCACCGGACTCCTGATCCACGCCTTGCAACGGCACTGGAAGGGCGCGATCCTCGTCATCACCGCCGACGATGACGACTCCCTCGCGCTCGGGGCCGACATTGACAGCTTTTGTCCGGAGAGGGCGAAGGAGGCGCCGCCCCGCTGTCTCGTAACCGAGCTCTACGACATCGACGGTCAGATCGATCAGGGCAGCCGCAGCCAGCGCGTGCGCGTCCTCAGCGAACTACACAAGGACGACCGGTTCCTGCTGATCGGCAGCGTCGACGCGCTGACCCAACCGGCGCCGAGTCGGCGAAACCTCGGTCGCGGGCGCGTCGAACTCAAGGTCGGGTCCAAGTTCGACCCGGAGAAGCTGCTCATCAAAGCGACGGCCGCCGGGCTGCGCGACGTCCCGCTGGTCCTGGCGCCGGGCGAGATCAGCCGGCGCGGCGACATCCTCGACGTCTACCCCATGGCGTCACCCGACGCGTTCCGCCTGGAGTTCTTCGACGACGCGCTCGAGTCCATCCGCAAGTTCGACCCGACATCCCAGCGCTCCCTCGAAGTCTGCAAACAGATCCTGCTCGCGCTCGGAGTCACCGCGGACGAGGAGTGCGACGTGACCGACCATGTCCTGCGCAAGGACCTCCTGATCCTGCGCCACGAACCGCTGCGGATCGAAGAGCACGTCGTGCAAGCCATGTCGCCAGGAGACTCGACGCACCGCGTGTGGGATCGGTTTCGCGAGGCGACCGCGCCGCTGACGTGTTTCGATCTCGCGTCGCTGCCGACCCACGACCTCGATTTCAAGATCTTGTCGGCTGGCAGCGCCGTCGGGTCAGGCGAGACGGACCCGATGGGTCGACTGCGATCGATCCGCGGATTGAAGGGCAGCATCCGCATCGTCTGCGGCACCCAAGCCGACAGCGACCGGCTGCGGCAGATCTTCGCGAACAAGGGAGTCGCGCTGGACGCCGAACAGATCAGCATCGGCATCGGGACGCTCAGCCGCGGATTCCGGATCCCCGACGCCGCCGTGACCATCGTCTCGAACACCGAGTTCGCCGGTGTTCCCAGCAAGCCCCGAACCATCGAGAAGATGGCGGTGCCGAGCCGCGCGCTGCAGAGCTTCTTCGAACTCGGCCCGGGAGATGTCGTCGTGCATGCGGTGCACGGGCTCGCGCGGTTCGAGGAAATCGAGCTCGTGAAGCGCGGCTTCACCGCCGAGGACCACCTCCGCCTGCTCTTTCGCGACGAAGTCCGCCTGCTCGTCCCGGTCTCGAAGATCCACCTCGTGCAGAAGTACGTCGGCGCCGGCGACGGAAAACCGCGTCTGGACAAGCTCGGCGGCAAGAGCTTCGCGAAGCGCAAGGAGGAAGTCGCGCAGTCGTTGTTCGACATGGCTTCCGATCTGCTCGACCTGTCGGTCGAACGGCAGACGAGCGAGCGCCCGCCGTATCCCCGGGATCCGCTGGAGGACGAGTTTCTCGACGGCTTCCCGTTCACGGACACCCCCGACCAGGTGACGTCGTGGGAGGAGATCCGCGCCGATCTCGAGAAGCCCGCGCCGATGGACCGGCTGCTGTGCGGCGACGTCGGGTTCGGCAAGACGGAGCTCGCGATGCGCGCCGCGTTCAAGGTCGCGATCACCGGTCGCCAGGTAGCCGTGCTCGTGCCGACCACCATCCTCGCCGAGCAACACGCCCAGACCTTCGCCGAGCGATTCACGCCGCACACGCTCGTTGTCGAAGTACTGTCCCGATTCCGCACCGCGAAGGCACGCAAGGCCGTCATCGCCGCCGCCGCCGCGGGTCGCGTCGACGTCCTCGTCGGTACTCACAGACTGCTCAGCGAGGATGTGCACTTCCGACAGCTGGGCTTGCTCGTCGTCGACGAAGAACAGCGATTCGGCGTACGGCACAAGGAGCACATCAAGTCCCTCAAGCGGACGGTCGACGTCCTGACGCTGAGTGCGACACCCATCCCGCGGACGATGCACGCGTCGCTGGTCGGGATCCGCGACATCTCGACCCTGACGCAGCCACCGGAGGGTCGACAGGAGGTCGACACGCGGATGGCATTCCAAGACCCGGTGATCGTCCAGCAGACGATCCAGCGCGAACTCGCGCGCGAGGGCCAGGTCTACTACCTGCACAACCGCGTCGAGTCCATCGAGCGCGTGGCGACCGACATCCGCAAGCTCACGCCGAACGCCACGGTCGTCGTCGGCCACGGCAAGATGACGGAATCGCAGATGGAGAAGGCGTTGCGCACCTTCCTTCGCGGCGAAGCAGACATCCTGGTCTGCACGACCATCATCGAGAACGGCCTCGACATCCCGCGAGCCAACACGATGTTGATCGAGCGCGCCGATCGCTTCGGTCTGGCGGAGCTGCATCAACTGCGAGGTCGGGTCGGACGCAGTTCTGCGCGCGCACACTGCCTGTTGCTCCTGGATCGCACCATGCCGATCGGCGAAGAAGCGAAGAAGCGGCTGAAAGCGATCGAGGAGTTCTCCAGCCTCGGCGCAGGCTTCGCGATCGCGATGAAGGACCTCGAGATCCGCGGCGCCGGCAACTTGCTCGGGCCACAACAATCGGGGCACATCGCCGCCGTCGGCTACGAGATGTACTGCCAGCTCCTGAAGGTCGCGATGGACGGCGCGCGGCAGAACCCGGACGCGACGGATTACCAGCACTACGAGGTGAGGGAAGTCGATGTCGATCTGCGGCTCTCGGCGTTCCTGCCGGACACGTTCGTGACCGAACCCAAGGCGCGGCTCGATCTCCTGCGGGAGATGGACGCGGCACAGACTCCGGACGCCGCCGTCGCGATCGGGCTATCGATCATGGACCGGTTCGGCAGCCTCCCAGAGCCAGTGGAGACGCTCCTGCTCGTGTTCCTGCTGAAGCACTTGCTACTCGGGCACGGCGTCCTCGGCGTGCAGTTCGTCGACTCGGATCGCGTCGTCGTACGCCATCCGCCCGGACATCCGCTCGGCGGCGCGTGGCTCGATTCGTTCGACGCCGTGCGACAGGTCGAGCCCGGAAAAACACACCTGATCCTCCCCCGACGGTGCCGCGGACACACCGAGATCGCCGGACCGGGCGTGTTGCAGTTATTCCTTCAAGCCTTGCTGGGCGAGAACCGATTGCCGATGATGCGAAAGGAATGGTCAGGCAAGCAGCGGCGACGACGAAAGGACTCCACTTCCGCCTCCACGTGAGGCGGATCTGTGGCGGCATCGCGTGTGCAGCGGCTTTGATGCCGCAGACCCTCGCCGCCCAGGACCTCCCCAAGGAGAGAAAGAAGGCCCCGCCCGCCGGAATCGGCGCGGCGCCCGCGAAGAAGGCGACGCGGAGCGACGACGAACCCCGACTCCTCGACCGCGTGATGATGACGATCGACAACAGGGTCATATTGCTGAGTGAAGTCGAGGAGACCTACATCGCGACACTCACGAGCCGCATGCGCGGGGGCATGCAGTTCGACGCGCGGCTGCGGATGAGACTGTTCCAGCAGGTGCGGATGAAGTTCCTCAGCTCGGCAGTCCAGGCCCAGTCCGCGTGGTCGATCCCGGGCGCGTCCCCCGAACGGATCCAACAGATCGTCGAATCCGAGCTGGCGCGCAAGCGGCAGGAGCAGATCAAGCGGTTCGGCAGCGTGAACAACCTTCTGCGTCAGGAGCAGGACTCGGGATGGATGGGCAGTTCCCAGTTCATCCGCGATCGCAGGGAGACCGAGGACATCCTCTTCAATCTCGCGCGACAGGACTTCCTCGCGCGGTTCCGCGACCGCCGGGCCCTGATGATCACGCCGAGGGCGATGCGAGCCCACTACCAGCAGCGGGCGCCGGAGCTCCGGACCGCCTCGACGACGTTGCTCGCGCTGGTGCGGTTCTCGATCGGAGCGGAGGATGAAGCGAAGGTGAGAGCCACCGCCCTTTCAGCTTCGAAGAAGTGGAAGACGACCGCGGAGACCGGCCAGCAGGTCGCGAGTGCGTTCGGTGGCGACTCCTTGGCCGACCAGGAGGTGACGAAGGCCTCGGCGAAGAAGCTCCAGCCCTTCATCCAGACCTTCGTCGATGGGGCCAAGGAGGGGGAAGTCAGCGCCCCAACACTGCACGACGAGGCTTTTTGGGTCCTCAAGATCGTCAGCCAGACCGCGGCGGAAGAGTTCCATTGGAACGACCCCCGGGTCCAGAACCTCCTCCGGGAGGAACTCGTGCGGCTGGAGACCGATCGGATGCTGATCCGACTCGAGCGGGACCAGGAGAAGACCCTGAAGATCTGGCCGCCCCTGGGCCGCCGGCAGCGTTAGCCCCGGGCCGCAAACCGGTCCGCCCGCGGCGCTTGTGCTCCTCCTGGCCCGAGCGGCCAGCTCCGGGGTCGGAATCGCCCAATCCCATGGGCGGCAACCGGATGAGGCCTTCCCATACCCTGATCGAGAGGCTAACTTTCTTTCGTCTGAACCCCCTCTGACGGCCCCCGTTGGGAACTTCCATCCACGGCCTCGTCCCAGCCACGTGGCCGACCGCCGTCCGCTCAACGCAAACCCGAGAATCGAGTCGCAAAGACATGACGATCGACCCAACCAAACTCCACATCGAGTCCCATACCCCGCCGATCTGGGAACAGGAGGAGGACTTCTCCCAGGTGATGTCCGACCAGCTGCGCCACGCGCCCTGGCTCGCCATCTCCATCCTGGCCCACCTGATCGGCGGCTTCATCCTCTACTTCGCCCTCGACAACCCGCGCAACCTGCGGGGCGAGAAGTCGATCCAGATGGAAAACGAAGAGAAGGAAGACGAGATCGAAGAGGAAGAAGAAGAGGAGGAAGAAGTCGAAGAGGAGGTCGTCCCGGAAGAAGAAGTCCAGGAGACCGAGATCTCCGAGACCGAGGAAGTGTCCGAGAACGTCATCGACGAAGCGGACACCGACACGGTCGAGTCCGCCTTCGACAGCAACCAGTGGAACACCGCAGTCGGCCTCGGCGGCGGCGCTGGTGGCAAGTGGGGTGGTCGCCGTGGTGGCCGCAAGCGGATGCGCGGC
>CAYYAQ010000082.1:894-23200 GCA_964469555.1 uncultured candidatus Brocadiaceae bacterium | reverse complement strand
TTGCGCCAGAGGCCGAGGCCCAGAGATTCGACAGCTTCGGGTGCCTCCTGGCCGGGGCATGGACGACGCGCGAAACCCCCCTTGACCTCGAGCAGTGGCAGGTCGTCGATCGACCAGGGGATCAGGCGTGGGCGGCGGCACGGGTGATCGCGAGTTGGGGCGGTGAGTATCGTGCCGAGCAGATCAGCGTCGGGATCGCCGATGCGGAGGTGTCGCCCTACCTGAAGCGCCGGCTTGCCGAGTCCGGTATCCGTGCGAGGGATGCGGCGGGAGTTGCGATGGCGCGGACCGCGGCGGTTCGATTGCTGACCGCGGTAGGTGCGTTCTTGCGCTCCAGTTCGTTCCAGGACTTCGCGGGGCTCGTAAGGCATCCTGACTTCGAGTCGGCAATGCGGCGCGCCGCGTCCGAGCTCGAGCCGATCGACACCGTCGACAAGTACCACGGCGATCATCTGCCGTGGCACGCGGATGGGAGTTGGTCAGCGGACCTGTCGAACAAGCGCGACATCTCCCTGCGCGCAAAGATGAAGGCGGTGTGGCGCGCGTCGAGCGAACTACTCGCAGAACTGTGGGAATGCGAACCCGCACCGGTCGAAGCGCATACCAGTGCACTGCGTCGATTCTTCGAGCGCATCTACGGCGAGCACGAGATCGACGCAGGAATCGAGAACGGTCGGGTACTGATCGCGAGCCTACGTTGTCTCGCGAAGGGGTTGGTCGAGTTGGAAGGCCTCCCGGGGGGGCTCTTGCCGAAAATGTCGATCAGCGACACGATCGAAGTCCTCCTGCGCGTCGTATCGAACAAGGGGAACGCCGTGGCGCCCGCGGCGGCTCGCGCAGGGGAGCCGACGATCGAGATGCTGGGCTGGCTTGAGCTGTCGCTCGACGACGCACCGGCGCTCGTAGTGACGGGTTTCGAGGATGGCAACGTACCCGAATCCGTACGGGGCGACGCGTATCTTCCAAACCGCCTGCGCCGTGAATTGGGGCTGGTCGACGATGACAACCGCCTCGCCCGCGACATGTACGCGACCGAACTGCTCGTGCGTTCGCGCGAGCGGGTGGCATTCATCACGGGACGGCGCAGTCTCGACGGCGATCCGCAGGTACCGAGCCGGGTGGTGTTCCACTGTGCAGAGAACGACGTCGCGCCGAGGGTGCGACGGTTCCTGACGGCAGAGAGCGCGAGGACGTCACCGGTCGAATCTTCAGACCATGCGGAGCGGGAGCTACCGCGTCGCCACGATCTGAAGACGCCTGACGTCATCACGGTCTCGGCGTTCAAGACCTTCCTCGAATCGCCTTACGCCTACTACCTACAGCATGTGATGAAACTCAGGACCCTCGATGACCGAGCCCAGGAGATGGACGGCGGGGCGTTCGGCAACCTGGCGCACGAGGTCCTCCAGCGATTCGGACAGGACCCAACTGCGCGGGAAGGGCAAGATCCTGAGGAGATCGCGAAATTCCTGGTCGGGACGCTGCGGGCACTGGGCGTGGAGGTCTACGGCCGGCGCCCGTGGCCGGCGGTGCAGTTGCAACTGCAGCAACTGGAACTGCGCCTGCAGCGCTTCGCACCGTTGCAGGCGAAGCGTCGCGCGGCGGGCTGGCGCATCCACGCCGTCGAGTGGGGCCCGGAAGGCGACACCATGGATCTCGTCGTGGATGGCGAAGCGATCCAAGTCAAGGGCCGCATCGATCGCATCGATTACCACGAGGGTCGAAACGAATGGGCGGTCTGGGACTACAAGACCGGGGACTCGATCAAGAAGCCGGAGAGCGCGCACCGCAGGCGCGACGGCACTTGGATCGACTTGCAACTCCCACTCTACGAGTTCCTCGTCAGCGAACTGCTCGATGGCGCCAGACCCAAGGAGCTCGGCTACATCGCGATCGGTCGCGACGAGAACAGCCTGGGATTCTGGAATGCCAAGGACTGGCGCCGGCCCAAGGACGAGTGCGACAACTCCGATGAAGCGCTCGACAAGGGCCTCGATGTCGCGATGGATATCGTGCGAACAATCCGCGCCGGGGACCTCTTCCGACTCGACGGTTGGCAGCCCTACGATGAGATCTTCAGCGCGCTCGGCGGCGTCGGCCTGGTCGGATTGACCGGTGCCGGCGAGGAGGGCGTCGAATGAGCACCTTCAAACACGAACTCCTGCTCGCCTCGGCGGGCACGGGCAAGACGTTTCGACTCACGAACCAGTTTCTGCGGCTACTGCTCGCGGGCGTAGAGCCGGAACGTGTGCTCGCGACCACCTTCACGCGGAAAGCAGCCGGCGAGATTCTGGACCGCGTCCTCCAGCGGATTGTCGATGCGGCGGACTCGGCGCAGGGACTCGAGGACCTGCGTGACGCGATTGAAGAAGAGAGTCTCACCTCCGACCAATGCCGCGCGCTGCTCGTGAAGCTGACCCGTGGCCTCGATACGTTTCAGGTTCGCACCATCGACTCCTTCTTCGCACACCTCGTGCGCTTGTTCGCCCACGACCTCGACGTTCCACCGAACTGGTCGATCTCGGACGTACGAGCCGACGAGGCGCTGCAAAGCGGCGCGATGCAGGACGTCTTGGAGAGCGCCGAGCGCGGCGAGATGATCGAACTCCTGCGGGATCTCCAGAAAGGCGGTGCGGGTCGCGGCGTCCAGGCGACCCTGCTCGCGCGTGCGAAGAATCTGCGACCTATCGCACTCGAGAGCGCCGAGGGTGCGTGGCGGGCGCTGCACCGCGGCGACGCAATCGACGAGTCTACCTTCGATCGGGCGAGGCAGGAACTTCCCGGCGCGCCTCTCGCGCAGACCGCGAGCGGCGGTGACATGAAGAACTGGGTGAAGGCGCGTGACCAGATCCTCACCGCGATCGAAGCCCATGATTGGCAGCTGATCTTCAGCAAGGGGCTCGGTGCCGCCTCGCTCCAGGACGAACCGTCCTACTACAGCAAGCCGCTCTCGCCCGAGCTGCTCGAGGTTCTCGTGCCCATCGTCGAGAAGGCCAGGTGCGAGGTCTTGAACGAACTCGTCGCGCGCAACGAGGCGGTACACGCGCTGCTCGACCGCTTCGAAGCGAGCTACGCCAGACGCAAACGCGATGCCGGCCAGTACCGCTTCGATGACCTGCCCATGGCCCTCGCACCAGAGACGGCACGAGCACGGCTCTTCGACGAGCGCGAGGCCGACCTGTGGTTCCGTCTCGACAGCCGACTCGACCACCTCCTGCTCGACGAATTCCAGGACACCTCGCCCGTGCAGTGGCGCATCCTCGCGCCGCTCGCGAGCGAGATCACGAGCACCGGCGGCGGCGAGCGCTCGTTCTTCTGCGTGGGTGACACCAAGCAGTCGATCTACGGCTTCCGGCAAGCCGAGCCACGTCTGCTCGAGAGCCTCGAGTCGCTGCTCCCGGGATTGCGAGCGGAGTTCATGGACAAGAGCTACCGGTCGTCGAGTGTCGTCCTCGACCTGGTGAACCTCGTCTTCGGTGACATCACAAACAACCGAACCTTCGAAGGCGAGGGCCATGAGCCACATCGCGCAGCAGCACAGGCCTGGTCGACGCGCTTTGGCCCTCACGTGGCTGCCAAGACCTTGCCCGGGGTTGTCCACGTGGTCGAAGCCAGGCGACCGATCGACGGTGAACCGCCAGGCCGCGCGGCCATAATCTGCGCGGTGGAGCGTGTTGCGCGAATCCTCGAGGAGGCGCCTCACGCCGAGGTCGGTGTGCTGACGCGGGTGAATCAGAACATTCCCACTCTCATCCACGCTCTGCGCGATCGCGGCATCGACGCCAGCGGGGAGGGCGGCAACGCGCTGACGGACTCGGAAGCGGTGTTGGTTTACATCTCACTGCTGCACCTCGCCGACCACCCCGGTGACAGCGCGGCCGCGTTCCACGTCTTGACGTCGCGCTTCGGCAGCTACATCGATCTCGCACCCGACGCGGCAGGGGATGTCGTGCACCAGGCGGCACGCCAGTTCCGCGCGGACCTGATCCACCGAGGACTCGGTGAGGTGACCTCCGACTTCGCCAAGCAAGTCCACAGGGACTCCTCCTGGTCGGATTGGGACAAGGCTCGCTTTACGCAGCTCGGCGACCAGGCCTTCGCGTTCGAGGACCGGCTCGCCTTGCGCGCGAGCGAGTTCGTCGACCATCTGCGCACGAATCGCGTCGAGGCCCCGGGCGGGGCGCGGGTGAGGGTGATGACCATTCACTCTTCGAAGGGTCTGGAGTTTGATGCGGTCGTTCTACCGGAGCTGTCCGCCTCGTTGGTAGGCCGGCGCGACGCCTACCTCGTGGAGCGGCCTGATCCTACCGGCTTGATCACTGCCGTGATGCTCTCGCCCGGCAAGGACCTCCTCAGCCTCTCGCCCGAGCTCGAGCGGCTCTACAATTCCGTGACGCAGAGGTCCGTGGAGGACAGCTTGTGCAACTTGTACGTGGCCATGACGCGCGCGAAACGCCGCATCGAGATGATCGTGCCGTTTGTCGATCCGACGGAAGCCGCCAGAAGCACGACCCCGACCTACGCCACGCTCATTCGCGAGGCCCTGCCCGCCGGCGAGTTGCTTGACGGGCATGCGGAAGGCGATGCCGATGGCAATGTCGATGGGCTGCTGTGGCGTTCGATCGAAAACTCGTCGCCCGACGCCTGGGGCAAAGACCTGCAGGGGCCGAAGGACGATGTCACAACGCCCGAACCCGAGCTGACCCTCGCGGCGACCACCGCGCCGCGTTTCGCGCGTCGGCGCGCCGCTTCGAGCGAAGTGGGGAGCGTTCGCGTGACGGCACAGGCACTGCTCCGCACCGGTTCCGGCGCGGAGGTTGGGACGCTCGTGCACGCTGCGTTCGAGGGCTGCGAGTGGTTGGAGGACTTCAAGTTCAACCCCGGGGAACTCGACCAACACGGAGCCTCCGCGGAGATCGTTCGATCGGCGTGCCGCATCGTCGAGGGCGCTCTTGCATCGGAAGAGATCCGTGCTGCCCTCTCTCGCGAGTGCTGTGACGCCCCTCCAGGCGCCCACCTGCGCGTCGAACGTGAGCATGAGTTCTCGTTGTTCCTCGAGGATCCGCCGATCCTCGGGAATGACGCCGAGGGACCTCAGTTCTGGAACGGGGCCATCGATCGCCTCGTCGTCGCCGAGGCAGATGGTCGCGCGATCTGGGCGGAGGTGATCGACTTCAAGTCCGACAGCGTTGGAGACGGCGATGGCTACAGCGCCAGCGAACTCCAGCAGAAAGCCGAAGGCTACCGCCCGCAACTTGAGGCCTACGCTCGTGTCGTCTCGGAACAGACCGGTCTCGCCGCGGATGCAGTGAGAATGCGTCTGGCCTTCACGTCGATCGGTCGTGTCGCGACCCTGACCTCGATCCCCAAACTCTGAGGCGGTCGCCGCAGCCTGCGACTTCTTCGTGGTGCCGTCGCTGACTTTCAAGCCCATCTACTGCTTCGTTGTCCTCTCGCACGATCGCCGACGAATTCTCCACGTGAACGTCACGCAGCACCCCACCGACGAGTGGACCGCACAGCAGATCGTCGAAGCGTTTCCCGGCGACGAGCAGATGCCGCGGTACCTCCATCGCTCTCACCTGCTGGCTAGCGAAAGCGAGCGTCTCTTGCACAACGCACTCTTCCACAGGCTTCACATCCTTGGGCTTCCGCACTCGTGAGTCTCGCGGCGAGACTGCCGACCCGGCCTGTAGCCGAACCAGAACCTCCGGTCCCACGATTTCCATGCCGACACCCCACTTGATGATCGAACGGATCACTCCGAGCCACTTCGAGTTCGTTGGCTGAACGTGCAAGCCCCGGCCGGTGGTGCGCGAGACGCCGCAAGTGAAGCAGTGGCCCAAGGTAGAGCGCGGACAGCGGGCAACAACTGTCTGAGAGGGGGCTGCGAAGCGCGCGTGACTCGAACACTCGAACCACCAGATTCCCCGAATCAACCCGCCCAGCAGTTGACCCCTCCCGAGAGAAACCCCTACGCTCAGGCAGCTTTGCCGGGATCCACCAACCCGTCGGAGCGCCCCCACGATGCACGACGACGACGACACCTACGACGGGGATCCGCCGAGCGGACAGGTCTATCACTCAGGCATCCGACGGGAGTCGGATGTGGAACCGGCGGACTACGCGCTGCCGCCGGAGGCGGCGGCGTTGGAGGGTGGCTACCCAGAAAGGGAAGCGCCTGAGGTCTCACGCAGAAGAGCTCTCGGCTTGCTGGCGATGGGAGCGGCGACCGTTTCGGCAACTTTCTGGTTCGGGCGCGCCTCCGTCGGCGATGGACTCGAACCGGTGCATCGAGATCCTTCCAAACGACTGAAGCAAGCTGATCTCGATCGAATCGAGGCTGCCAGGGTTTGGGCGTATGCCTCGATTGAGAAACTGATCGCTGCACGGCCAGCGTTCTTGTGGAACTTCCTGATCGTGGAACCTGACGCTGCGCATGTTCACGGACTCGAGCGGCTTTGCGAGTACGCAATCCTCCACGGCGGTCAGAGCGGATTCGACACCGCCGTCGAGATCCTGGCAACGTTCGAACGTGTCCCCGCGCCGATGGAATTCGAGCGCCACCGCGACAAGCTCCAGAAAGTCATCCTCCAGTGGCAGACTCGGACCAGGTCGAACCGAAGGGACAACTGATGGGCGGATTCGAAGGATTCACGGTGAAGCCGACTCAGGTCCGAGTCGGTGGGAGCGTGACCATTCGAGGAAAGCCAAGCCAGGAACTCCACATCCTGCTGCCGAACGGAGACAGCAAGGAGATCAAACTCGATCGGAAGACCGGCAGCTACAATTTGAAGGAACCACTGGGTCGAGAAGGCAAGTTCACGATCTCGAACAACAGCAAGACAAACCCGCACACCGTCGTCGTGACGGTGATCGAAACCGACTGAAGGAAGAGCCTCATGCGATTCACCACTGCCTCGCTCCTCGCAGCTCTCGTCGTGACTGCTGCACACTCCCTACCCGCACAAACCAACGTCTATCCAGCGTCGAAGAGCTTCGATAGCAAGGACGCGCAGACGTGCTATCCCTTTCCTGGTTTCGCGGGCGCCTTCCGACAGCAGATCCTGATCTCCGCGTCGCGCCTGACTGGCCTGACTGGCAAGACCATCAAGGGTCTGTGGATTCGCCGCGACCTCGCGTACACGGGCGCGCTCACTGGCGGGAGCGCCGACATGGAGATCAAGGTCTCCGCGGCACGCAAGGCCCCCGCCATGGCGAGCGAGTCGTTCACGAACAACGCAGGTCTGTCCCCGACAGCCGTATTCGTGGGCCGAGTCGCGGTTCCGAACTCTCCCCAACCGGCAAGCACGTCCAATCCCTGGAGCGCTGCAAACTCGGTTCGGATCAGCTTCACAAAGCCGTTTGCCTACAAGGGTGGCGACCTCTGCTTCGATGTGTTCGCTCGCCCCGTCACCGGTTCTGCACCCGACTTCTGGACCATCGACTACGAAGAAGGCACCTACGACGGCAAGACCGGCGTGCACGGTCGCAGTTGTTCATCGCGAGCAACTCTCTCAGGTCGATCGGCATACGCCAGTAGCTACACTCTTCAAGTCGGATCCTCGCTGAAGATCACTGCGATCGGGAAGCGGGGCGCGATGCCGTTGATGGTGCTCGGCGGCAGCCTCGCTCCAATCGGGGCCGATCTCTCCGCGATGGGAGCGACGAATTGCCAGCTCTATGTGAACTACTTCCTCACGCTTCCTCTGGCGTACACGGTTCACAAGGACCCGGCACTGCCCGCCATCACGACCTTCGAGTCACAGATCCCGACTTCGACTGGCCTGCTCGACCTGAACCTGTTCGCGCAGTTTGCGGACGACGAGTCCGGCATCGCAGCGAAGGACCGCACGAACCCTGCGGGCCTGACGACGAGCAACGCCGTCCAGATCAAGATCGCGTCCACCCGACCAGATCTTGGCATGTCGATCGTCACGTCGGGCACGATCGCGAGCAACGCTGGGCAGCCTACACGCGGTGAGGTCAACGTCACGATTGGGCCGGTGATGCGGTTGCTGTATTAAGAGCAGTCCTCGGCCCGGCACGGTGGTGGGCGATGACGGACTCGAACCGCCGACATCCTCCTTGTAAGGGAGGCACTCTAGCCAACTGAGTTAATCGCCCATGCGATCCCGCACATCGTGCACCGCCTCACCACGATGAGCAAGCCCGGGAATTCGACCGAGCCCAGTTCCTTGCACACAACTCCCGCGACTACCACCAGTCGTCCGACGCGCCAAAAACACGACCGACATTCTTGCGGAGTTTCTTCGCCCGGGCGAATCGCTCCAGATCAGTTGCCGGACTCACCGCACTGGAAGAGTTGGGGCAACCTCGCCATGGGGATCATCGTCCTCCTCGCTGGCTGCTAGTTCCTCCTGCGGCAACTGCGCGGGAAACGCTGACGGACGAATCCGCGACCGCGGGCAAACGACGCTACTTGGACTTTCCGGTGACCGCGCCCGGCACGTGATCGAATCCGACGGGCTCCGGGTCGTCGACCCACGCGCCGTAGAACAACCAGTACAACCCCTCCGCCGGCAACCCGAAGGCGTAGTGTCCGGCAGACGTGCACGCGGTCAGCGGGAGGAATGACCACTCTTTCTCGGAGTAGCCGAGCGGCTCGTCCACCACCAGATTCAGTCCCTGCACGGGCAGCCACACGACCACGGACGCCACGATTCCCAACGTCGCGCCCACGTAGGATCCGGCTCGCGCCACCCCTCGCACCACGGTGGGACGGCTGTAGTCACCGGGGGGACAAGAAACCGTTGTTAAGTTATGCACACTGCCGCACGCCCCGAGCGCCGCCAGGAGGGCTACAGCAACAAGCTTTCTGGCCATGAATGCCGATGCTAAGGGAAGGAACGCGAACGCCAATACCAAAAGTTGCGGCGCCCCGCGCGACGGGTTAGCGTTCGCCGCCCGCTTTCGCCAAGCCTACCTCGCACCAACTCCAGACCGAAGAAGGACCAAGGAACCCACATGCGCATTGCCATCATCGGAACCGGCTATGTCGGCCTCGTCGTAGGCACGTGCTTTGCCGAGAACGGCAACCGAATCACCTGCGTCGACCTCGACGAGAACAAGATCAAGGGACTCAAGAACGGCGTGATTCCGATCTACGAACCCGGACTCAAGGAACTGATCGCCCGCAACACGGAAGAAGGGCGCCTGTCCTTCACCACCGACACCGCCGAAGCGGTGAAGAACTCCAAGGTCTGCTTCATCGCGGTCGGCACGCCCCCCGGCGATGACGGCAGCGCCGATCTGACCTACGTGCTCAACGTCGCCCGCGAAATCGCCAAGAGCATGGACGGCTACCGCGTGATCGTGACGAAGAGTACCGTGCCCGTCGGCACCAATCACCGCGTCCGCGATACCGTCGCCGAGCTGACCGACCACCCGTTCGACGTCGTCAGCAACCCGGAGTTCTTGAAGGAAGGCGCCGCGATCGACGACTTCATGAAGCCGGACCGCGTCGTCATCGGCTCGGACAGCGACAAGGCATCTGCGATCATGCAGGAGCTCTACGCGCCGTTCGTCCGGACCGGAAAACCCATCCTCTGCATGGACCCGCTGTCCGCAGAGATGACGAAGTACGCCGCCAACTCGATGCTCGCGATGCGCATCTCGTTCATGAACGAAATCGCTGGCCTTTGCGAGGCCGTCGGCGCAGACGTCAACGAGGTCCGCAAGGGGATCGGCACCGATGCTCGCATCGGCTTCCCGTTCCTGTTCGCCGGCGCGGGATACGGTGGCAGCTGTTTCCCGAAGGACGTGCGCGCGCTGATGATGACCGCCAAACAGCACGGCATGAACATGGACATCATCGAGGCCGTCGAGAACGTCAACGCCGCGCAAAAGCGGGTGATGTTCGAAAAGGTGGAGAAGCACTACGACGGCGACCTCGCCGGGAAGCACTTCGCGATGTGGGGGCTCGCCTTCAAGCCGAAGACCGACGACATGCGCGAGGCGCCCAGCATCGTCATCTCGAACGAGCTGGTCGAACGGGGCGCGACTGTCACGGCCTTCGACCCCGAAGCGAACGCAGAGGCCCGCCACCACATCGGCGACAGGATCTCGTACGCGAAGGATGCACTCGCAGCCCTTGAGGGCGCGAACGCGCTGATCCTGATCACGGAGTGGAACGAGTTCCGCCACGTCGACCCGTCGGAGATCAAATCGCGACTCAAGGAACCGGTCATCTTCGACGGTCGCAACATCTGGAACTCCGCAAACATGCGGGAACACGGCTTCGTCTACTACGGCATCGGCACGCGCTAGGTAGGTGGAAGGCAGGACCGGATCGGCCCTGCCTTCGCACTCTCACTCTCTCTCTGCTCGTATTCGCCTGATCAGCGGTCGCGCCGACGTTCCACCTCCCGCGCGTCCTTGTGCGCCTGATTGACCTTGTCCCGCGCGCGCTGCAAGGCCCGGCGCGAAGACATGTTCGCGTAGGCCTTGGCGAGGCTCTTTTTCAGCCGCTCCGCCATCTTCCCTTTCGCGTTCGAAGGCAATTCAGCGGCGGACGCCGCGCGGGCGATGGCCTTCTCCGCGTCGTCGAGGCGACCCAACTTCACCAGGAGCGACGCTATTCGATTGCAACCGTCGATCACCTGTAGTGGCGTCGCCGCCTTGTCGATCGCCGATTGGAACGCGGCGACGGCGGCGTCATTCTTGCCGCCAGCCGCGTGGCATCGCGCAATCCACAGGCGCGCGTCGTGTGCCCGCCCCGAGCTCGCCTTTCCCGAAGCCACCTTCTGGTACAGGACGATCGCGCCCGAGTGGTCCTTCGTGCGCCGCGCGATGTGCGCGAGTTGCAGATAGCTGCGATCACCGTACCGCGCCCCATCGAGGTCGATCGACTTTCGGTAGAGGCCCTTCGCCTTGTCCAGGTTGCCCGCGGCCCGAAGAATCTCCGCCGCTGCAAAGCTCGCAGGCGCGGCACCTATTGGTTCACGCACGAAGTCCTCCATCATCCGGATATAGGCCGCCGCCGCCTCGCGGAGGATGGCCTTGCGGGCCTCCCCTTTCTTGCCCTTCGCCGTCGCCCGGATCGCGTCGGCCTTCTTCATCGCCGCGCTCGCCTCTTTGCTCGGGCGCACCCGGCTGGGCTTCTCACTTGTCTTCTCCTGTGCGGGCAACACGGCCACGCACGTCGAAACCATCGCGATGGCGCACGCCACCCACGTCTGAGTCAGTCGCATATCTCTCTCCTTTTGAAGTTGTCGGCCACAGGCCTGGTCACACGTTTGTGCGGAAGCGGGACCAACCCGGTCCGCAATTCACTTGTCTCCGGCACCGCCATGCGCTCGAAGATCCCTCTCACCCGCCGGCGCGACCGGTGGACTCGGATCTTCACGCTGTCGATCGTCAGGTCGAATCGGGCAGCCAGCTCGGCACAGCTGAACCCCTCGTAGAAGCCCAACAGGATCCGGACGTTGAGCTCGCTCAGATGCTCGAACACATCCGGCAAGGTGTGGATCATCTCGCTCTGACAGATCCAGGCATCGGCGACGAAGTACCACCGTTGCTCGCTGCGTGGCTGCTCGAACTCGTCGCAGGTCCCGCAGTCGACCTCACGACCCTTGGACTTTCGCCGGACGTTCTCGCGAACCAGGCTCGCGCGTCTTCGCCGAACGATTGTGCGCACGAACGAAGGAAACCGACTCTTCTCACGCAGTGAGTCCCATCGTTCGACGGCGAGGATCGCGGACTGCAGTCCGATGTCGTCGCGGTTCGTCGTCGTGAAACCGTCATCCCAGCGATTCAGGAACTCATCCGCGATGCCGAGGGCGGTCGCCAACTCCACCTCGCGAGCGTGCCAGACTCCACATGCAGCGGTCTCTTCCAAGGTCCCTCCTTTGGTCGGGCTACCGCGAACAGTCGCGGCAACTAGGAGGGAACAGCGAGGGCAAGAAGGGCAAAGGAACCGAAGAAAAACGCGGCGCGCTAGGCCCGAGAGGCCGCGAAATGCCGGCGAAGCTCATCTTCCCGGCACTCTCTCCCGATCAACGAACCGATCTCCCGCATGATCATCTCCGTCGCCCGCGCCAGCTGTTCCTTCCGGCTTCCACCATCCACCATCAACTCCGACGCAGGGATCGGCTCGCCGAATCGGACTTCGATGCGTTTTGGTCGCGGGAAGATCGCGCCGTATGGGAACGCCTCGCCCACCCCGCAGAGGCCGACGGGCACGACGAAGACGTCTCTCGAGAGCACGAGCGCGACCGCACCCGGATTGCCGAGGAGCAACCCGCCGTCTCGCGTGATGCCGCCTTCAGGAAAGACTCCGATGATCTGCCCGGACTCAAGCTTCGATCTCGCCAGGCGGAGTGAGTCGCGGTTGCCGCCGCGCGGATCGATCGGGATCGAACCAAACAACCGATAGAACCAACGCAGCGGACTGCGGTTGGACATCGAGTTGATGAGAAAGCTCACCGGTCGCGGGCTCGCCGCTCCGAGCACGACCGGATCCAGGAACGAACTGTGGTTCGCGACGAGCACGAAGGCGCCGTCGATGCGGGGCCGGTTCGTCACCCGCCACCGGAAGTAGACGCGCATCGTGGCCGAAACCAAGATGCGCAAGAACCCGCGCCACAGGAGGCGCCAGCCCGTCGGTTCTTGTCCGGGATCGGGCATGGTCACCCGGATCTTAGCGAGCGCGGGCTACTTCTTGGTTGCCCACTTCGTGTGCTTGTAGGGTTCGCGGAACTTCAGTCGCCCGCGCAGACGACCGGCCATCGCTCTGCAGTTCGAAAGCTCGTTCCACTGCTCGCACGCCTTCGCGGCGTTGTAGAGGCCTTCGGCGACGAATTCGGCATTCGCCCCCTTGGCGTTGAGGTAGACGCGCAGAAAGTTCTTGTAAGCTTCGTGGTAGGCGTCCTTCCTCGCGGTCTCCTTCTTCGCCGAGATCGCGTTCTCGAGGCTGATGTAGCCGAGGCCGAGATACATGCGTGCACGGACGTCTACGCTCAGGCCCTTCATGTCCTGGAGCGCCGTATATTCCTTCTTGGCTTCGTCGTACTTCTGCAGCTTGCGGTAGGTGTCGGCGAGCTCCACGGCGGCGGCGTGTGCGACGAACGGCGCGACGGTGCTGGACTTGCTGACGATGTTCCGCATGTTGGTGGTGAACGTCGACGGCTGCACCTTGCCAGCGGTGCCCTCGATCAGCTTCTCCCAGTAGTTGGAGTCGTGCTGATAGGCCTGGGTCCACGAGCGCGTGCGCGACGCATCGCCGTACTTGACTGCGACCGTCGCGGCGCTCTTGTGGTCCGGCTTCTTCCTGCCGAGGTAGTACTTGATCTTCCACCGGTAGTACTCGGGCGCGAACGGTGACTCGGGGAAGTCCGTGTCGATCTTCTGCAGCGCCGCGATCATGTCGCTCGTCTTGCCGTCCTCGAGGAACAACATCGCCGCTTTGTGGAGGGCGTACGAGGAGATCAGCGCGTCCGCCTTGTGCGTCTCCGCTTCCGTAATGAGAACGCTGGGATCATCTTCTGCACGAAGGAGCGCCTCGCGAATCTTCTTGACGAGCGCGTCCTTGACCATGAACGACGGGCGGACGTCCACGCTTCCCTTCGTCTTGAACTTGATCTCCTTCGCGGTCCACGACATCACCTTGACGTTGCGGATCACGGTGCCGTCAGTGAAAAAGATGACGTCCTTCTGTGCGGCGAGGACCGTCGGCGCGGCGAGGAGCGAGAGGAGCGAGAGGGCGGTTGCGACCTGTTTCATGCGCGCGAGC
This sequence comes from uncultured candidatus Brocadiaceae bacterium, assembly GCA_964469555.1. Classification (GTDB taxonomy): domain Bacteria; phylum Planctomycetota; class UBA1135; order UBA1135; family UBA2386; genus CAYYAQ01. Next base: position 9,447 of record CAYYAQ010000082.1, on the reverse strand, counting down.
TGATTCATGACTCGGAAGGTGGAGGGGTTCGGTTTCGGGGTGGGGATCATGCCAATCTCCGCTCGGAAGGGCAACGTGACTTCCGGATCGGAGTTCACATGGGATCGACCAAATCTCGGCATGGGGCTCGGCCCAACGCCATCTTCCCGAACGGGTTACGGTCAGATGACCGCGTCGACCGAGCCTTCGGAGCCCGCGGCGTCGTCTGGATCGGTCGGCAAACCCTTCGCCCCACGGACCTTGCGAGGCGGTCGCTGAGACCAGGCCAGCTCGGCATCCTTGCCCAACCGCCGGACGGAGATCAACTCGGCCACGATGGAAACCGCGATTTCGTCGTGGCTGCGCGCACCGATCTGCATACCGACGGGGCTGCGGACCGTGGCAAAGAACGCCTCGTCGACCCCCTCTCCGCGGAGTTGGCGGAACAGCACCCCACGCTTCGTTCGGGAACCGATCATGCCCAGGAATCGTGGGCGGTCGCCGTCGCGGTGACGTTTCGCGAAACCGGACAGGACGAGTCCGTCCTCCTTGTGGCCTCTCGTCACGATGACGATGTAGGTGTTCGCCTGGAGTGGCATCGTCGCCGCCGTCTCCGCGAACGGGGCCGCGAAGACCTCCGCGGCGCCGGGGAAACGGTCGACTCGCGCGTAACGCTCCCGGTCGTCGGTCACGGCGACGTGGAATCCGGCCTGGGCCGCAACCCGACACAGTGCGGAGCTGATGTGTCCACCACCGAAGATCACGAGCTTCGGGATCGTGATCGACTCGACGAAGATCGTCACTTCGCCCCCACACAAAAGCCCCGAGTCTGGAGAGTCCTTCTGCGTCAGGCGGAACTTCAGTGTCCGTGGCGTCTCCTCGCGGATGACCTCGAGAGCGGCGTCGTACACCTCGGATTCGAGGCAGCCGCCGCCCACCGTCCCCAGGAACGTCCCGTCCTCTTTCACGAGCAGGCGCATCGACTCCTGGCCCGGCGTGGAACCGCGAGTGCCGACGATGGTCGCGAGAGCGGCGGGAATCCCTTCGCGCCGCAACCTGACGATCTCCTCGAAGAGGTCAGGCGGGATCGGGGCGTCGTGGTCGGAACTCATCGGGGACCATACTAACGTGGGGAAAGCGGAAGCTAGCCAACCCGATGTCGGTTCAGGGCTGAGAGACCCTCTTTGTCGCGGGGAGCGCGGAACACGTCCGTCAGCGCGGGATCGCAGTCGCAGCCTTTCGGCGCCTGGGCATCGTCCATGATGCGACGCTCGCCGCACCCCGAGCAGAGGTGGAGGAAGTAGCTCCGGCTCCGACGAAGCCCTTGGACTGGAAAGTCGTGGGTCCGTTTCGGTTCGTGACCGGCCTGCTGCATCAGGTTCGCCCACTCGGAGCCGTGGTGCCTGGAACCGGGGTGGAGGAGCACCGTGGCGAGGTGCGCCGCTTCGTGCACGAGAACCTCGTCGACGCGCTCGGGCACGCGGGCGAGCAGGCGCGGGTTGAGGTGAATCTGCAACCGCCGGGGGTGGGCGCGGCCGGCGCTCGTGCTCAGCCGCCGATTCCACACGACCTCGATGTGGGCGAGGAGGTCGATCACGCCCCACTGCGTGAAGCACTCACGGGCGCGGGCCTCCAACTCTTCTTCGGACGGCAGGCCCCCCTCGGTTGGGCGGTTTGGGTCTCGTTCAGGCCCGCTGCTCGGCGGCCTGATCGCGTCTGGGGGAGTTGAGCTCACGGATGACGAACGGGTAGGTGACGAGGCCGAATCCCGAGCAACAGAGGATGGTCGCGGGGACAGCGAAGGATGTGTAGTAGCCAGAGAAGCTGTTGGCGACGATGACGAACGATATCCCGACGCAGAAGCTCAGCCAGCCTAGGAAGGCCAGGAACTTGAGGAAGAAGCCGACGTCGTGCGGCGACTTGACTCGTGGCGGCGGTGGCGGGGTGGGGTTCGCGGGCCTGTTGTGGCCAGTCAGGCTACCCATGAGTTCCGCTCTGCTCCTGTCGTCCAGGTTTCCTTGCCGCAGCGCTTCTTCGACCAGGCGGAGTCGTTCGCGGTCGTGCTTCGCCTTGTTGTCCATTCCGTGCTTGATGATCACAAACACGAAGATGACGGCGATGATCGATGCTGTGGTCAAGGTGTCTCCGGGTGGGCCAGACGAATGGGCGCCGCGCGGTCAGGGGGTAGGATCCCCATCGCGAGGGCCATGGCTATTCGGTTGGGGCCCACTATATTCGGGGAAGATCCAAAAGCGTGAGCAACCCGTCCGGATCGCCGAGCCACTTTCCGTCCGCCGTGTCGATCCGACACAAGTCGTTAGCTCGCCATATGAAGGGAATCCCCGCTGCCTTCGCGGCGGCGTGGTCCGAGTGGCGGTCGCCGACCATGACGGCGCATTCCGTGCCGGCCGCTTCCATCGCCCGGAGGAGCATGTCCGACTTGTCGGATACCCCGACCGAGTCCAGACAAAACTGCCAATCCGTGAGCGGCCCGAGGCCCTGGCCATCGGCGTTGGCGGCGAGATAGTCCGCGCCGCAGTTGCTCGCCAGCGCCAGTCGGATGCCGCAGCTCCGCAGCGCTTCGAGGAGCTCGCGCACTCCGGCGTAGAGATAGTCGCGTCCGGAGCGGAGCAGCTCGACTTCCATCGGCAGCACCATCGCGCGGAGTTCGTCCCAGCGATGCTGCTGATCGGGCGGGAGAAAAGGGGACCAGACACCCTCGTTCTTCTCCCCGACCACCGTGAGCGCCGCTGCGTCATCCGGCTCGGTCAGTCGCACTCCCAACTCGTCCGCGAAGCGTCGCAGACCCTTGCGGATCAGGTCCGGCCACCACAGCTCGATGCCGTTGAGCGTGCCGTCGACATCGAAGATGACGAGCTCCGGAGGGGTGTTCCGCATCGATCGAGGCCTGGTGAGAAGGGCGGGCTAGTTCCCACCCGTGTCCACGAGGAACACCCCGGCGAGACGCAGCTGCCTCAGCAGGTCTTGTTGCACCCTTCGCGACACAGCGTCACTGGACCGGAGGATGACCCTCGGGAAGGACAGCTTCTGCTTCTCCCAGCGCCGACCGTCGCGACGAGCCCGGTAGACGAACTCGTGCCGAGCCAATCGCTCGCCGTCGACGCGCACGAACAAGTCGTCGAGGATTTCGACGCGCATCACATCACGGGCCGACGGATAGCGCCCCTGGGACACGCCGGGCGTGGATTCACAAGCGAGCAGGAACAACGGCAGCAGAAGCAATCGGCGCACCACCGGATCATCCACTACCCCGCGAAATCGCGCCATCTTCCCCCGTGGGAACTCTTCCCCGCGGGGGGCAGGGCGAGCTTTCTTGAAGGCTCCGGCGCGTCCCGAGGGGGTCTTCGCTCACTCGCAAACGAGAAACGCAATCGCATGACCGCCAATTACTTGCAGACCCTGAAGGCGTCGGGAGAGGCGCTGCCCGATGGTATGGGCAATTCGACGCCTGTTTGCTGAGGCCTGCGTACCCGTTATCCTGGCGGGTGACGGATCCCCTCCGGCACCTCGCTTCCACAAAGGGGAACACCGGGGTTCACCCCCCCCGGCTCAATCACAGGACATGCACACAAGGTCACTCAGCTTGCCGCTGATCGCGGTGCTCGTCGGCGGGTTTGGACAAGCCCAGGACCACGGGCGGGTGGCAGCCGGGATCGCGCCTCCCCGCGACGGCGCGACCCGCTACATCGTCCAATTCGAGAAGCGGTCCTTCGACCTGAGCGGGTTCCGCGCTGCCGTCCGGCGGCGGGCGACACAAGACGAGATGCGGAAACTCGTGACGGGACTCGCGCTGGCTGTGCGCCGGGACCAGACCCCCTTCGCGACCCAGCTCCGACGCCTGGGTGGTCGGGTGATCCAGCAGTGGTGGATCATCAACGGCTGCAGCATCGAGATTCGCGCCTCGGCGATCGAAGCGGTCCGTGCCCTTCCGAACATCGCGAGGATCGAGTTGGACGAGGTCCGACACCCGAGGCTCGCCGACGCGACGAACATGGCGCACCACGCGTCGGACCAAGCGAACAAGATGAAGACCAGGTCCGGGGCGTGGATCACCGGCACGGGCGTCTCGGTCGCGGTGTTGGACACCGGCGCAGACGCGGTCTCCGGCATGACCATGCGCCCCCACCTGGCCCACTACCCAGGCGGCGATTCGAGGAACAACAAAAACGGTGGGATCATGGGCAGCCTGCTCATGGACGCCCTGAAAGTTCCTCAGGTCACTTCGTCCGAAGACGCGACGGGTCACGGCACGCGAGTGACCGGATGCGTAGGCGCAAACAAGTGGAACTCTCTCACCGGCGTCGACAACGGCATCGCCCCCGGTGCCGGCATCGTCTCCGTGAACATCGCGAACTCCGCAGGTGTGTCCCTCGACAGTTGGATCATTTCCGGCTGGCAACTCGTCGCGTCGAATCGCGTCAAGCACAACATCGGCGTGGGGAACAACTCGTTCAGCGGGTCACCGAATCTCTCGAACTCGTTGCAAGTCGCTCTGGACGCGACCGCACTCAACGCGGACATCCTCATCTGCGTCTCCGCGGGCAACTCAGGAGCCAATACCACGGAGAGCCAGCACGCCTACAACGGCCTCGCGGTCGGTTCGGTCGAGAAGAGCTACCTGTCGAAATCGACGTACTCGGCCATGGGCCCGCTGGACAATTCCAAGAGGACCTATCCCGACATCATGGCGGTCGGCAGCAGCATCACCACGATGCTACGCGACAACGAGGCCAGCATGATCACCGTGAGTGGCACCTCCTACGCCGCGCCATTGGTAGCGGGCGCCGCGGCGCTGATCCGTCAGGCGCGACCTGCGCTCTCGGCTTCGGAGGTCAAGGCCCTCCTGCTCGACACGACCCTGTTCCGTAACTCGGTCCGCAACAACTACGGCCTCGGATTCATGAAAGCGGACACCGCCGTCACGGCTGCGCTGAACGGCGAAGTGGTCAGCGGGACGGTCGCGACGAATCGCCGGGTCGCGAACTTCGAGTTCAAGACCACAACCGCGTCGATGAAGTCCATCACGATCACCTGGATGCGGAAGCTCCCCTTCACACCACCGCCGAACCTCGACCTGCGCATCTACGACAGCAGCAACCGGCTGATCGCAGAAGATCTCAACCCGGAGAACTCGTACGAAAACGTGCTCTTCATGACGAGCGCCACGACCACGTATCGCGCCGAGATCACGTGGGTCAACCTTCCGGCCACCTCGTCTTCGATCGAGTTTGCGATCGCAGGCGTGACCGACCATGCAGCTCCCAAGCTGACGAAGAGCGTCCCGAGCGCTGTCACGTCCTTCGAACCCGGCGTCGTCGATCTACAAGGTGATGCCCTCGCGACGGTGACGAGCCTGATCGTCGACGGCACCAAGGTGCCGTTTTCCGTCATGGATGACACGACGATTCGGTTCACGGTTCCCAACCTGATGCCCATCGGCGCGACCGCGATCCGCGTCACCAACCCCACGGGCACCAGTAACTCGGTCACGCTCGCGATCACCGGTCAGTCGAAGCCCCTGCTCCGCGGTGACCCGTACGTCCTCAGGACGGGGAAGAGATACACGTACGACCTGTACTCGGACAGGAACTGGCGATCGCTCTGGATGGTCTCGCTGAGCGGCAAGCCGAGCAACTTCCCAGGCCTCTACAATCTCGGGATCGGCAACAACTTCACCGAACTCGTCATGCTGGGCTTCTTGAACCAGAACGCGAGCGGTGCGTCGTCAGTAGTCTTTGTGTTCCCCTCGTACATCCCGTCGGGGACGCAGATCTACCTGCAGGCGCTGTCCACCGATCCGACCGCGCCGACGCTGCCCTACCCCGCGTCGAACGTGCTTCCGGTCAAGATCTTCTAAGCGCACATCTTCAGGAATCGGAGAGCGCGGCAGCCGCGATCCCCTGCACTTCGATCAACGCGTCGGGATCGAACAGGCTCGAGACCATGAACATCGCCATGGCCGGGAAGTGCTTGCCGCAGTGCTCCCGTCATACCCGACCGAACTCGCGTCGCGCGCTTGCGTGGTCGCCGCGGCTGCAGACGAAGAAGTTGAGTTGCACCACGTCGGTGAAGGACATACCGGGAGCTTCCACCTTGCCGTTGGCGTCGTACCCGCACTGCCCTGCGAGATACAGGGTCCCGAGGCCATTCGATTCGACGAGCCACGCGTGCGCTAAGCCAACCGGTTGGCAAAGTCCTGCGGGATTGGCGGGTCGCTTTTCGGTCATGAAGCGTTCTCCTCAGCCGGGCAGATGCGCCTTGTCCTTGAAGCGAAGGTGTTCGCCATTCTCGCGAATCTCGGCGAGTCGGTCGATCGCTGTGACACACTCGGATTCGAGATTGTAGAAGTGCGGCGCGAAGCGAATGCCAGCGTTCGGTCGATAGTCGACGACGATGTCCTCCGCGAGGAGAGTCTGGCACAACTCGTAGCCATCCTCGACATCGATCGTCACGTGGCCCGCGCGGTGCTCCGGGTCGAGCGGCGTGCGAACCTTCAACCCGTGCGACTGGGCGCGCTCGATGACGAGCGTCGTCAGCTTCTGGCTGCGCTTCCGGATCGCTTCGACGCCAATGTCGTGCACCATCTTGATCCCCTCGTATCCCGTGTAGAGCGCGGGGACATTTGGCGTACCGTTCAGGAAGCGTCCACCATCGTCACGGAACTCCTGGCCGTCGACCGCGAATGCGAACGGATCCTTGTGCGCGGCCCAACCCGTGAACGCCGGCTTCAGGCCCACGCTGTCTTCCGGGTTCACGTAGAGGAAACAGTTGCCCGGTCCACCGCAGACGAACTTCAGCGCGCCACCGACCGCCGCGTGCACGCCCCATTCCTCCAACTTCAGCGGCACGGTACCGATTGACTGAAACACGTCGAGTATCACGAACGCCCCGACCTTGCGCGCCTTCTCGACGATGGCCTTGGCGTCTTGAAGATAGCTCGTGCGAAACAACGCGTGGCTGACCGGAACCAGGAGCGTCTCCTCGTCGATCGCGTCGAGCAGACGGTCGAGGTCAACAGTGATGCCGTCGTCGGCGCCTTCGACCCGATCGATGCGCGCACCTCGCGCGGCCTGCCCCTCGTAGAGATACATCACCGAAGGGAAGTTCCGATCCGTGTAGACGATCTTGTTCCGTGGCCCTGAGAAGTCGAAACACGACACGATGGACTGGCTCGCCATCGCGACGTTCTGTTGCATCGACACGGTATCCTTGCTGACGCCGAGGATGCCGCCTATCAAGTTTGCGACCACGTCCTTCATGCCCCACCACTCATCAGCCCACGCGCGCACGCCACGTTTGCTCCACAGGTCGAGGTAGCTCTCGGTTCGCTTGGTCGCAGCGCGGGGCATCGCGCCGAGGGAATTGCTGATCAGGTAGTTGCTCGTCTCGAGGACCGGAAACTCACGGCGCAATTCGAGGAGAGGATCGGTTTCGGTCATCAGTGTCTGTAGTAGGACCGGTTCAGTTCCAGGCGCCAAAGTGTAGGGGACTGTCGTCACCAGAAGAACCCGACGGTCGCGGGAGCCGTGATTTCGCGTCACGGCCCTCTGAATCCGAACAGGAAATCAATCCGAGAAGAACATGCCCCGCACCGACTCCACGGTCTGCGGATTCGCGCCGAGTCGCTCCGCCTCGCGGAGCGCTTCGCGGCCCGCGTTGAGCTCGCCGAGGAAGTAGCACGCCTGCGCCATGTGGATTTGCGGGCCCGACTCGGTCGGTAGACAGGCGATGGCGAGCTTCAACTGCTCGAATCCCTCGCGATGTCTACCGCCGCCGACCAGCAAGATACCCAGCCGGTTGTGTGCTTCGCCGAGAGAGGCATCGAGGTCTACCGCCCGCTGCAGAGCGCGGATCGCTTCGCCCGGAACCTCGGCGCGTTGGTACGCGACGCCCAGGAACAACCATGCTTCGGCGATGGAGGGGTGCACCCGCACCAGTTCGTTAGCGAGCCGCACCGCGCGCTCGAGGTGATTGCCCACGAGCGCCGCATCGACGGTGCGCAACGCGGGGAGCACGTCGGGAAGGTCGACGAATCGCCGCAGCCGCGCAGCTTCCTCTTTGATAGTCGGCGACGGATTATTCCGGAACACTTCCTCGAGAGCAGCGCCCGCGTCGGTCGGGTTCTCGCCGTGAAGAAGCACGCGACCTTTTTCCAACCACACGGCAGGGTCCCCGGGCGTCGCTTCGATGCAACTCCCGATCGTGGAAAGAGCGTCATCCACGCGTCCCTGATCGACGAGCTCGCAACATACCATTCGCCCGACTGCAGACGGCAGCGCGGTCCGCCTCGCGAGTTCGTCGATAACCGCGCGGCGCTCATCGTGCTGACCGAGCCTTTGGTAGAAAACCGCGATCTGGGCGAGCAAGCGTGTTCCCGTCACGCCGCGCGCCATCAGCCCTTCGAGGTGGTCGCGCCCTTCGGAAAAGCGACCGCGTCGGAACAGGAACCCCGCGAGTCGAACCGCGACGGCTTCGGAGATCTTCGGCTCGCCCACGATCCTCTCGAACAGGTTGTCGGATTCCTGCCGATGCCCGAGGTCATCGAGAATCGCC
>CAYYAQ010000082.1:0-884 GCA_964469555.1 uncultured candidatus Brocadiaceae bacterium | reverse complement strand
GCGGACTCTCCCGCGAACTCGAGGGCCTCGGTCCCCTGCACGGCGTGCATCAACAACTCCTTCACCTCGGACGAGGCTATCTTGCCCCGCACGAGGTGTCGGCAGATGTCGAGCAAGACGATCTGGACCTCGCGGTGATCCGGTAGGAGATCGAACAACGTCCGCGCCGCTTTCACCCATTGTTCATCTTCGTCGCGGCCGAAACCGGCTTCGAGACAGAGAAGATCATCCTTGGCGACGAGGTAGTAACTCAACGCCGGTTGTTCGATGTCGAGCATCTCCGGTAACGCACCATGCCAGCCGAACACTCCGCTCAGCTCGAAGAGCATGCGCTTCGCGGCGGGAAGCGGATCGAGAGGATCGAACTCGACCGTCTTCTCCAGGATCGTCACCTTCTTCTCGTCGTGGACACGGAAGCTGATTGCACCGTTTCCGATTCGACCGTCGACGACGAATGGCACGCCTTCGTGCAAGCCGTGCAGCGTCATCAAGCGTTCCGCGTCGAGCATCTCCGGGATCGAGAAGAACTGGCGCTTGCCCTCCACCGTGCCCAGAAGAGGAAAGAAGCGCACGCCCTCGTCCCGGTCGCCGTTCATCCGATTCACGACCAACCGCGGCAGCTGACGAGCGAGCACGCTGTACGGTGCCGCGCCGACGACCGGCGGAAGGCCCTCCTCCACGGCGAGTGTGTAGAGGATCGCCAGGGTCATCGGCGGCGGGCCCTCCGGTCGAGGAGCAACTGGAACCAGGTGTTCATCGCCGTCCGGTCACGCTCTGCCTTCTCGTACGGGGCGAAGATCGTCTCCGCCCGACTCCTGAACGTCCGCCTGTCCGAGTCCTTGTGCGCCATTTCTTCAGCCAGGACGAACTCGCCGACCTCCATG
>CAYYAQ010000081.1:0-23249 GCA_964469555.1 uncultured candidatus Brocadiaceae bacterium | reverse complement strand
CGTATCACGGCGACTCGCGGAGGGCCTCGAGTTCGGGGACGCTTTCCGTCAGACCGTCGCGTCGTTCGTCGGCTCCGTGGCGATCGGGTGTCAGAGCGCCAAAGAGCCGGACAAGATCACGCTGGCGTTGCGCGGTAGCGGACAGGGCGTGTTCGTCGGCCTAGCAGAGGATGCGTACCTGATCGCGAGCGAGCCGTACGGCGTCGTCGAGGCGACCAGTCAGTTCTTGCGCCTCGATGGTGAGACACCGGGCAACCCGGAGAACCCGAGCGCGAGCCAGGGTCAGATCGTCGTGCTATCGCGGGGCGGCGCAGGTGAAGTCTCGAGAATCGAACGGGTCGCCTACGATGGCACGATGCTGCCGGTAACGGCCGACGAGATCCAGACGGCGGAGATCACGACGCGGGATATCGACCGCGGAGACAACCAGCACTACTTGCTCAAGGAAATCTCGGAATCGCCGAAGTCGTTCGCCAAGACACTGCGTGGCAAGATCATCGAGGAGGATGGCAAGCTGCTCGTGCGCCTCGGCGACGAGAGCCTCCCCGCCGCAGTCCGCGACAACCTCGCAGGCAACGTCTACGGTCGGGTGATCGTGATTGGACAGGGAACGGCAGCCATCGCCGGGCAGGGGGTAGCCGCGGCGATCAGCGACGCCTTCTCGGATACGAGCATCGCGGTCGAGGCGATGCCGGCGACCGAACTGTCCGGGTTCCGCTTGCGGAACGACATGTCCGACACGTTGATCGTCGCGATCAGTCAGTCGGGAACGACTACGGACACGAACCGCACGGTGGACCTCGTGCGGGGACGTGGTGCGAGCGTGTTGTCGATCGTCAACCGCCGCAACAGCGACCTGACCGACAAGTCAGACGGCGTCCTCTACACGTCGGACGGACGTGACGTCGAAATGAGCGTCGCATCCACGAAGGCGTTCTACTCGCAGATCGCGGCGGGCTTCCTGCTGGCCATCGCACTCCGCCAGGAGCTCGGCGAAGACAACAGCGACGCACAGCAGGAGCTGTTGGCAGCGTTGCGGAGCTTCCCGGACGTCATGCGCGAAATGCTGCGGCTCTCGGACAGGATCCGTAACGCAGCGCGAAAGCACGCGCCGCAGCGGCGGTATTGGGCCGTGGTCGGCAACGGGACGAACCTCATCGCTGCCGAGGAGATCCGAATCAAGCTGTCAGAGCTCTGCTACAAGTCGATCGCGTGCGATGCCACGGAAGACAAGAAGCACATCGACCTGTCCGCCGAACCGCTGATTCTGGTGTGCGCGGCGGGACTTGTCGGCTCGACCGCATCCGACGTGGCCAAGGAAATCGCGATCTACCACGCGCACAAGGCGGCGCCCATTCTGATCACGAGTGACGATCCGTCGCACTATCCAGGTGCGCTCGAAACGATTCAGACGCCGGACGTCCACCCGACGTTGGCGTTCTTGTTGTCGACGATGGCGGGGCACCTGTTCGGTTACCACGCCGCGCTGGCCATCGACGAGCTGGCACATCCGCTGCGACTCTTGCGAAGCGAACTCGACATTCTCGTATCAGACCCGCCGGATCGTGATGACTTGTTGCCGACGCTCGAGAGGCGCGCCCGGGAACCGATCGCCAAGTTCCATGCCGAGATGGCAGAGGGTCGCTACGACGGACAGCTCGAGGCGAGCACGGCCGTTCGCCTGCACTCGCACCTGGCCTACCTCGCTGGGCTCAAGCCGCTGGAGTCCTACGAAACGGAGAGCTCCGCAGCGGGAAGCGCCGTGGTCGGAACTCCCGCGCTCGTCATCGAGAACCTCGCCGAAGCTCTCACGCGAGCGATCGAGGAACTGACCCGACCCGTAGACGCGATCAAGCACCAGGCCAAGACGGTGACGGTGGGGATCTCCCGGTCGGACGAAGACCTCGTCACTGTTCCGCTGGTCAAGTCGTTGCTCGAGGCGGGCGCGCCGCGGGACCGCATCAGCTACCGGACGCTTCGCGCGTTGGGATCGATCGACCCCGCCGTGGCTGACGTGCTCGGTTCGACGCGCTACGAGGTCAAGGGCAACCGACGGATGGAGGACGCTACCGTTGGGGTCGTCGGCACGACCGGCATTTCGGACACGCTTGCTTCGCGAACAGCGGCCGATCCGCGGCTGCGCGGCACCAAGCACCTCGTCGCCGCCGAGCGCGAAATCCTCGTGGCGCGTGGACGCAGCGACAACCGGACCGTGATCATCGTACCGGAAGTACAGGCTGGCAAGACCACGGGATTGACCCTTCTCCACATCGAGTTCCACGAGCGCATCAGCTCCACCGCGATGCGTGGCGTAATGAGCGGCTACCGCCACCGCTACTCCGCGTTGCGCGACCTCGTCACCGAAACCGAGCCGACCTTCGACGAAGAACTCCTCGCCACGATCCCAGTGCTAGATCTCCTCACCACTCCGGTCCACGTCCTCGCCGACTCCTGGCGCCGGTGCGCCAAGGACTAGCGTCGGGAGAGGCGGTGGGCGGCGCGCCACTCGGGCTGGGATGCGTTGCCGAAGGAGAGGGCTTCCTTGAAGAACTCGCGAGCGCGGTTGGGTTTGTTGACCAGGAGGGAGCGCAGTCCGAGATAGAACTCGGCTTCGCATCGCCGGGCCGGAAGTTCCTCGGGCGTGACGTTGTGGCCACTGAGGCGACCCAGTAGCTGCGCGCGAGTGAGTTCGCCGAGAAGAATCTTGGCCAGATTGCCGGCCCACTTCGCTCGCGGCAACTCATCCCGGGCGTTCTTATCGAGCTTGCCCAACGTTCCACGCAACCAGTATCGCCAGAGGCGCACGTAGTCGAGTCGCTTCGGGTCGAGGTCGAACGCACGCTCGAGACTCGCGAGCGCCTTCTTCTTGTCGCCCTCCGCAACGTAGATGAACCCCAGTTGCGCATGGCTCTCGGCACTCTTCGCGTTCAGCAGCAGGGCGGATTCGAAGTCATCCTTCGCCTTGTCGAATGCCAACAGGCTCGTCGCCGCGCGACCACGAGCGTGGAACACCAGACTATTCTCCGGATCCAGCTTCATCGCCCGCGTGAAATCGAGGTACGCGCCCAGGTAATCACCGCGCAGACTCCGATTGAATCCCCGCCATTCGACGGCCTTGTGGTTCGAAGGGTCCAGCTCGATCGACTTCGTGTAATCCTCGATCGCGTGCTTTGCCTGGCCGAGGTGATGCCTCGCCATCCCGCGGGCGTACCACACCCAGGCACTCTTCGGGTCGATCCCGAGGGCCGCGGTGTAGTCCTCGATGGCCTTTTCGTGCATCCCGAGGGCATTCCGGCAATGTCCTCGCCACCGCAAGGCCTCGAAGTTCTTCGGTTCCATCGACAGCGCCTCGCTCAATGGCGCGATCGCCACCCGAAACTCTTTGCGTTTCGCCTTGGCGGTTCCATCGCGAACTAGCGAAGCCGCGTCTTGTGCCGGAGCCACACCAACAAGGATAATCAGCGACAGGATTCCCTTCTGGAATTCGTTCTTGGCCATGCGTGGATCATAGTGTCAAGAACTCACCCGGTCTGCCGGACGTCGCTTCCGATGAACGAGAGCCTACTCCTCGACCTGACGCGCCGGTATTGCGAACCGCACCGGCACTACCACACGATCGAGCACATCGCGAACATGCTCTTCGTCGGGCGAGACCTCGATCTCGCCGACGAGCAAATCTACGCGATCTGGTATCACGACGCGATCTACGACAGCCGAAGCGAGACGAACGAAGAGGACAGTGCCGACCTCGCGTCCCAAGCGTTGCGATCGATCGGGTGGGAAGAATCCCGTATCGCACTCGTCCAACAAATGGTCCTGGACACAAAGAGCCACGAACCGACGGCCCCCATGTCGGACATCGTCATCGATCTCGACATGAGTTCGACCGCCGCGGACTGGCCAGAGTACGAACGCAACCGCGTGAACATCCGCCGTGAGCACGAGTGGGTGTCCGACGAGGAGTTCACCAAAGGTACGCGCCAGTTTCTTCAGTCGTTCCTCGACCGGGACCGCATCTTCTGGACCGAGTGGGGTGCGGCCCTCGAACAGCGAGCGCGCAACAACATGCAAAGGGCGCTCGCCGATATGGCGTGACCGACGAGACACTGCGCGGAGTACTCACCGACCGCGAGTATCAGGACTACGCGTTCGGCTACCGCGAAAACGTCAACGACACCCATCTCCCGCAGATCCGGAGCCTGCCCGACATCCTTCCTGGGCTCTTCGCGGACGCGGCGGCCATCGCCAAGCGGGCGGGCTTCGACGGCGGAGAACTGCACTTCGCCCACGCGTACACGATGGCCGGGTTGCTGTCGCGGTTGAACATGCACGAAGACGGCTACGACGGCTCGCCCGAAAACCGCGTACGGCTGCCGATCGAAGTGTTACGGAAGGCACGCGAATCCGTCGGCGCCGACTACTGCCTCGGTCTCCGCCTTCTCGGCGACGAAGTCATCGAGGACGGTAGCCGGGTCGACGACGCCGCGTTCTACAGCCTGGAGCTCGCCCGGGCCGGGGCGACGAGGTCCGACGGTGCATCTTCACGAACTACTGCGAAGGCCTCGACCAGAAGCACAAGACCGTCACGTGTCAGCTCTGGGACCGGGAGTTCGAGGAAGGTCTCGCCGGAACGCGCAGCTCGGACGGCAAGCGGAGGTCGGTCGCGCCGGATTGATCGCGGCTACTTCACCTTCACGCCACGCATCTTCTTCTCGAACGCGCGGGCGTCGGCCTTCATCTTGCCTTGATCGAACGACAGCAGGTGCTTCTTTGTCGCCGCCTTCGCGTCACCCGTAGCCTTCAAGTCCGCCAGAAACGCTTTGTAGGCCGCACGGTACTGCTTCGGACCGGCGTGGAACATGCCGACGTACACCAGACACTCTCTCGCGTAATCGATCGACGGGACCTTCTTGTGAGCGGCGAGCTCCTCGAAACTCGAGGCCGGGGGGATGTGCCCGGCCAGGTTCTTGGAAATCGACGGGAGTCGCTTCTTGGTCATGTCGCGCTGCTCCGCGACCCATCGCTCTCCCACTTCAAACCACAACGCCTCGCTCAATCCGTAGATCTCGGTGAGGATCCCAACGCACACCGCTGAAACGAACTCGGACCTCTGTCTCGTGCCACGCTTTTCCAGCAAAACCGTGAACAAGCGGTGGTGCCCAGGCTCCATCACGACCTGGGCCACCTTCTGACTCGCGGCGATCTGCTTGTGGTCGGCCATCAACTCGTTGACGTAGACTACGAGTGGGTCGCCCTTCGGTCGCGCGACCTCGCCATGCATCTCAGCCATGCCTTTCTGAATGTCGAGCACGCACTTCCGAATGTCGCGCATCGCCGGTTTCTTGATCTCGGGCGCCGACGAGAAGAGGACACCCTTGGACAGCTTCTCGGTGCGACCCGATGGCCGCGACGGCCACGGCGCGAGGTCGAAGCTCATGGTCTTCGCCATCTCCAGGAACGCCGGCTTGATGTCCTCCCACTGCGAGGCGGCGCAGCGCACTGCCAGACGCGTCGTGCGCCCCACGCCCCGCCGATAGGCTATGGCGAGCACCACCTTGCTCGGCTTCGTCTGATGGGCCACGAGGTGGAGCATTGGCTTGTCGCTGATTTCGCACTTGTCGATTCCCTCGTGACTCTGATAGAGGATTTGATCCCGAAGCACGTCCGGTCGGATGTTGAACGCTCCGTTGTTGATCACGTCGACGTCGATGTTCACGCCGCGATCCGAACCGGGCGGTGCCGCGACGAAGGACATGATCCGGTGGAGTTTTCGCTCCTTCCCGAGGACGGCCATCTTGGGCTTCATCTTCCCCATGCGCCAGCCCGCCGGTAGAGTGACGGAGACCTTCTCGGTGTCGTGCTTGATGACTTTCTGCACCGCGGCGGACGGAGCCCCCAGCAAGGCGGCGAGCGTGGTCAGATGGATCGTGGCGCGGTTCCTCATGGCCCGACAGGGTACACAGAATCGGTCGAGTAGGCGGCTTCGCGTGCGACCGAACGTTTGTTTCCGAAGGGACGACAGGATCAGCGTTTTCGGCGACGATAATCCCTTCGATGGAGACCTCTCCTTTCCGCAAGATCCTGTGCGCCAATCGCGGTGAAATCGCGATCCGGATATTCCGTGCATGCGCCGAGCTGGGCATCCGCACGGTCGCGGTCTACAGCGACGAGGACCGCCACCTCCAGCACCGCTACAAGGCGGACGAGGCCTACGTCGTGGGCATGGGCAAGCCCCCTATCGCAGCATATCTCGCCATCGACGAGATCTTGGACATCGCCGTGAACGCCGAGGTCAACGCGATCCACCCAGGCTACGGATTCCTCGCCGAGAATGCGGACTTCGCCGACGCTTGTACCGAACGGGGGATCACCTTCATCGGCCCACGGCCGGAGACGGTGCGTCGCCTCGGCGACAAGGTGCGCGCGCGCAACGTCGCAGAGGAAGCCGGCGTTCCGGTCGTACCCGGCATGACCCTCGATCCCGACAATGAGGAAGGGATGGCTGTCGCCAGAGAATTCCACTCGCGGCATGCCCCGGTGATCGTGAAGGCCGTCCACGGCGGTGGCGGTCGAGGAATGCGCGTCGTGGCCGCGGGCGAGGACCTCAGCGAGGCGATCTTCCAGGCGAGTTCGGAGGCGAAGTCAGCATTCGGCAGCGGCGATGTATTCCTCGAGAAGTATCTCGATCACGTGTCGCACATCGAGGTCCAGATTCTCGGCGACCTCAAGGGGAACGTCGTCCATCTGCACGAGCGAGATTGCTCCGTGCAAAGACGTCATCAAAAGGTCATCGAGATCGCTCCGGCACCGCACCTGAACTCCGTCGTGTGCCAACGGCTGCACGACGATGCGCTGAAGATCGCGAGGCACGTCAACTACTTGAACGCGGGCACCGTCGAGTTCCTCGTCGCCCAAGACGAGCACTACTTCATCGAAGTAAACCCGCGTCTCCAGGTCGAGCACACAGTGACAGAACAGATCACCGGAATCGACCTGGTGCAGACCCAGATTCGCATCGCCGAGGGACATTCGCTCGGAAGCGAGGAGATAGGGCTCTTCGGTCAGAGTTCGATCCAACCGCGGGGGTTTGCGATCCAGTGTCGGGTCACGACGGAGGATCCCGGCAACAACTTCATGCCTGACACGGGCGAGTTGCTGGCATACCGGAGCGCATCGGGTCCCGGTATCCGTCTCGACGTCGGCAACGGATTCGTCGGTGCGCGCATCACCCCGCATTACGACTCGCTGCTCGTGAAGGTGACGGCGTACGCGTTGACATTCGAGCGGGCGATTCGCAAGAGCGTGCGCGCGCTGCGAGAGTTCCGCATCCGAGGCGTGAAGACCAACATGACGTTCCTCGAGAACCTTCTTCTCCACCAAACATTCCGCCGCGGCAGGACACACACACGCTTCATCGACGAGACCCCGGAGCTGTTCACTCTCACGGGGCGACGCGATCGCGCGACGAAGCTCCTCAGCTACATCGCGGAGATCACGGTCAATGGACACCCGACGGTCACGGCAGAGAAGCGGCTCGTGCCCACGCGCCTGAAGCAGGTGCCGGTTCCCCCATCGCCCGCGTCCTCTCCGCCGACCGGCACCGCGCAGATCCTGGAACGGGAAGGTCCGAAGGGGCTCGCTGACTGGGTGCTGAAGCAGGAACGACCTCTGCTCACCGACACGACGATGCGCGACGCTCACCAGAGCTTGCTCGCGACACGCGTGCGCACAGTAGATCTTCTTCGGATCGCACCGGCGACCGCCCATCTCGCTTCCGATCTGTTCAGCCTTGAGACCTGGGGCGGCGCGACATTCGACGTCGCGTACCGCTTCCTCAACGAAGACCCATGGGATCGACTGCGAAGACTCAAGGTCGCGGCGCCGAACATCCTGCACCAGATGTTGCTACGTGGCGCGAACGCCGTGGGCTACACGAGTTATTCGGACAACATCGTCGCGGCGTTCATTCACGAAGCGGCGCACTCCGGCATCGACGTGTTCAGGGTCTTCGACAGCCTGAATGACCTGGAGAACGTGCGCTTCGCGGTCGAGTCGATCCTCCAGTCGACCAGGAAGGTGGCGGAGGTGTGCATCTGCTACACAGGAGATGTCGCCAATCCGAGCCGCAAGAAGTACGACCTCGACTACTACGTCGACCTGGCCAAGCGCATCGAGGACATGGGCGCGCACATTCTGTGCATCAAGGACATGGCTGGGCTGCTGCGTCCGCGCGCCGCTGAAATGTTGGTCTCGCGTCTGAAGGAGAGCCTGGGCATTCCGATCCATCTGCACACGCACGACACGAGCGGCAACGGGGTGGCCTCAACGCTCGAGGCGATCGAGGCAGGGGTCGACATCGTAGACGTGGCGCTCGCCCCCATGGCGGGACTGACGAGTCAGCCAAGCATGAATGCGGTGATCGCAGCGCTGCGCGGCGGCAACCGTGAGTCAGGCCTCGGCAACAAGGCGTTGCAACCGCTCGCCGACTACTGGGAGGCGGTGCGCGAGTTCTACGGGCCGTTCGAGTCCGGGCTCAAGAGCGGGACATCGGAGGTCTACTACCACGAGATCCCGGGAGGGCAGTACAGCAACCTGCGGCCGCAGACAGAATCGCTCGGGCTCCTCGATCGATGGAAGGACGTGAAGCACGCGTTCGCGGTCGTCAATCAGCTCGTCGGTGACATTCCGAAGGTCACGCCGAGTTCGAAGATGGTCGGAGACTTCGCGAACTTCATCGTGCAGAACAACCTCCTCGAGATGGAAGAGGACTTCGACACGATGGTCGACAAGACACGTACGAAGGTTCTCGCCGCGGCGGAGAAGCTGGACTTTCCTCTCAGCGTGGTCACGTACTTCCAGGGGCATCTCGGTCAGCCGCTAGGTGGTTTCCC
This sequence comes from uncultured candidatus Brocadiaceae bacterium, assembly GCA_964469555.1. Taxonomy (GTDB): domain Bacteria; phylum Planctomycetota; class UBA1135; order UBA1135; family UBA2386; genus CAYYAQ01. The sequence continues at coordinate 14,358 of CAYYAQ010000081.1, read as the reverse complement.
GCAGGATCTTCAGGGCGCGATTCTGAAAGGCCTACCGATGAGCAGCATCCGCATGGGGGCGGAGTTGGACCAACTCGACCTCGACGCGCTCAAGACGAACTTGCAGGAGCGACATGGTCGCCCGATGACGGCCCCTGATGTCCTCAGCGCCGCGTTGTATCCACGCGTGATGGAGGACCACTTCATGTTCTTCGCGAAGTACGCGGACGTCTCGATCCTCGACACACCGACCTACTTCTACGGGATGCAGCAGGGTCAAGAGATCCTGATCGACCTCGAGCCCGGCAAGACACTGGTCATCCGGCTCGACGCCGTGAGCAAGCCGAACGACAAGGGACAGCGCACAGTATTCTTCGAACTGAACGGCCAAGGTCGACAGATCACCGTGCAGGACACGAGTCTCGCCGACGAAGTCGTCACCGCGCGGAAGGCTGACACCGCCAACGACCGGCACGTCGGCGCCCCGATGCCAGGAACCGTCATCGGCGTGCACTGCGCCGCAGGCGACTCGGTAGACGCGGGCGATCCGCTGCTGACGCTGGAAGCGATGAAGATGGAAACCGTGATCCGCGCCCCTCACGCGGGCACCGTCGAAGACGTCCTTCCGCCTCTCAAGAGCACCGTCCAGGCCGAAGACCTCCTCGTCGTGATGGCCTGACCCGGAGACGCGCTACCGGGAGAGGAGGTTGACGAGGAGTCGCGCGGCGGCAGTATGGCCGCGGCGAAGTTGGCGGTAGAGGGCGAGGGAACAGTAGATGTAGTCGCCCTTTCCGTGCTTGGCGTAGAGCATCGCGCCTTCGAGCGGCTTCTCGCCGGTGTCGTTCATCTGCATCAACGGTTGCCAGCTATTGCCCCACTTGCTCGGGAAGTTCAGACCTCGCTCCTGAACCCAGCCGTCGAAGTCTGCGACCACCACCTTGTTGGGATGGTTCCAGATCCGATGGCCCGGATCCTTCAGCGTGACCTTCGCGTCTTCTTCACAGACTCGGGAGCGACCGACGGACAAGGGGAACGGCGCCAACAACGGTCGTTCCTTCGTGGCATTCCACTCGCTTGGCTTGTGATAGAAGCACAGCACGCGAGTGCCGGACTTGCACGCCGCCAGAATCCGGTCTCGCTGGGTACGCAGATCTCGACGCGTGCGATACGCACGGATGTCGATCACGACCGTCGAGAACTTCGAAAGATCAGCGTTGGGAAGTGCTTTCGCGTCGAGTTCTTCGAACCGGATGTCCAGGTCCGACAGAGCGAGCTTCAACGTATCGTCAGGGCCCCGGATCAACCCCACGAAGAGATCCGGCGAAGCCTTGACGTCCACGGGCCGAAGCCGGAGTTCGGACTTGCCCGAATCCAACGCGAGCACGATCGCCTCCTCACCGTCCAGAGACGTCGCCGGCAGTTGGATGTGCACGCGTCGCTCCGCCCGAGTCGAACTCGCCATCCGAATCGACGCATCATCGACCTTCACATCGAATCCGTTGGAAGCCTCCACGCGCAGGGACGAATCGAGCGTCTTCTCCCCGTTCCAGACGATCTGCACCGAGGCTTCGATCTTCTTGCCGGTCGACGTCGTCGGAACGAATCGGACCGGACGCTTCAATTCCAACGCGACGCGCGGCATCGCTGTGTATCGCACAGCGAGTCGGCGGGTGATGGTCTGCCCGTCGACCTCGAACCGGATCTGCGGACGGAACCACGACGGCGCGACACTCGCCGTGTCTATTCCCCGGAGCGGACCGAATGGAACGCTCACGTGCCCATCCTTCCCCTCGGTCGTCTTGGCACCGAGCGTGGCGGTAAGATTCCGCACTCCGCCCCGCGTCGATCGCGTGACCCGAACATCCACGAAGCCCTCGCTCTCGCGGGACAGTTTTTGCCGCGCGAGCGTCGCAGTAATCTTCACTCCCAACCCCTCGAGAACAACGCGCTGAAGAGCATCGATCCGACGCTGCAGGCGCCGCGCCGGCTGGCCCTCCGTCAGGCCGCCTGCGAGCAATTCGAGCACGGGCAACAAGCGCCTCGCACGCGACACGTGGTCCGCCGGCGGTCGCACCTTGTGGAACTCGGCGAAGTCAGCTTTCAGTTTATCGACGTCGACACTCTTGTCCTTCGCGACCTTCTCGAACGCTAGCTCGTCGAACACCGACCCCAGGAACGCGAAGAACCTCGCGCCATTCCCTTTCTTCGGGTGCACCATGCGCCAGCTATCCGGTGTGCTGCGCGAACTGGAGAACGCGCCCATCATCCCCTGCGTCCGATGCTGGCGCCAACCGAGCGACGCCTGTCGCGAGTAGGTCATGCCGGTCATGTAGTCCACTTCTCCGACGTCGAACTTGATGTCCGGCACCGGTTGCGCGCGCGTGCTCGGAGTTCTTGCGCCCGGTCGCCCAGTACGACTCGCGCTCGTCGGTCGCGGTCGGCGACTGGACGCACGCTGATACACGGGCACGACCCATCCGGACTTCGCTTGCCCCTCTAACAGCTCGCGCACCGCGATCACCGACGCGCGGTGGTGCCCGTGCCCCTGCTCCGGGCTGTGGTTCGTCAGCACGAGGTCCGGCAGCTCTTCCGCGAGAATCGTCGTCAACCGAGCGACGTACTTGTCCTTCCCCCAGACCTTGAACGTTTCCTTCGCGGTCTTCGAGTAGCCGAAGTCGGAGAAGCCCAGCCACCGAACCCGAGTGCCCGTGTATTCCGCCGCCGCCAGCGTTTCGCGGGTGCGGAGCCGCGCGAGGTCCAGCCCGATCTCCGGACCGATGGCGTTCTGCCCGCCCTCGCCACAGGTGCTGTAGACGGTGACGGTCCGAATACCGAACTTGCGCCGCAGGAACACCAGGGACCGCCCCGCTTCGTCATCCGGATGGGCGGCGAGATTCACGACCAGGGCATCCGTCGTCGCGTCCTTGCAGGCCTGCAGGAAGGCTGCGTAGTCCGGAGGATTCGTCGTTTCACCCCCCGGCGGAGTGGTGCAGGCCACGAGAAACGCCAGGGACAGAAACGCGACAGTCGAGGGGTGTTTTGCCATGCGAGACGCTTGAGGGGCGCGGACAAGGAGACTAGGCGATCCATACGGCTCCGAGTCCTTACGAGCCGCCGCACAAGAAAAAAATGGTCCCTGCCGGAAGTCATCCCGGGCTCACATCGTCCTAGGGGTATGCAGGCGTCGCAGCAGATCCTGTAGAGGTATTGGGGACGCTGCGATAAACCGCCTGTGGGATTGAGCGTTGGAGGGCTTCCCGTCGGAAACGGAGGGAAGCGACTAAGAACAGACGCGCGGCTGAGAGGTGTGCCCGTCCTCGCTTCAGCGAGGGCGGGCTATTTATTTGCCCTGGGGGTCCGCAGCCGAGCGCAGACCTCGTCGAGCACGCCGTCCGGCACAGCGAAATGGAACCGGATCGACCGGATCGGCTCCGGATCCTCGAAGAACAGGTGCCCGGGGACGCCGTTCACGCGCTTCTCTTCGATCATCCGCATCACCGCGGACTCGGGATCGAGGTCACCGAACACATCGCGGTAGTCGGCCATCACGTAGTAGGCGCCTTGGGGCACGGTGACGCGCCAACCACCCTCGACGAGTGCAGCGCAGAACTGGTCGCGCTTGCGCTGGTAGTCGACTTGCAGATCCGTGTAGAACGACGCCGGCAGTTCTTCGAGCGCGCGCTGCACTCCTCTCTGCATCGGACGCGCCGCGCACACGTCGATCTGATCGAACACGCGACCGATCTTGTCGACGACTTGCTCGGGCCCCGCGAGGTAGCCGATCCGCCATCCCGTCACTGAGTAGGTCTTGCTGAATCCGCCGATGGTGAGCGTACGATGTTCAAGACCTTCGACCGTCGCCGGAGACACGTGTTCTCGGCCATCGAAGCACATGTACTCATAAACCTCGTCGGTGAACACCAGGATGTCCGTGTCCGCGAGGATCTCCGCTATCGCCAGCTGGTCCTCGCGAGAAAAGATCTTGCCCGACGGGTTGGCCGGCGTGTTGACGACCACGGCCCGGGTCTTCGAAGTAATCGCCGCGCGGAGGCGTTCTGGATCCAACGCGAAGTCGTCGGGACCGAGGGGGACGCACACGGGCACACAGCCCATCAACCTGAGCGACGTGTAGTGATAGGAGTAGAAGGGCTCGAACAGCACGACCTCGTCGCCAGGGTCCAGCAGGGCCATGCCCGCGGCAAAGAACGCGCCGGACGAGCCCGCCGTCACGCCGATGTTCGCGGCCGAGCAGTGAATCCCATTGAACTCCGTGAGCTTCTTCGCGATCGCTTCGCGGAGCTCGGGAAGACCCGAATAGAACGTGTAGGTCTGCCGGTCGGTCGTTCCACGAATGCAATCGATGGCGCCCTCCTGCAGCGGCACAGGTGAGTCGAGATCGCACACACCCTGTCCGAGGTTGATTCCGCCCTCGACCTTGTCGATGACGACTGTCAGGGAACGGAGGAGATTGCTCGCTTCCAGATGCACCCGTCGTTGCGAGAAAGAACCAAAGGGATCGGGCATGGGCGAGCTACTTCTTGTCTGTCTTGGGACGCTTCTCAGGAACGCCCTTCGACTTTAGCCACCAGAGCTCGGCCTTGGTCACAGCAGACTTGCTCTTTTCGGGAGACACGTGCGGGTTGAACCCAAAGTCCTTGCCGGTGATACCGATCAAGGCGCGCGCGCCGGCGATCCGCTGGATCTTGATCGTGCTGCGAAGCGCGCGCAGGACACCGGGCAACGCCGACCGCCCACGAGCTACGACGGACTTGACCGCGCCCTCGACAACATCCTTGCTCGACTGCTGCGTGAGCTGGGTGATCGCGACGGACCTCGACGGCGTGATCGGTCCGACGACCTTCTTGAACTGGCGCCGCAAGAACAGAATTGCGAACGAAGTGCTGACCGAGTCCGAGCCGTCGACATCCGGCCCCCCTTGAATGTGGTCGACGTGGCTGCGCCAACCGCCGCCCTTGAGCTGCGTGCGCAGGAACATCTCGCCGCCGGACTCATACCAGTCCTTGCCGTCGACGTCCTTGACGTCCGACAAAATGCAGGAGCGCTCCAGGCCGTAGTGGAAGTAGAAGCTGTTCCTCGTGTTTCGAGCGCCGATCTCACCCTTGTGTTCCGCCATGAAATCCCACGCGGCGGCGAGGCGTCTCTCGACCTCGAGTGCTTTCACGGTGGCGTCGTCGAGGTATTCGGAACACAGCTGCATTACGGCGATGCCCGCAGTCGTCATCGAAACATCCTGGCCGCGACCGCCTGCCATGTACGAGAATCCCCCGTTCTCGTTCTGTGCGGATATCGCCGTGCGCATCAGACCCTTCCAGATCTTCGGCGGCACCTTCGCACCCATGCTGATTGCCGCTCGCAGCCCGAGCGCACCGTACTGGGTGTTGCTGAGATCCCAGCGTCTTGCCCTGGAGCCGTAGTCGAATCCCCCGTCGCGCGTGATGTTCTTCAACAACTTGCGCACATCCTTCACCGCGAGGGCCTCGCGCTTGGGAAGCCAGGCGTACTCGGATGCCACCATGAGTCTGAGCGACAGGTCATACGTCGCCGACATGCTCGTCCGCGACAGCTTCTTCATCGCTTTGACGAGGCTCTTGTCGTCACGCGGAACACCGTCGTGCACGGCGGCGAGACAGAGCAACGCAAGCTCGCCACCATGCCCCTTCCGGAGTTTCTTGAGTAGGACGGGTCGGCTCCTGTCCAGGGCGGCCTTGGCGCGTGCGTCGAAGTCGGAGCCCTTCTGAGCGGAGACGGGGGTCTGCGCAAGCATCGTGGCGACGGCGATCGCGACGGGAGTCAATCTGAAGTGCATCTACTGAGGGGTCCGGATCTAGAATAGACCATGGGTGTTCGTTATACCCGCGGGCGTCTCGCGTAGGGAGGCGCCCCATCGCATCGAACTCTTCGCGCCATGGAAATACTCGGCTGTACGCTCGTCCCGTTCTTCGCGATCCTGGGCTTGGCTTCGGAGGTCTTTTGGATCTGGATGCTGATCGAATGCGCGACGAAAGAGAGGAGTGAAGGCAATACGCAGCTGATCTGGATCGTGGTGGTCGCGATGATGAACTTCATCGGTGCACTGATCTACTTCCTGATCAGGCGACCTGACCGCATCCGGGAATACGGGGCCTGACCCGCGGGCTCACCGGCACACGAGACGGGTTCCGACGATCCGATCGTGGACGTGCTGCGAGCCGGGCCTCGATCGCCGTTCGGCTCAGCAGACCTCTGCAGGCAGCTGAAACTCCACTGACTCGCTCACGCCATCTACTTCCTCGACGTGCGTCGCGCCGAGTTCGCGCAACCGCTCGACGACCGAACGCACGCTGACCTCCGGCGTCGACGCGCCAGACGTCACGCCAACGAACTCCACTCCGTTCAGCCACTCCTCTTCGATCTGCGAGGCGTCGATGACGAGATAGGCCGGCACTCCGGAACTCGCGCCGAGCTCCCGCAGTCGATTGCTGTTGGAACTGGTCTTGTCACCAATCACGAGCCACAGACCAACCCTTCCGTTGAGGCTCTTCACCGCCAACTGGCGATTGGTGGTCGCGTAGCAGATGTCCTCCTTGCGCGGCGTCTCCAAGTTCGGAAACCTTCGCCGGAGCACGGTGAGCGTCCGCTCTGCCTCGTCCAGGCTCAACGTGGTCTGGGTCAACACGGCGACCTTCTCCGGGTCGGGTACCTCCACCGATTCCGCCGCGTCCTCGCCGAAGACGACGATCGTGTTGTCCAGCGCCTCACCGCGCACGCCGACCACTTCTACGTGATCCTCATGACCGATCAGCAGAATCGTCATGCCCGCGGCGGCGAAGTTTCTGGCCTCGACGTGCACCTTCGTCACGAGCGGACACGTCGCGTCGATCGCCTGAAGTTGCAACCGATCCGCCTCGACCCTCACCTGCGGCGCCACGCCGTGCGCCGAGAAGATGACGTGGCTGCCCGTCGGCACGTCGTCGAGACTCTTCACGAACACAGCACCCATGGCCTGCAGATCCTCCACAACCACACGATTGTGGACGATTTCGTGGCGGACGTAGACCGGGGCGCCGAACTTCTCGTGCGCCTTGATGACGACTTCGATGGCTCGTTCGACACCAGCACAAAACCCACGTGGGCGACTCAGGAGGACTTTCACCACCGAGAGTTTGGTCTGGATCCCCCGTCGCAACAAGGCACCGCTGGAGGAATCCGGTTCACCGAGTCACCGTGGGGAACCCTTGACTTCAGATGCTGCAGGACCTATCTCCCTGTGGCCCTCGCACCGAAGGCAGCGAATATCCCAAGAAAGAACCATGCTGCTGACCACGAGCGAAGTCCAGGAACTCATCGAGGCGTCCATTCCTGGCGCCTCCGTCGAGGTCGCCGACCTCACAGGCACCTCCGACCACTTCGATATCCGTGTCACCTCCGGCGCATTCGCGGGCAAGAGCCGGATCGAGCAGCACAAGATGGTGCAGGCGGCCTTGGGCGAACACCTTACGACGGCGATTCACGCCGTCCAGATCAAGACACAAGTACCGGAATAGCGAACCCCATCAATGTGGACCCCTGAGAGCATCAAGAAGACCGTCACCGACAACCGAATCGTCCTCTTCGCAAAAGGCACGAAGGAGCAGCCCATGTGCGGCTTCTCTCACCGTGCCATCCAGGTGATGAACATGGTCGGCGAGCCGTTCGAAGTGGTCAACATCTTCGACGACCCGGCCATCCGTCCAGCGCTGATCGAATTCAGCAACTGGCCGACGACACCGCAACTCTTCGTCGACGGCGAGTTGATCGGCGGCTCCGATATCGTGCTCGAGATGTACGAGAGCGGCGAGTTGCAGACCAAGATCGCCGCGGGATCCGGCGCAGACAGCGCACCCGGGAACGACAGCTAGCTCAGACTGGCCTTCCGCAGGCGAGTCGCCGACGCAGCGATTCCTCCACGCTACCGACGCTGCCGCCACCCCGTCCCGGGACGAGACGTCCGGCTAAAGGCGATTGATGTCGTTTCCGACATCTGCCTCGGGCAACACTGTACGTGTTGGTGGAAACGAACGCTGACAGGGATACTAGGGGGAAGGAATTGACCACTGATCATATTGGGGACAGTCCTGAGAAGCGGTACGTGTGTCTGCACCGGGCGATCGAGCAGGGTGCAGCTACCGACAAGATCTGGGAGGAGCTGAGCAACGTCTGCTACGACCTCGGCTACATGAACGAGTCCGTGCACTGCGCCCGGGAGATCATCGTCGACTGCGAGCGTGACCGCGTCGAAGGTCGTCTGAGCAAGCTGGGCATCTCGCTGGACGCAGGAGACCCCGCCCAGCGGCGAGCCGGCTCCTCCTCGTCTGGGAGCTGGAGTACGCGGATGGGCACGACTGACGAACCCGCTGAAGAAGAGGGCGAGGATTATCCAACCGTTCCATCCGGTTGGAAACGGGGCACGCCCCTCCGCGAGACGCACATGCGCGAGGAGGTCATGGATGCCGGAACATTCCTGTTTCTGGGACACATCCCACTCACTTTGATGACGGTCATGCTGATCTTCCCGTTGATCGTCGGCCTCGGGGGAACGCTGACCGCAAGGTCGAGTTTCTGGGTCTTGCCCGCGATCGCGATGCTGCCCGTCTTGTGCATCGCCGGTGTCGTCGGAGCCATGTCCCGACAGATCCTGGTGGACACGGTGCAGGGATTCACCGATGCGCCTCAGCTCACCGATCTTCCAAGGCAGGCCCGCCGCGCGGCTTTCTTCCTCCGTGATTGCCTGATCAACGGCTTGTTGCTGCTGATGCCGGGCATTCTCGCGTGTCGGTACCTCGGCTCCATCGGTCTGCCGCTGCTCGTCGTTAGCGCAGTGCTCTTCCCGCTCGGCGTGGCCCTGTGCCAGACACGGGAGGACTTCCGCGGCCTTCACCCCAAGGTGCTGTTCCCGGCAGCTTTCACCATCGGTCTTCCTGGCGTCGTCGTCATGGCCGTCGTCTGGCTCACGTTCACGCCCGCGATGAGCGCTTTCTGGCTCACCGAAGGGTCCGCTCAGTTCCTGCGCATGTCGGTCGTCGGCCCGCTCGCGATCGTTCCGTTGTTCATAAGCACGCGGCTCATCGGACGCGTGCTATACCTGAACCGCGACAAGATGGAGGATCTGATCTGGTCGTCGGAACCGAAGATGTGCGAAAACGATTCCAACATCGAGATCTACGACTCGGCGATCGTCGAGAGCCAGCGGGTCGCGAAGGTCGGCGCCCCGGTGCCGCACAGGCCAAAGCGAAAGCTCCGGCCACAGCTGGCGCGGCGGTCCGTCGCGTCAAAACAGCAGCAGGAACACCGTCGCAACATCGGTCAACCCATCGCGCCGGTTCATCCCGAGACCGGCGGGAAGTGGAAACCGGCGACGCAGCAGGCTCCTGTTCCAAAGCCCGCGAATCGCAAGCCCGCAGCCGAGGTGCACGTGGAAGACGACCCAGCCCTCGCGGGTCTCGGAGACCTCTCCGGGTTCAAGGTCCTCGTCGGTGACGAACGCGTCGCCGCGGGCGCCTCGCCTGCGCGACCCAACGCCTAGCGCGGATCGGTTCGAGTCTCCGAAGTGGAGGCGTGTCTCGGCTTGCGGATCCATCGTCCTCGCGATTCCCTCTTCGCTTCCCGCCCAGAAACCGCCGCGGGTTGGCCCGGGGACCGAAACACCTCCCTGTCAGAAGGTCCACAAGCCGCCACGAAGTAAACCCATCGCCGACGCGCCGAATGAAAGCGCGGGGAACGCGATCGCGAGGTGCACGACTCCAATGACGAGCGCCGACGCGACGAACCCGACGAGCACGACTTGATTCGCGCGACGCTTGCCGTACACCTCGGAGAGGATGTCCGTGACCAGGAAGGTCAACGGGTACGGCAGGATGCCCACCGAAACGGTGAACGTGTGGAATCCGAGGTCGATCTCCGTGAACTTCGTCGCGATCAAGTTGCACACGACGAGTGTAGCGACGAACAGACCACTCAGGATCAAGAGCCCCAGCAGGTATCGCTCGATCACGACGCGCACGTTGCAGAGTTTGCCGGCGCACGGGGTTTCCGGAAAGGCTGTTTCCCCACAACCGACGTCGCTAGACTTCGCGCCATGCGTGATCAGGTTTTCATCGCCAACGGACAGGGCTTCTGGGGCGATTCCATACTCGGACCTGTGCGTCTCGTCCGGGAGGGCCCGCTCGACTACCTCGCTCTCGACTACCTCGCCGAGGTGACGATGAGCATTATGCAAAAGCTCAAGAGTCGGAATCCGAAGGCCGGATACGCGACGGACTTCATCACGATGCTCGACCGCATCTTCCCCGAGATCGCGGAGAAGGGGATCAAGGTCATCGCGAACGCCGGCGGCGTGAACCCGCTCGCGTGCATGGAGGCGACGCTCGACCTCGCAAGGGAGAAGGGACTCAAGGGCCTGAAGGTCGGCGTCATCCTCGGAGACGACATCCTCGACCAGATTCCGTCGCTGATGGCCGAGGGCGAGACATTCGCCAACATGGATACCGGCGAAACACTCGACACCGTCGTCGACTCGATCAGCAGCGCAAACGTCTACATCGGCGCCGCGTCGGTCGCCGAGTGCTTGGCGAAGGGCGCCGACATCGTCATCGGTGGGCGGATCACGGATCCCGCTCTCGTCGCCGGACCACTGATGCACGAGTTCGGGTGGCAACCCGACGACTACGACAAGCTCGCCTCGGCCACGGTCGCCGGCCACATCGTCGAGTGTGGCGCGCAGTGCACCGGCGGCAACTTCTCGAAGTGGCGCGAAATCAGCGACTTCGTCAAGATCGGCTATCCGGTGATCGAAGCGCGCGCGGACGGGACGTTCTTCGTCACGAAACACGAGAACACTGGCGGACTGATCGACAAGCGAACCGTGATCTCTCAGCTGCTCTACGAGATGGGCGATCCGAACCGTTATCTCACGCCTGATTGCACGGCCAACTTCGCGAGTGCGCAACTCGCCGACACGGGCGATAATCGCGTCAAGCTGTCGGGCATCGAGGGCAGCGCACCGACAGATACCTACAAGGTTTCGATCAGCTACCACAGCGGCTACAAGGCCACTGGTCAGTTGACGGTGTCGGGGCCTGACGCCCTCGAAAAGGCACGCCTCTGCGCGGACATCGTGTTTGGGCGACTCGAGTTGGACGGTGTCACGTTCACGGACGACGAGAAGATGATCGAGTACGTCGGCAGCGGCGTGTGCCACGAGGGCATCGTCGAGACGGTCGACGCGCCCGAAATCGTGCTGCGCCTCGGCGTGAAGTCCACCGACAAGACGAAGGTCAACCGATTCGGCATGGAGATCGTGCCGCTCGTGACGAGCGGGCCTCCTGGCGTCACCGGCTTCGCGGGCGGACGACCAAAGGCCACGAAGATCATCAGCTACTGGCCGGCGCTCCTGCACAAGGACAAGGTCCGGACCGAAACTCGCGTGGAGGCAGTCTGATGGCGAAGGTCAAACTCGGAGATTTCGCGCTCGCGCGTTCCGGCGACAAGGGCGACGGCAGCAATGTCGGTGTCTTCGTGCAGAACGAAGGGGACTACGCGTTCATCCTCGAACACCTCACGCCGCAGCGCTTGAAGGCACACTTCAAGGACATCTGCAAGGGCGACATCGTGCGCTTCGAGGCGCCGAACATGCTGGCTCTCAACTTTCTCCTGTCCGACAGCCTCGGCGGCGGCGGCAGCGAGAGTCTCCTGACCGATGCGCAGGGAAAGACGCACGGACTCGCTCTGCTCGAAATGGAGTTCGAACGCTGAGCGGCGAGTTACCACCTGTTCTGGAAAGCCTGCGTGCACGCGCGAGGTCCGACCTCAAGCGGATCGTCCTGCCCGAGGTCGCGGACCCCCGCACGGTCGCGGCGCGCAAGGACCTCGAGCACTCGCGGCTCGCCGAGGTGATCTGGATCGAGAATCCCGGCGTTGACGATCGCTTCGAGCGGGTCGTCGAACACATCTTCGAACGACGCCGCGCCACGGGACTGGATCGGAATGGCGCCGCGGAGCTCGCGCGCAAGCCGCTGTTCTTCGCGGCGTCCCTCGTGGCACTGGGTGAGGCGGACGGCTGCGTCGCCGGAGCCACACACACGACGGCGGAGGTCATCCGAGCAGGGATCTACTGCGTCGGCATGGCAACGGACATCCCAATCGTGTCATCGATGTTCTTGATGGTGCGTGGCATCACGAATTACAGCTACGCGGACGGCGGCGTCTTACCGGACCCGGATCCTTCACAGCTCGCTGCGATCGCGTCGTCCTCGGCAAAGAACCACCGCCTGCTCACGACCGAGGAGCCGCGCGTCGCGTTCTTGTCGTTTTCGACGAAGGGCAGCGCCGAGCACTCGCGGGTCGACAAGGTCCGTGAAGGGTTGCGGATCTTCCGCGAGCAACATCCCGAAATCGAGGCCGATGGCGAGCTGCAATTCGACACCGCGATCATCCCCGAGGTCGCCGCGGCGAAGGCGCCGAACAGCTCCGTGGCAGGCCGCGCGAACGTGTTCGTCTTCCCGGATCTCGATTCCGGAAACCTGGCCTACAAGATCACCCATCGCCTGGCGAGCTTCCAGGCGCTCGGCCCGCTGATCCAGGGGCTCGCGCGACCCTGCCTCGACCTATCGCGCGGATGCAATGCGGACGACATCGTGCAGGTCTCGGTGATCGCGTCCGTGATGGCGCCCGCGAAGGAAGACGCCTGACCCTCTGCTACCCCTGACGCAGGGCTCGCCAACGGTCCGCGAGATCGCGGGCCGCTTCGGGCCGGGTGGGCCAATCGAATTCGAATCCGGACTCGAGCAGACGCCCTGGCACCACGCGGCGACTCTTCAATACGAGTTCGGACTCGGTCCGCATGAGGAACGTGCCGATCTCCAGCATCCACGCGGGCGTCAGCAGTCCGAACCGGACCCCGGCCACGGTTTGTCGCGCGGCGTGCGGCTGAGCTCGATCACTTCATCGCCGGCGCGCTGAAACGCCCTTGCCATGAAAGTGCCGACTTGGCCCGAACCTCCGGGGATCACGATCCGCATACTTGCCTCCGGCAAGGGGAAACGAGTGGCGCTGGTCAGAGTCTCAGATTCTCGCGAAGGTCGGTATTGCTCGATCGACCTCGGCTCGAGAACGAGTCTCATGGAAAGACGACCAGTCAGAGGAAGATCGCGACCAGCTCGAAAGTCAACCTGGGAACGAACGGGCCCGTGAGTCCATTCGGGATTCTACAGCTTTCCGCGAGCGCCCGCGACAAACCTCGATCTAGTCAACGGGCTCGACGCGAAGGATCACCTCATCCTGCTCGACCGTCGCGCCTTCCGTAGCTGCCACCTCGACGATCGTTCCGTCCACTCCCGCGAGCAACTTGTGCTCCATCTTCATGGCGGACACGATCGCGACGGCATCACTCGCGGAGACCGTGTCACCTTCTCGCACCTGGATCGAGAGCACCGTTCCGGTCATCGGGGCGACGATTATTCCATCCCCGGCGACGTCATGTCCGCCGACCGCCCGACTCGAACGTGCGTTGCCGCCCGTGAGCATCCACGTCTCTTCGCCGAGAGATACGTGCACGTCGCCGCGACGCGACACAGCCTTGCCCGTGCCCGAACAACTCGCCACTGCGTGGAACACGCTGCCATCGAGCTGGAAACGCACCCGTCCATCGGGGAGAAGACGAGCCGTCACCTCGTGGTCCGCGTCACCGACGAGGACTCGATACCGTTCACCCTCGATATGCGAAAGCTGTACGCGTAGACGCTGGCCCCCGTGGTCGAAATCCTTGCTGATGCTCACGACCGCCTCCAGATTCGAAACGCCCCGACAGTGTCCCACGGACTGCTGGCGTCGCCATCGGGCGCCGACTCCGAGTTCGAACCATCCGAACCCCCACTGCGGAGCGCTTCACACAGCGCGGCCGCCACGTAGGCAACATCGGGCGCAGCGCCTTCGGGACCGGCGGCGAGCTCAGGGTGGTCGTCGAGGAACGCCGTGGTCAACTCACCGCTGCGGAAGCCCGGGCTCCGGATCACGCGACCGAGGAAGTCCAGGTTCGTCGGGAGTCCGAGGTATGCCGTCTCGCGCAGAACCCGCTCGAGCCTGCGGCACGCCGCGTCGCGATCTGGCGCGTGCACGATGATCTTGCTGATCATCGGATCGAAGTGCACGCTGATCTCGGTGCCGGCGTGAACTCCTGAGTCAAACCGCACTCCGGGGCCCGTCGGTTCAATCACGCGCGTCAACGTTCCGGCGGCCGGCAGATACCCGTTCGCTGGTTCCTCGGCGTAGACACGGACCTCGATCGAGTGGCCCCGCGGCGAAAGATCCCGGTCGCCGAGTAGATCCGGAAGGGACGCGCCCGCC